>DXWV01000034.1:26672-131002 GCA_019416685.1 Bacteroides sp.
CCTACGTTACCTGCGCCTACTACGGTTACTTTTGACATAATACTTATATTTTAAAAAGTTGATAATTAGTTCCATCTTTTTGCGACGACAAAAGTACAACGATAATCGTTATTAAAGAAATATTTCCGTAATAATTTTAGTTAAAGAGACAACTCCTGCCAATATGTAGTTGTACTAATACTTCTCTTTTATTAAATCAGTAGTTACACTTCATCCGAGTGCCAATCGTACTCCGTCCGAATAACAGCTACAATTCATCCGATTATTAACTTACGTGTTCAGGAAAAGAAAACTTAAACAAACTCTTAAAAGAAAAAACTACGTGAAACGCTGTGTTACTATGTAGTGAAATGATTAAATTTGCGGCGAATTATCATCTAACTAAAGAAACATGAATAAAAAGACCCTGCTCATTATCGCCGTATCGGTATTGGTGATTGCTCTTGTCGGCATCACGTATCTACTGTTCACCGAAAAGCAGAATAATCGCGAACTGGTTGAAGAATTTGCTCTTGAGAAAGAGGATCTGGAAAACGAATATACCCGTTTTGCCCAGCAATATGATGAACTGAAACTTACAGTATCCAATGATTCACTGTCCGTCTTATTAGAGCAGGAGCAGATTAAAACCCAGCGTCTTCTTGAAGAGCTACGTACAGTCAAGAGTAGTAACGCCACTGAAATTCGCCGTCTGAAAAAAGAGTTAAGCTCGTTACGTAAAATTATGATTGGCTATATCAACCAGATTGACTCACTCAATAAACTGACCAACCAACAGAAACAAGTGATCGCTGAAGTAACACAGAAATATAACGCTGCTTCACGCCAGATAAACAATCTGTCGGAAGAGAAGAAGAATCTGAATAAGAAAGTAACTCTGGCTGCTCAACTGGATGCTACCAATATTTGGGTAGAACCCAAGAACAAACGTGACAAGAAAGTGAAAAAGGTAAAAGATGTAGTAAAGTTTACTATCGGTTTTACCATTGTCAAGAACATTACTGCAGAAACAGGTGAACGTACATTGTATATCAATATCTACAAGCCCAACAATGAAGTGCTGACAAAGAACGCTGCCAATACGTTTGAATATGAAAACCGTTCACTCCCCTATTCTATCAAAAAGTATATTGAATACAACGGAGAAGAACAGCCCATCACCGTTTTTTGGAATGTAGAAGAGTATCTCTCTGCTGGTACATACCGCGTAGATATTTTTGCAGATGGTACTATGATTGGTTCACAACGGTTCACCCTCGAATAAATGCTTTTCCATACGCCAAAGGTATGACAAACAATTAAAGTATTTATTCAAAAAATGATTTTGTAAGGAAAATACCAATATATTTGACGTCCCATTACAATATATGTTATTGCAAATAACAATATATGTAATGGGACGTTGTATATAATGACAAATGTGATTCGTATATTTATATTGCCCGGCTGTCCAGATATATTTTAAAATTCTCTCATATCAGCGGATAAAAGATCTTTTTCCAAGAAAAGTTTTTTAGTCAGCTCCAAGATGATTCCGTAATTAATCACCAAAACTTTCCGAACAGCCTGTTTATTCAAATAAGTATCTTACAATTATCAGTATTTGCCGAAATATGCTTTTAGAGGAAGATGGGTACTAGGGGTACATTCTACGATTAATATTGGATCTATTTCATCTTCTGGAATTATCAATGAAATTACATTGGTATTTCCTATACCGTCTCTGTAAGCTCGAATTGAAAGTATACCACCTGAATAAACATCAATTTCTGCTGTGCGTTCAATTAAATTCTGACCAGTCAACAGCAATATTCCTTGACCATAATCCGTACACAATGGTTTTCCATCTAATTCTATAATCAACATCCCATTCCAGTTGGGATTAGATACATAGATTTTCATCTCTTTTATGACTCTATTTTCCGTAATAAGGTTTTGAGGCCAATCTTTATTCAATTGCCCCCATAGGTTGGATGTACATAAAAAGACCAAAAGTAATAACATAATTTTTGTGATTTTCATAAACGTAAGTTTTAAAGGATGATACAATCGTGTTTATATAAAACATTTGAAGAGGTAATGTTACCAATCAATAGTCCTATTGAATTTAAATCGACAAATAAAAAAATAAGGAAACTACTATATTATCAAAATATTAATATGTAAAAAAGGAAAGAGCCCGGTATAATACCAGGCTCTTATACTCGTTAGAAATATTAATTCGTCCAACTCAACAGAGATGTTTTCAGTCTCTATTTATTACAAATAATATTTAATCTTATAGCAAATCAATTCTTAAGAACTTTGATTGTACGAACCTCTTTACCTTCTTTCATTACTTTAATCAAGTAAATTCCATTAGTTCCAAGAGTAATACGCATGTTTTGACCTGCATAAATAGCCTCTGCCTTCTGGGTAACAAGCATTCCGGAAACATTATACACAGCAACCTGATAGTTACCATCTTCAGCAAATTCTACAAAGAGAACATCATCTACGGTATAAGTATGCAGCTCACCCGCTTCTTTTTCTTCAATTCCCGTAGGATCAATAACGGAGAATACCGGATAATCCTTAGAATCTAATCCAAGTGTGTTTTCAAGTGTCAAAGTTACAGTATAATCACCTTTCTCTGCATAAGTAAGCTTAGCAGAACCAACAATATCATTACCGGTAGCGTCACTGATTATAGCACGTTTAGTTTTCCACGTAGGTAATGTTTCGATCTTATATGCAGATCCGGGAATAAACGGAGTACCGGAAATATAAAGAGGATTCTGAGGAGTTTGAGTTCCTGAGCCTTCCAATTCTCCTGCGGCAATTTTAAATACACAAGCCTTCGCTTCAGGTTTAGTACCCTTCGCTGCAAAGAAGTTACTTTCATCTGTATCTGTATCAAAATCCCAATAAGCCAATACATTTTCCGGAAGATTATCAGCATTAAGCCCAGCTTTAGAAGCCTGAATATCTTCTTCACTCATAACTCCGTTCCAAACCTGCAATTCGTCCACTATACCATTATTGAAAGTAGGATTCGATCCACGACCTCCACCTAAGCCCATCCAATAGGTGGAAGGAAGAGCAAAACGTATAGAGCACCAATCTTCGGTTGTTCCTTTTGCATTAGCAAACTCCCATGTGGACTCCTGCAAAATACCGTTAAGATAGAATTTAGAACGGAATTTACTATCCTCGTTGTATTCAAATGTCAATACAATGTGATTCCATCCATTAGGTGTAACTATAGTTTCAGGGAATACATATTTAAGTTCAGCAGAACCACCGGCAGTTGAACTACGGAAAGTATATGAATCCAATTTACCTTCAGAGTTAATATTAGACCAGAACCAACCCCAGTTATTAACAGGCCAAGTAGCTGTACGGTCTTCAATACTAAAGAATGCCGTACTACCTGGTAAAGAGGTAAATCTTACCCATGCAGACACAGAGAATGACTGGTAAGAACCTATTCCTAAGGGTTGAACCGGGCCACCTACCCAACCTTCATCAATTTCTACACCACGTGATGCAGCACCATTCGCTTTTCTACCTGTATAGCCAAGAGTCAATTTATCACCGACTTCGATTTTAACAGATGATTCTCCTGCTTCCTCACTACCAACTGTCAAGCTTTGGATTTGAGGCAAAGCACCTACATCCCAACCTGTAATCTGTACGTAATAATTAAAACGACGGGTACCGTTTGACTCGATTACCTCAAGATCATATCCGCCAAGTTCTTCAATACCATTTGCTACAGAAAATTTAACAGTTTCACTTGCTTGGGCCACAACATTACCATCACTATTATAAAGTTTCCAGTCAGCAGCAGCATGACGAGGATCTACATAAGAGATTTCAAAATCTTCACCTGGTTTAATTGTAGTTTTATTAATCTGGATATCATCCATAGTAGTATAGTCACCCATATCCATATAGTCACTCCATGCTATTTCAGAGTCAGTTTTAGTATCAACCGATACAGCCGACACACCAAGACGTATACGTTGTACTCCCTCCATGTCAGTAGGAATAGAATAATACATACCTGCCCAAGAAGTAGTAATACCCATAAATACAGGTTCACCACCTTCTTGTTGTGCATACAACTTAAACATAGAAGCGTTTACATCGATATTATAAACAGGAGAACCGGTTTCTTTATTGTTAGCCATATTGAAAATCACTTTAGCATCAACCCCTTTATAGTGATTACCAAGTACTTTCGCTACAGTAATTTCAGGTTTGGAAGGAACAGTAACTGCACCACGGGTAATAGAAAACTCTCCAAGATAGAGTTCCAGATTTTCAGCATTCGTAAAATGAAGACCAATCATCGCGATCTCTTTATTATTAAGTGCTATAAGAGTACCGCTAACTTTAAATGTCTTTTCAACCCAAACCTCATCATCGGCCTTGTCTGAAGCAGAAATTATCTTAAGATTACTTTCGCGCAAAATTTCTATTTCATTACCTTTAGCAGATAAAATCAAGTTAACATCAGTCTGTCCATTCACAAGTTTATAACGAACAGTAATTACATCATTAGTTTTCAACCCAAACTCTGTTTTGAAAAGATGCAGATATTCATTAGCACTCGATCCGAAGATACGAAGACAAGAACCACCTACATAAGCATCATCCCACGTAAACTGGGCATCTAATCCATTAGCCACAGTCTCTTTACCCATGAATGAAGAAGCAAACCAATAACGCCACGTAGGAAGATAATCTTGTACACCTATATTATACCATTCATTGTTATTCTGACGTTCACCTTTCCAATTGAAGAAACGACCATTACCAAGATTAAAGAATGTTACAAACGGTTCTTCAGAAAGATCCCATTTCAAAGAGCTGCGTGCAGACATAAATGCTGACATACCAAACCACTTTTCATCGGGGAAGTGACTACGTGAATTATAAACCTCGATTTCTTTCACCGGATTACGATTACCGTTAGTAAAAAACATATCAAGAATCTCTTGGTATGTAGCCTGTTTAGCCATGTCCGAACTACCTTTTTTAGAACGTCCGGCCCAAAGCATGTTGTAATCATGAGCTCCCCACAGACCAATAGACATCGGATACTGAGTAAGAGTAGTCCAAGTAGAAGGATCTCCTCCCTGCATATTGAATCCGGCATAAATATCCAATGGATTACGACCGGGAGCAACAGTTTCAATATTGGAAAGAGAATTTAATACTCTTGAACTCCACCAATTGTAATTAAAGAAAAGAGATGTACGTATATGTTCACCATCTCCAAATGTTTCTTTATTATGATTACCAATACCTGTATCGAAACTTATACCACCATTATCATTGGTTCCGTCATACCAGAAGTTTTCTGCCAATTGATTACCATGCTCAACAAGATATTTATGAATAAATTCATGTTGAGTACGAAGAAGAGGTAAAGCACTGGCCATACCATAAAACTCTGAATTATAACCAAGTCCATCTACTCCATGATAATAAAGAAATTTTGCCAATTTTTCATTATCAAGAGCAACTTGATCATTTAAAGCTTGTCCCCAAGCACCGTCATTTGCACTAATACCTGCATTAGGAATACTTGCAACACCAGATACACCTACACCATTTTTATGGGCAACATCTGCAAAACCACCAGGTACCCAACCATGAGGTGAAGTCCAGTTACCATAATGAGTTACATAAGACCATGTACTAAATACTTCTGAATCAAATACACCGTTTGGACGTGCATTCACATTACCTCCGGTAGCAGTACCTACAGGAACCCAAAAAACAAGTTTTTTGTCATTAGCCTCAGTTAAAGATTCATTAATCTGAGTTGCAGAATTACGAAAACGCTCTTTAGGTTTCACACGAGAAATGTAGAAGTTTTCATCTTCAAATAAAGGAGTACCGGGAGTCCAATCATTCACATAGCCAGCTAAACCTGCGCTATTAGGCCAAAACATGTACTCTTCTTTCAGTTGCTGCGCATTGGCAGAAAAAGAAAGTGCCACAATTCCGGAAATTAAAAGTAAATTTCTTTTCATGGGAATAGTTTTTAAGTTAAAAAATAATTAATTTAAACAAATTGGAAGTAATTTCAAATATTTGTTCATATTGAAGCAGGAGGCTCAAAATATCTAAGTTTCAAACCTCCTACCAATGTGTTATCGAACTCCTAATACATTTTCTGCTTTAAGCGTAAATGTTTTATTATCAACTTCAAATGAAAGATCAAACGAAATCAATGCATCTGCATTGTGAGAAGCAATAGTCACACTTCCTAAAGTCGCACTTACTTTTGCCCCATCAATTTCAATATCTGTTTGGTGATCACTGACAGAATAAGTTCCATCATAGTTATCATCTTTACCCACACCGGCCAATGTAATCATAATAAGTTCATAGCCGGATTCAGGAGTAACCAATATCACAAGATCATCTTTGTCAGAATACACAACGGTATTTTCATAATCTGTATTAGAAGAAGTATACAACAGATTCTCCTGTAAACCAATCACTTTAACAGAAGCTGCATCAGATCTAACACCATTTACTTCCACCCTAACCGTAGTTGTACCTTCAGCAATAGCAGTAATTATACCTCTACTTCCTTCTACTGGGGTCGCAGTAAGTATGGATGGATCAAATGATTTCCAAATCACATCATAAGGATTAGGCCCACCTGAAACTGTAGTAACATTAACACCCCACTCAACAGACTGGCCGACAAACAGAGTACGATTATTAGTAGATTCCCACAATACACTCTTGATGGATTCAGTAATAGTAACAGGTATTTCGAGTGTCTTGTCACTGGATGTCAATACAAGCTTTGTTGTACCCACCTTAAGTCCTTTCAGAGTTATCATATTTCCATCATATTTGCCTACTTCTACAACCGTAGGATCTTCCGCTATCACTTTTGGTTTATGGTAAGCATAAGAAGTAGAAGGAACAACTCCTGTAGTCAACATAAGTACATCACCCATAGACATAGAAACCGAAGAACGATCTACTGTAATTTCATCTACAGGATAACGGGTTTTATAATTCTGAACTGTAAAAGTTGCCACCAGTACCGTATCCGGAGTAATACAATGAAATTCCGCTTCCCCTTCATCAATCCCCGAACGTACAGTCAACACGGCATCAAACCCTTGGTTCTCAACAAATTCTTCCTCCATTCTTGTAACTACCACTGAACTACCTGATATTACTTCCCAACGATATGCCTTATAAGCAGCTTCAATATCCTCCTTAGCCCCGCTTTCAATATTCATGGCCACACGTATCGTAGCTTCCGAATTTATATCCATATTCGTTTCATTAGTATAGGCAAACCATTGTGGTAGTACACTTTTATCAGGTCTTGTATCAAGATAAGGCATATCAGCATATTTTTCACCATAGAAAGTAGCATAAATCACCGGCATTAATAGAACACTGCAACTTGCACTCTGAGCGGTGGCCTGTTCCCCTATCGAAACAGTAATTTTACCTTCACCGGCACTACGTGGGGCAGCATAATGAATCGCCACAAGTCCCGCTTCTTTATCTATTGTCATCGGAATTTTGTACTCTTCAAGCCCTTCTATTGTATATTGAGGTGTAAAATCTTCAAGAAGTTCTTTAGGTGAAACTGCAAATAATACAGAATCATGAGTAATATCATAACTACGTTTGGAGGAAATTACAAGCCCCTCTTCATTTACAGGAGTAATACCTTTAGGAAGATTGGTAGTAACAGTCACAGAAGTAAGAGCATATTTACCATTTACAAGCTCCGCTTTAAGTTTAGTCTCTTTCCCTTGTGCACCTAACACACAAACGATTGCTGTATCACCAAGTATTTTTGCAACTTTTTCATCCAACACAGACCATGCAACCGGTGTATTGATGCGATCACCACTCAAATTAGTAACTAATGCCGATATTTTTATCGTATCACCCACTCTCAAAATAATATCCGTTGGATTAAGGGTTATATATACCTCAGTTGCACCGTCAAGCGTATCGTCTTCATTACATCCGACGAAAATCCCCATACATAGGATGGCTATCAAAAAGAATATTATGTTTCTATATAGTTTCATCTGATATATTTATTAAAAGTTTACTGGAATTACTATCTGACAATCATTATCTTCACTCGTTTCCCCACGCTGTTCAGTCGGCACATCCCAAAATACTCGCGTACCACCGTTATTAGGACCACCAAGGGCTTCCACAAGTGAAGCTATCTCAAGAGTGTTATTAGAGGTTTCTACCAAAGGAATCCGACGTAGTTGAAGTTCAGTATCCACTCCCGGCATATTGTTAAGAAAAACAGGGAACAAACGCGGATATCCCGTACGACGGAATGTAGTCCATGCCTCTGCGCTCATCGGAAAATTAGCAATATACTTCTGAGTAATGATTTTTTCCAGTTTCAGCT
Organism: Bacteroides sp.; assembly: GCA_019416685.1. Classification (GTDB taxonomy): domain Bacteria; phylum Bacteroidota; class Bacteroidia; order Bacteroidales; family Bacteroidaceae; genus Bacteroides. Next base: position 35,092 of record DXWV01000034.1, read on the forward strand.
CATCAGAATCTGCATCATTCCATTTTACATCCACTTTCACACGCCCTTTAATATTATGAATTTCATTAAGCGGGTCCTTATAATCTACATCCTTAACCTTTGTCCGGTTGATATATTCATTAATCGTATTCTGATCAGTAACTCCATTCTCTTCTAAAGCAAGACGAATACCGGCTTCATAAAAATCTTTAGCAGTTCCTCCCATATTCCATCCTCTTAGAGCACCTTCGGCACGTAGTAACAGACACTCTGTACGTTTGAAAAAAGACTGATGCATATATTTAAATTCATCAGTTAGCGTAGCAAAAGGGCCGTAACCACCCTTATCTTTTCCCGTCGTATTATTATTTCTCATATTAATACCGGGACGCATCCCATATACGTCAATAGGAGCCGCCACACCCGAATTTTTGTCTTTAATAGGATATGCATTCGTATCAAACCAACGTGTCAATAACGGATTTCCAAAGTGTTTAAGAATATTTTCCAATGACGCACCCAGACGAAGGTCGTGCCATTCATTACAAATCCTCCATAAACAACATGAAATCTCACTGGTTGGATAATATGCTATATCTTTATCATCGTTTTGGGTTAAGACACCGATCTCATCAGCTACTGCTTCTTCAGCTTTTTGCTGGGCTTTACCAAGATCATATTTCACTATATTCATAGCCATACGAAGTTTAATACTATTAGCAAACTTCACCCAACGACGCCAATCACCATAAGAAATAGTCTTATTAGGATCTTCTATTTTCTCTAATTCAGTTTTTGATGGTTGTCGTTCTTTAAGGATAGTGATAGCCTCATCAAGATCTTTAAAAATAATATCATAAATATCAGCTCCCTTTTCATAAGTCAACGGCGGAATACGATTTACGTTACGCCAATCAGTAAAAGGAGCAGCTCCATAGAAATCGACAATTTCATGTGCGGAATACGCTTGAATTATTAATCCGACAGCACGCCATTCAGGCTTTCCAAGCTCTGTAGCATGAAAAAGAGCGTTAACGGACTGTGTGAAAATCTGATTATCCATGGGACCACCAAGATAGTCATTAGGATATGTGTAAAGAGTAGGTAATGGACCTCCAAAAGTAAAAGTACCTTTCGAAGTAGTCCAATATCCGGCATAGTTGTCAACACTATTGGCACGATAATATTGATATTTATGAGGAGCCCAACTGCCATTAGGTTCATGAGAATAATTAATCATAAAAGGAATAGCACCACGAAGTTCTTTTTCAAGAACAGTAATATCAGTAGCCCCCGCACCTGCTTCGTCACTATTATCCATATCCTCCTGCTTGCCTATCATCCAGGGATATTCTTCCTGAAACTGGTCACCGCAACTGATTAGTATACCTGTTGACAATAAAGACCCGGCAATGAAACCAATTGAATATATTATTTTTTTCATTTTTGTATTTTATTTTTTAAGAAGATATACCTATTTAGAAGTTAAATTTTAGTGTCAATGCATAACTACGTGTAGTTGGCAATGAATAACAATCAATACCAGAATAACCATTAGCTGCTGATACAGATATATCCGGATCAATTGGCGAATCTTTATAAATAAAGAATGCATTTTTTATAGAGAACTGTGCAGTCAATCCCGTATTCTTACCAAGTAAGTTTGAAAAATTATAACTCAAAGAAATATCCCGCATACGTAAATTGGTAGCATTGTAAACATGATCTTCCATAGGATAAGCACCAATAGTGGTATAATAGTTCTCAACAGGAACCTTATTGCCAGAACCATCAGGAAGTTCTTTTAAAACATATTCTTTCCCGTTCTGCGTGACACGCTCACCTTTCAAACGATCGTGAGCCGAGCGTTCGGAAAGACCAAATAAATCAAGGTCTGGTTCTGTAAGAGACATAACCTTTCCACCAATACGTCCATCAATTAGGAAATACAAATTAAAATTCTTCCAAGAGAAAGTATTGTTCCATCCAAGAGTAACAGGAGAAGTAGTATTACCTACGTAAGTCTCGTATTTGCCAGACTCCATCACAGGAACAGCATTCTCATAATCACCTGCACCGTTTATTTTTATATGCCCGTTTTCATCACGAGCAAAGGAGTTTACATAAATATCTCCATAACGTCCTCCTTCAATATACTTAATCTTAAATGCATTGGTTCCCATTTCTACGATGTAAGGTGCTCCACTTTCTGTTTTATAAGTTTCCAAAATACGATTGTCGTTCCAAGCAAAATTAAAACCTGTTTGCCAACGCCAGTCATGATTAATATTCCAACGATAACCTGCAGAAAACTCAAGACCATAATTACGAATCTTACCAGTATTTACAGGTTTAGATTCACCATTGGCTGTACTAACGTAAAGAAATTGATTACGAAGTGTAGAATTATAATAGGTAATATCGAAATTGAATTTATTATCAAATAACCATACATCGAAACCTGTTTCAAACGAAGTCGTAGTCTCAGGTTTAGGATCATCAAATAATGGTGGACGAGTATTAATAGTACCATTACTGAAATTATAACTTTGACGAGAAAAAAGAGTATTGGGAATAGGATTACCCACAACAGACCAACTTCCACGCCATTTTAACTGATTAAGCCACTCTAAACGAGGTAAGAATTTATCCAAAAGCACATTAACACCGGCCGAATAATAATCGAAAGACTTGTATCCAGACCCTTGAGTAAATTGTTGAAATGATTGTGCCCATTCCAAACGATAACTACCGTCCAAATACACTTTATCAAATAGTCCAATAGAAGCTGTTGCAAAAACAGCAGTACTCCAATCAGAATAATTCCAACTATCATTAGCGGATGTCGCACTACCATTTGGATTATTAGGACGACTATACTTACTATTTTGAGGAACGAATGCATTGGGTATACCACATGTATCAATATTAGTAGTAATAGATGTATTACGACTATAATGCCGAGTGAAACTAGTACCCACTGCTACATTAACATCTACTTTATCATCCAGACGTTCGTTATAGGAAACCATATGGTCATTATAAATATCACTTGTACGTGAGTCACTTGAATAATATTTACCACCTACATAATCAAAGCCTACACGGTTCATTCCTGCATACTCCTCATTCAGATTATTTTGAAGTACATAGTCTACACTAAACCGCGTCTGATATTTTATATTTTTCCAGATAATGGCATCCAAAGTGATGTTCCCCATTATACGATCACGCTTCTGTACATCATTATACATATTAGCTACCCAATATGGATTATTTAAATATTGATCATACCAATACCAAGTCTGTACAGGTTGTCCTGCCAACTTAGGATTTCCTTTTTCCGGATCGCTTACTATATTATCCGCTCTTGTTCCAATATGTTTATAATTATGCTTAAAATAGCGCATATCAATATCAGCAGGAGTACGATACAATGGATAAAGTGTACTCAAAGCCTTACCAACTACCGGAGCATTATTTGTTTTTTGATGTATCCAGTTAAGACTTGTACTGATATTGACACGTTTATCAAACAAAGAGAATGCCTCCTTGAGCATCACATTGTTACGACGGAAATCATTATTAGGAATAAGTCCTGTTTGATACGTATTATTATAAGAGAAATATGTACGGGAATTTTCCGTACCACCACTTAGCGTTATACCGTTATTAAGCGTTACACCTAAATTAAAAAAGTCTTTTATAGAATTACGGGCAGAGTTCATTAGATATGGAGCAGACGCCACATCATCTGCCGAACGTGTACCGATTTCAGGTCCCCATGCCGACCACTGATTATTATCACTAATACCAAAAAGCTGCTGAGTATGAGGATACATAGCGATTGTCTCAACAGATGTACTACTGGAAACATCTACTTTCACAGTACCGGAAGCGCCAGATTTGGTGGTGATAACAATCACACCATTATTAGCTGCACTACCATAAAGTGCAGCAGCATTCGGTCCTTTAAGAATAGTCATATTCTCAATGTCCTCAGGATTAATAGTAGACAGTAAGTCGTCACTACTACGTCCACCACCATAAGCTATTCCATCAGTGACCTGAGACCCCATACCATCTTGCATAGGTACACCATCAATAACAATTAAGGGTTGATTGGTTCCAAGAATAGAAGTAGAGCCACGAAGTACAATTTTAGAAGCTCCACCACCTGCACCTGCATTATTAGGAGTTATAGTAAGCCCCGCACTCTTTCCCTGAAGTGAATTAATGAAATTGGTTTCTTTAATACGAGTTACTTCATCATTTTTAATCGTCTGTGCTGCATAGGTAAGAGTTTTGGCTTCGCGGGTAATCCCCATAGCTGTCACAACAACCTCATTCAAAACCTGAGTATCTTCTTTTAAAACAACATTAAAGGAACTGGTACCAGCTATTGGTAATATAGCCTTTTGATAACCTATATAACTAAACTCAAGTACAGCCTTATCATCTGGAATTTCTATAGAATAATTGCCATTAATATCAGTAATGGTTCCTGTAGCAGTTCCTTTCACTAGTACACTCACCCCTATCAATGGCTCTCCATAATTATCAGAAACCAAACCTTTAATGATACGCTTATTCTGCTGAGCTACTTCTTTAATTAAATTAGTACCTTTAGAAGAATAAAGTACCAGATAATCATTCTTTACCGTAAATGTCGCATTAGTGTTTTCCAGTAAATTCGCCATAACAGAAGATAGTTTCTGATAATTCGCTTTCACTGAAACGATTTGGTCAGGGTTCACATCTTTAGTATTGTATACAATACGTAGTGAAGTTTGACGACCGATCTCATTCAATACTTTACTTAAAGGAACATTCGTAAAATCCAAACTTATTGTTACATCATTTTGTGCTGTAGCATACGTAAAGAATGGAACAAAAAGAAATAGGGAAAACAACAAGAGTTCAATCTTGTACTTTAGATTTTTTTTCATTGGGCATTTTTTAACGTTAACAAAATACTTATTACCTTAATCGTAGATGTACATTTTGTACCAAATACAAATTTTCTTCCATTAACTTTTTTCATTCATGTTCTTCATTATTCAATATAAAACAATATATATTAATTTTAATTCTCATTTTAAGGTTATATATTAATATTACAATCCAAAAACAAATGATACTAAACAAGAAAAGTATTTTATTATATTTTTTTGTGTCTAAATCTGATAATTAAAAAATAAACGTAGTGAACTAAGTAGAATAAATCTCTTAGCAAGTAAGATCAATATACAAAAGATAGTATCAACCAAGAGAAAACATAATATAGTACGCAAGGAGCGAATAATCGAACGAAACAAATTCAAGTATATTTAGCAGAATAAAAAAGAGGTGAGTAGAAAAAACAAAACTTCATTATTTCTACTCATCTCTTTTATTTTGCATTATAGCAAAAAGTATGTATCATTAGTTCCGTAATTCCGTCTTATTATTCGATAAAAGAAGTTTCCTTACTATTATACTCAAAAAAACTTAAATCATTTTGCCAATTCATAGAAAGCCTCTACTTTTGTTTCGTTGTTTATGCAATCATTATTCTGTCAATCTCAAGAGAAAAACAGGAAATCTTCATAAACAAAGTACTTGAATTTTATGTTGTAAAAAAAGAAGTATCACCTTTATAATACGCAAGATGCAATGAAAAAATTATTCATTCTGACAATTCTGCTAAACATTTTCTTTTCAACAAAAGCACAGAGTATACTCAACTTAGATAGTTGCCGTGCATTGGCTTTGGCCAATAATAAAGAGTTGCTCATCAGTAATGAGAAAATAAATGCTGCACATTATCAGCGAAAGGCTGCTTTTACCAATTATCTTCCTAATATCTCGGCAACGGGAGCCTACATGAGAAATCAAAAAGAGTTTTCGCTATTAAATGATGCTCAAAAGGGTGCACTATCAGGGTTGGGAAACAGTATAGGTGGCCCTTTACAACAAGCCGGACAAGCCGTTTTAGGGCAACTCCCCCCTGAATTAGCACAAAAGCTCGCTCCGATTATCACGCAAATGGGAAACGAAATGATCCCTGCACTCAACGGAGCAGGAGAATCTTTGGTAGATGCCTTTCGCACTGATACCCGAAATGTATATGCAGGTGCTATTACCTTGACACAACCCCTCTATATGGGAGGTAAAATCCGTGCCTACAACAAAATCACTAAATACGCTGAAGAGCTGGCGCGCCAACAACATCATTCTGGTCTACAAGAAGTTATCCTAAGTACAGACCAGGCTTACTGGCAAGTTGTTTCACTGGTGAATAAAAAGAAATTGGCAGAAGGATATCTGGAGCTTCTCCAAAAGCTGGATAGTGATGTAGAGAAGATGATTGCCGAAGGGGTAGCAACTAAAGCCGATGGATTATCTGTACGTGTGAAAGTTAACGAAGCCGAAATGACACTGACTAAAGTAGAGGATGGACTCAGTCTTTCAAGAATGTTGCTTTGTCAACTATGCGGCCTTGATTTAACTACTCCCATCGTGCTCGCTGATGAAAACATAGAAGATTTGCCGCTGTTAAAATCAAACGCACAATTTGACATGACCACAGCTTATGCCAATCGTCCGGAGATACGCAGCCTGGAGCTTGCAACACAAATATACAAACAGAAGATAAACGTAACCCGTGCCGAACATCTGCCCTCTGTAGCGCTGATGGGGAATTATATGGTTACTAATCCTTCTGTCTTTAACGGCTTTGAAAACAAATTCAAAGGAATGTGGAACGTAGGTGTTATGGTACAATTACCTATCTGGCACTGGGGCGAAGGAATGTATAAAGTAAAAGCGGCAAAAGCAGAATCCCGCATCGCACAATATCAGTTGGAGGATGCAAAAGAAAAAATAGAGCTACAGGTCAACCAGGCTGCCTTCAAAGTTAACGAGGCCACCAAGAAACTGGTAATGGCTGAAAAGAATCAGGAGAAAGCAGACGAAAACCTGCGTTATGCCCGTTTGGGATTTCAAGAAGGTGTAATAGCTACCAGCAACGTGCTCGAAGCTCAGACCGCCTGGTTATCTGCCCAATCAGAGAAAATAGACGCTCAGATAGATGTAAAACTGACGGAGATATATCTACAGAAGTCACTGGGAACACTTAAATAGTGGACAGTTGACAATTGACAATTGACAGTTAGCTGCGCTGTCAACTATCAATTTGCGATTGTCAATTGTAAACTGTAAATTAAATAACTGTAAACTGTAAATTAAATAAGTAAATAACAATAGTTGAAAACGAGTTGTCTTGCACACCTGCATAGCAACTGTCAATTGTCAACTGTCAATTGTCAACTGTCAATTGTCAATTAAATAACTAAATAACAATGGCATCACAAAAATCACAGAACAGCAATATGCTGCTTGCATTTCTTACCCTGTTGGGAGTTATTGCATTGGTTGCAGTCGTTGGTTTCTTCATGCTCCGTAAAGGACCGGAGATTATCCAGGGACAAGCAGAGGTAGATGAATATCGTGTATCGAGCAAAGTCCCGGGACGTATCCTTGAATTTCGTGTAAAGGAGGGACAAACCGTACAAGCGGGGGATACCCTCGCTATTCTTGAAGCACCGGACATTGCTGCTAAAATGGAGCAAGCACGTGCCGCAGAAGCTGCTGCACAGGCACAAAATGAAAAAGCAATCAAAGGAGCACGCCAGGAACAAATACAGGCTGCTTACGAAATGTGGCAGAAGGCTCAGGCAGGTGTTGACATTGCCGATAAATCATATCAACGGGTTAAAAACTTGTTTGAACAAGGAGTAATGCCTGCACAGAAACTGGACGAAGTCACTGCCCAACGTAATGCGGCTATTGCTACAGAAAAAGCAGCAAAAGCCCAATACACAATGGCGAAGAACGGTGCCGAACGCGAAGATAAAATGGCTGCTGCCGCTCTTGTAGAACGTGCTAAAGGAGCTGTGGCAGAAGTGGAGTCTTACGTTAAAGAGACTTTCCTCATTGCACAGGCTGCGGGAGAAGTTTCCGAAATATTCCCTAAAGTAGGTGAGTTAGTAGGTACCGGAGCCCCCATCATGAATATTGCTATCCTAAAAGATATGTGGGTGACCTTCAATGTACGCGAAGACTTGTTGAAAAACCTCACAATGGGAGCTGAATTTGAGGCCATTGTTCCTGCACTAGACAACAAAGCCATCAAACTAAAGGTAGATTATATGAAAGATCTGGGTACTTATGCAGCCTGGAAAGCAACCAAGACAACCGGGCAGTTTGACTTGAAAACCTTCGAAGTACGTGCCCGCCCCATGGATAGTGTAGAAGGCTTACGCCCAGGTATGTCAGTGATTATCAATAAATAATGAATAATATGTCAATTGAATAATGTGCCAATATGCCAATTGCCTGCGCTATGATGCTACGCAATAAGACAAAGAAGGTATACTTCCATAACGTAATATATTGACATATTGATACATTATTTACATTGGCACATTAGCACATTGGTATATTATCCATCGGCACATTATTCAATTAGAACATTATTAATATGAAAGAAAGAGAAAAGAAATACATAGCCTTGTGGCTCGTCATGAAGCGCGAATGTCGCCGCCTTGTGTCACGCCCGCTTTATCTCTTCTGCATGGTTATTGCACCACTATTCTGCTACGTATTCTTCACCACTCTTATGGATTCCGGTCTGCCTACCAACCTGCCTGTAGGTGCGGTAGATATGGACCAGTCAACCACCTCCCGAAATCTGATCCGTAATCTGGATGCTTTCGGACAAACGGCAGTAGTAGCACATTACGGAAGCGTGGCCGATGCCCGCATTGCCGTGCAGGAAGGAAAGATTTATGGCTTCTTCTATATCCCCAAAGGGCTATCGGCAGATGCGCAAAGCCAGCGCCAGCCCAAGATCTCATTCTATACCAATAATTCCTACCTCATAGCCGGTTCGCTGCTCTTCAAAGATATGAAAATGATGAGTGAACTGGCAGCCGGAGCTGCCGGTCGTTCGGTACTTTATGCCAAAGGAGCTACCGAAGACCAGGCAATGGCTCTGTTGCAACCCATTGTAATTGATACACATCCGCTAAACAATCCCTGGCTCAACTACTCCGTCTATCTGTGTAATACACTGGTACCCGGTGTACTCATGCTGATGATATTTATGATAACCGTCTACTCCATCGGTACAGAAATAAAAGACCGTACCTCCCGCGAATGGCTTCGTATGAGTAACAACTCCATATACATTGCATTGGCAGGTAAGTTACTACCCCACACGGTGATATTCTTCATTATGGGTATCTTCTATAATGTATACTTGTATGGTTTTCTGCATTTCCCGTGCAATAGCGGTATCCTGCCCATGATACTGGCCACCCTTTGCCTGGTACTTGCTTCCCAATGTTGTGGTGTGGTGATGATAGGTACACTGCCAACACTGCGTCTCGGATTGAGTTTCGCTTCCCTATGGGGAGTTATCTCTTTCTCCATTTCCGGCTTTTCATTTCCGGTAATGGCAATGCACCCGGTTCTTCAGGCATTGAGTAACCTGTTTCCGCTGCGCCACTATTTCCTGATTTATGTAGACCAGGCGCTCAACGGCTACAGTATGGTTTATTCATGGCCCAACTATATGGCATTACTGATATTCATGATGCTCCCCTTCTTGGTGGTTCACCGCCTGAAAGAAGCATTGATATACTATAAATACGTACCCTAATGAAAGATATAACATTCAAAGAGAAAGTGAAACAAGGTATCAACGACCTGTTTTACATTTGGCTGCGAGAGTTCCGTACTACTTTCCGTGACCAGGGGGTACTTATCTTCTTTGTACTCGTGCCACTGGTATATCCGCTCATCTACGGATTCATTTATACGAATGAAGTGGTACGTGAAGTCCCTGCTGTTGTCGTGGATGCTTCGCGAAGCTCGCTAAGCCGTGAGTATCTGCGGAAAGTAGACGCTACTCCCGATATTAATATTGTGGCCTACTGTGCTGATATGGCAGAAGCTCAGCAGATGTTGAAAGACCGGTTGGCTTATGGCATCATCTATATTCCTTCGGAATTCAGTCAGGATATTGCACGAGGCAAGCAAACACAGGTCAACATCTATTGTGACATGAGTGGATTGCTCTATTATAAAAGTATGTTACTTGCCAACACAGCTGTGTCTCTGGATATGAACCGGGATATCAAGATAGAACGTGCCGGCAACACCACTGCCCGGCAGGACGAAATCACCGGTTATCCGATAGAATACGAAGATGTTGCCTTGTTTAATCCCACCAATGGCTTTGCCGCTTTTCTGATCCCGGCGGTATTAATTCTGCTGATACAGCAGACATTATTGCTTGGCATCGGACTCTCGGCAGGAACTGCCCGGGAGAATAACCGTTTCAAAGACCTTGTACCTATCAACCGGCACTACAACGGAACATTACGTATCGTTATGGGAAAGGGATTGAGCTACTATATGGTTTATTCGTTGGTGTCGGTATATGTACTTTGTGTAGTTCCCCGCATATTCAGTTTGAATCAAATCGGGCAACCCGGCACACTGGCACTGTTCATGCTGCCCTATCTGGCAGCCTGTATCTTCTTTGCCATGACTGCTTCCATAGCTATCCGTAACCGGGAGACGTGTATGTTGGTTTTCGTATTCACATCCATTCCTCTACTGTTCATTTCGGGAATATCCTGGCCGGGAGCTGCGATCCCTCCGTTCTGGAAGTATTTCTCTTACATTTTCCCGTCGACGTTTGGCATTAATGGGTTTGTACGCATCAACAATATGGGAGGTACGCTTAGCGAAGTAGCATTTGAATACAAAGCCTTGTGGCTGCAAACCGGATTCTATTTCCTTACCACTTGCCTCGTATATCGCTGGCAGATTTTGATGAGCCGCAAACATGCGATCGAGCGGTATAAAGAGTTGAAGACAAGGGAGAAGGGAGAAGTAAGAAGGGAGAAGTAAGGAAAGAGTTCGCCATCAATCGAGAGGGTGTCAAAAGTAAAACTCGTTATCAATCAAACAAAGATGATCACTGATTGACGCAAAGATTAAATTAAATCTGTGTCAATCAGCGATCATCTGCGTTTCTAAAAGTTGCATATTGAAGCTTTATCCGGCTTTCAACACACCTTCTTCAAAAGCAATGGTGCTACCGGATACATTTCTTAATCACCGGGCAGACCAATTCGGCATAGCGCATCATCCCCAGGTCGGTAAAATGAACGCCGTCCACAGTGGCTTCTCCGTCATGTCCCAACATATCTTTTGACGAGATCATATAGATATTCTTTTCTCCCCGCTTTTTGAGCGACTGAAAAATGGCATTCACCGTTTCGTTCTTTTGTGCCACTTCTTCGGCAATACGCTGATCGAAACGGGTATGGGTAAAGATCGGATCTTCCAGAAAGATAACCGGAGTATCGGGATGCCGGCTCCGGATGATTGTATAAAACTTATCGGCACGTTCCTTCATTTGTTGTACATTGGCATTGGGCACAAAGTCGAGCACATACACGGAAGCATCCACACCAGCCACTACCTCGGCTATTTCCAAGTCGAGCAAAGCATTTCCGCTAAATCCTAAATTAACACATTCACGGTTCAGCCAACGGGAGATAATATTGGTATGCGCCATTCCCGGACGACTTGCACAGCCTCCCTGCAAGATGCTGGTGCCATAAAACACTACCGGTTTTTCACGTATAGGAAGCTGGACTTCCGGTGCGGAAATCTCTGCTAATGAATCGACCCCGATGGAAAGTGAAGTCACGCCATCGTAAAGAGGGAGATACAGCATATATTCCCGTTCCACCGGTTTCATATGGGAGATGATCTTCGCCTCGTTTACCTTACCGGACGGACGTCCACTGTTGACAAATACCCACTTGCCATCCTGAAGACAATAAAGATCGAGTCCTTTGATACCCGTCGGTGTCATATGGTTCATGTTCCGGTTGAGAAGTACTTCCCACTTCGCAGCAATAGTAGTAGAATTGGAGCGGAAGCGCAGTGCTAACCCGGCACTGTTTTGCCCCAATGCCCACAAAGGTTTGCGAGAGACGTTCCTTAAAGAATCGGGTAGCCTCTCATAGCGGGTTGCCGAATTTTGTGTTGCCTTACCCAACAATGGAAAGGCAGAAGCATCATGGTACACAAGCTGGCTTCTTAACGCCAACGTACAAAATAGCAAAGCTACTGCAAGGATGTAATTTTTCATATGTTACTGAAATTAAGACTCCCCAAAGGTAAGAAATAAAATTCATCAAGTAAAGAGAGAGGTTGGGAAAAGGCAAAGCGTTTGATTATTATTTTACACAAAACATTTCCCCGAAGCCGCACGTCATGTCCGGCTCCGGGGAGAGGGTACCTCGGCTCCGAGGAGAAGACCCTTCGGCTCCGGGGAGGAAGCAGCTCGGCTCCGGGGAAGAAAACGAGCTATACAATTGCTGATTATCAGCATATTACAAACACATCATTTAGCATTCCAAGACGCACATAGATGATAATATTATACTACATTCACTCAATCATCGCCTGACGCACCTCCCCGTGCGGGAAGCACATCATTGCTGAAAAGTGATAGGTTCCTGCCTCCAACGTGAAAGTAACCGTATCCTTTTGTTGAGACTCTAAACGTACTCCCTTTGCCTCTTTCCATCCGATACCTCCTTCTTTTACAGAAGCCAGACGGACATTCGGCAGCTTCAAAAGAGCTGTGGTATTGGCAGGTATCACCACTTCGATATCCAGTTTACCATCCCGCACTTCCCAGTTGGAAACGATGGTACCATACATAGAGTTGTAGTGTGAATGTACTTTCTTCGGTCCTTTTTCATTGATCCAGGGGGCTATAACGAACTCTCTGAATCCTGCTTCCGGACGCTGAATACCGCCCAATGCCTCAATAAACCAGGTACCAATATATAAATAGGAGCTGTGTAAAGCAGATCCTCTGCATTCCCAGTCTTCAAAGAAAGTACCGTTCCCTTTTTTAAGCATATTCCCCCAACCCGGGAAATCTTCTTTGGTAACCATCTCACAGATCAAGTCGTTCCGATGGTTGTCCAGCAAAGTATGAAAGAGGAAAGAACCTGCCGTAATACCTCCCCAGAAATGTCCTTTACGATTGATCCGTATCTCCTGCTCAAGACGTTTCCAAACCTTTGCTTTCAAGTTCTTAGGAGGCAGATCCACCATCTGGGCGATAGCCAGATAAGAAGGATATCCATTCACATAACTGTTATCACGTGAGTTGAAAAAAGTAGTATGTACGGCTTTACGTACTTCCGCTGCTCTTTTACGCCAGGCAGTAGCCGCCGCTTCATTTCCCAATACATCCGCGATGCGGGCAGCCGTCTCCAAGCTGTAAATCCAGTGGCAGTTGTTAAAGAACAATGTCTCCCGGGTATCCCCTAAAGCTTTTCCCTGTTTTTCCATAGCCGAGCGTTCTGGCCAGGCATCCGGCCAAAGCCAGTCTCCTAAGAAGCTCCACTTACTCCCCCAACGAACCAGCATATTATCTTTTGATTTTGTTTCCACAAAATTGAGCCAGCGCTGAATAGTAGAGAAACTCTCTGTCAGAATACGCACATCGCCATATTGCCTATACATCTCCCAGGGAAGGGTAATGCAAAATCCACTCCACGAAGGGCCACCACCACCGATATAGGTTGGAGCCGTATGCGGTACACTGCCGTCTTCTCCCTGCACATCCCGCCAGTCTTCCATCCACTTTGTATAGAAAGCGGCTAACTGATAATTGTCCAGACCTGCACGCGTGGTAGCCAGTGCATCGCCACCATATCCGCGACGCTCCCGATGCGGACAGTCTACAACAAAATTACCCAGGCTCAGATTCTCAAAAGTCCATAGTGTGGTGCGATAAAGATCGTTCAACAGAGGCATATCACACTCAAAGCCGGATGCCTGCCGGTAATCGGGACGAATCATCCATCCACGAATCTGCTCTAACTTCGGTGCAGAGCGCAAACCGGTGATCTGAACCCAGCGTCCGGTCATATAATTAAAGCGATTGCAGAAAGTACCTTTCCCACCGGGGCCTACTTTGTAAATGCTATGTATGCCGAAACTGCAAACGTCCTTCTCTCTTTCCGAGAACCGGAACACAATTGAATCGCCTGGCTGTCCGGCAAGCTGCATTTCAAACCATCCGGCATAATTAATGCCCATATCTACCCGGTACACTCCCGGTTTCACCTCCTTGACAGAAAGCGGTCTGATCTCTTCCATCAACCGGTTGGGCTGTGTCTTATCGGCAGATACAACAATCTGTGGCTGGTATACCTTTACTCCTGCCCAGGCTGAATCATCAAAACCTGTTTCATTCCATCCTTTTATCTCTAAAGAGGCATCCTGAAATTCACCGGCAAAGTGATGCGCATCCCAGTATCCCATCAAGGTATTGGAACTTGCGTGGGTCTTCCAACTGTCATCTGTCAGCACTCGAAGTTTTTCACCGGAAGGTAAAGTAATTTCCGCCTGTGCCAATGCCATCGGGATAGCCGGCCGACCCTCCTGCTGATAAGCGGGAAATATGGCCCAGGAAGTGCCCAGCCACAAAGCAATCACATTGTCTCCGGTTTTCAGAGAGCGAGTGATATCGTAGGTCATGTAGCGAGCACGCGATTTATGATCCGTCACGGAGGGAGAAAGCACGGCATCACCTATTCTCTCACCGTTCACATACAACTCGTGATAGCCAATGGAAGCTACGTATATCAGTGCCTCCTGTGGAGCTTCAGTCAACGTAAAATGCTTGCGGAACCATGGATCGGGCATCTTATTGTCTATCGGCCGTCCACCTACACTCTGAGACTCCATTTCGGCACTACCTATCCACCGGGCTTTCCAGTCATCGGCAAACAAGCCCATCTGCCAGGTAGCGGGTTCACTCCAAGATGTCCAATTGCCCTGTTCATCGACTAAACGAACTTTCCAGAAACACTTTTGCCCGGTAGCGAGCGGTTTTCCATCATACACAATGTTGACCGATTCGCCTGAATCCACCCGTCCGCTATCCCACAAATCTCCCTCATTCTTATCGAGCAGTGCCCGGCTGCTTGCTACCAGAACCTGATAAGCTGTCTGTTTTTGTCCGCGTGTTGTAAGGGTAGTTCCCATCTTCCAGCTCAAACGCGGGCGGGGAACATCCAATCCTAACGGATTTTTCAAATATTCACATTGCAAATCGGCAGGTTCCACCCAAGCAATATCCACCGTAGCGGTGCTTCCTGTAGTTGCTCCATCCGGAAAAGGTATCGTCACCTCTCTCCCATTCAGAATGATATGAACCTCCTTTTGGCTATGAAGCGGATCGGCTGCCCGGATTTTAAATCCGTCCCCTACCTTTTCTATATAGACAATGGATTTCTTATCGGCACCCACCGTAAGTCCGTCACCCATATCCACGGTTCCCGGAGTATAGAATACAATGCCATACGCCTGTGCCTCTTCCAGTTTCACAGCCTGGATATCAGCCGTGTTTTTAATGATTTTATAGGTATGAGCCGTAACAAAATTCTCAAAATCGGGCAGCGACTGATCCGGAACCACCATGTAGGCATATGTCGCATCCATAGCCTTTTTGCCATGATTTATCCACAAGTTGAAAATATCGGCAGAGAGTACACGCTTGTCTCCATCTATATTGATATCTCTCCATGAGCCCGTCTGTGTTTTACTACTGACACATCCATTCCCACCCATAGGAAAAAGATATCCTACCCTGTCATGGTATACCCATAGCGGATTCTCAACCCATGCGTCCTTTTTATAAGAAGCCGAACCTGCGGCGGTACCAACGGTCAACTCTCCTGAAAAATAACATTGGTTCACGGTAGTAGCTACCTCTTCCGGAGAATCGGAAGTAATGCCTGCTCCTAAACAAAGCAACACATCGTCCAGAAAGAAGTATGCCTTCTTTGCCTGCAATCCCCGATAATCATGTTCGTAAGCAATCAGCCCGTTCCTGCCGGAACTAACGCCGCCGGCAAAGACATTCGTACCGTAAAAATACCCTGTCAGCCGTGCCGAATCGGGATGCTGGACTGCCGTAGTACCCGGTATCCGAGTCCAATTCCAAAGTGGGAATATATTCTTATACTCCTCTCCGGAGGTCAATATATTGGTAGCACCTAAAGGCAGGTTGTATCCTTTCATATTCTCATTATTGAGCATTTCCGTTCCGTTGGTACGAGTAGAAAGTACTTTAGCCGAAAGATAATAATTGGCACCATGCTGTGTCATGATATCCGACTTCCAGAAGTACTTGTTACCGGGAACCGGAAACGGTGCACCTCCCAAATGTTCCAGCCACGCCTGGTATTCGGCCGCATGTTCCGGGTCGTTCTGTATCATACGGCTCAACATCGTGGCAGAAACATTGTTAACCCCACCTCTACGGGTAATATTACGACCGGTTGCCCCAAATTCAAACGTGCTTCTATACCCCAAGAGACGCTGCCCGTTCAAAAGAACATCCGAAAGTATCTGCCTCTTTTCCGGAGTAAAATAAGCAGCAAAAGCAGTACCGTTCACCAAATGAATATAATAAACCAGATCATCCATGAACGACAGTCCATACCCCCCTGAATAGAGCTGCGGACGATGCTGATGGAAACTACCGTCTATTTTAATCCCTTCGTCTCCTTGCCGGGGCACAATCTTAATGGTGGAAGCTATGGATTCAAATCCGATCCGCACCAGTTCCATATTGTTCTCAATACATCCTTTGTGGATGGTTACATCCGAAACCCAGGTACGATTCTTTCCTTTATGCCCCTGGTTACCCGTGCGATCTTCCAGATAAGCGGAGTATTGCAACAGCTTCTTCTCACTGATTTTATCTTTCAGCAGAATCAGTGCCACCATATAATCCTGGGGAGCCCCTATATCGATAAACCACCAGTTTTTAGACTTCGGCTGCATCCGGTTCCAGTACTCAAACCCCAATTGTATTTTGTTGAGCAGTTTCTTCGAATTATAATATTTATTCCCCGGCTTGCGGTAGGCATGGGCCATGGCTTTCAGACGCTTCAGATGAGTCCCTGCCGGGAAACCTGCAAATACAGTGACATAATCAATCTTCGGAAAACTACCATCCGATTGCATAGACTCCATAAAACGGCCTATTGCCTCCTTATCAACTTCTCCTTCCAAATGCGAAGCAATCAGCCGCCGGGTCAGTTCATCCAGCTCTTTTTGTGCATTGACATCTCCTCCCGCAAATGCGAAGGAGGAGAAGAGCAATCCTACGAAAGAAAATAGTACTAACAATCTTCTCATAACAGCCTCTTTATTTACTCAGATATTTACCATCAGCTACAATGTCACAACTCCGTACTGTTCTGATAAATTTAGAATCCGCCGGAGCTGCCCCTTTACACTGATTGAACTCAGCCCCTACTACATCGTCCAGAAAGAAGAGTGGACGTACATCCGGTTGTTTGGCACAGAATCGTACATTGTTAAACCGTACATTCCGGGCATGACGCACATAGAATCCGGCCGCCGGAAGTGCATTCCCGAACATTCTGTTTTCAGGATAACTGCTAACCTCCTCGGGAACGGGAGTCATCAACATCTCCGTTGTTCCCCCACCGGGATAACTCACCTGCACATTATTAATGGATACGTTTTCTACAAAAGAATTCTCCACGCCGGTTATCGAACAAGCTATCAAGCTCTCGGCAGTAGCCACAATATTGCTGATATTGATGTTCTTCAACACACCGCCTTCTTTTCTGAAAGTACGGTGCCGATCGCCCAAACGGATAAAAATAGGTGTCTGCACATCTCTCATAGAAATATTAGACACGGTGATGCCGTCAATAATTCCTCCGTCTACCATCTCAATAGCAACTCCCGAAATGACGGTAACCTCTGCAGAAATATGCTCCAATTGCTTACTCCAGTGACGTATGTTATCTTCGGCAGCCCGGCGAACCACACAATTGGAGACAGCTATATTACGATATCCCCCATGAGAAGCAGTACCAAACTTAATAGCATTGCAATTACTTGCCGTTACACAATTAGTCACCGTTATATTCTCACAAAACTCGGGATGATCACTTTTGAAGCAGATGGCATCGTCTTCCACATCAATATAACAATCGGATATCGTTGCATTTTTTGCATCAATATCGAGTCCGTCATTGTTATAATTGCAATGGCTGAACACCTTCAATCCACGAATGATCACATCTTCACACCGTTCATAGTGCTGTACCCAATAAGCAGAATTGCGCAACGTAAGATCTGTCACAACAATCCCCTGGCACTCCACTAAATAAATGATTTTAGGACGTTTAGGCCCCCCATCTCCATCATTGCCAAACTGAAACGTTTCACTTCCTCCCTGTCCGTCTATGGTTCCGAAGCCGGTAAGCGAAATATTCTTTTGACCACGTGCAAACAGCAGTCCTGAGGACTGATTCATCGAACCCTCTTTGTAGGGGAAGGCATGATCATAATCCGCCAGGCGTGTACTACCCAAAAACAATGCACCGAAGTCAAAATGCAGATTCACATTCGACTTGAGCTCAATGGGACGTATCAGATAAGTTCCGGAAGGGATAAGGACTGTGCCGCCACCTTTTGCGGAACACTCATCCACCGCTTTTTGTATAACCACCGTATTATCCGTAACACCATCTCCTTTGGCACCACGTTTTGTTATATCAATCGTCACCGCAAAGAGGGTAGACGAAAACAGCAAAGAGGCTGTCAGTAGTATTGTCTTACATTTGTTTATCATGGGATGTATATTTATTTATTAGTTAATGACTTATATCGGCACAGGGCCTCTACATAATAATAGTCAGCATAAGTCAGAGGTGCATCTACCTCCGTACCTGCGGGCATATTGCCTACAGAATGCTTCAGGATAAATCCGCCATTCGTACCCACTTCTGCTGTATATTCGGGTGAAGATAACACCTGTAGTATCTTCTCGGCCGCTTTAAAATATTTATCTCCCTGTTTCTCCGGCAAATACTGAGACAGTTCGAGCAATCCCGCACAGTTGATAGTAGCTGCCGAAGCGTCTCTCAATGCATCCGGTATACCGGGCGCATTATAATCCCAATAAGGAATCAGATCTTTCGGCATAGTAGGATGATTCAGTACAAATTCGGCTATTTTGACTGCCTGATCGAGGTATTTAGGGTCCTTCGTAAAACGATACATCATTGTATATCCATACAATCCCCAAGCCTGACCACGTGCCCATGCTGATTGTTCCGAAACACCCTGCCCTCCCTGATAACTCTGGATACCACCGGTTTTCGGATCGTAATTAATACCATGGTACAGACTATTGTCTGCCCTGAAATGATTCTTTAAGGTAGTATCGGCATGTTTCACCGCAATATCATAAAACGTATTGTCCCCCGTAGCCTCGGCAGCCCAGAACAGCAGTTCCAGGTTCATCATGTTATCAATAATAACCACATAATCGTTCGGCTTACGATTGTGAGATTTGATACATCCCACTACGGGACTGAACCGGGAAATTAACGAACGGGCACTATTGACCATAATGTCTTTATACCCTGATTTTGATGCTATACGGTCGGCATTGCCGTAACTGCAATACATCATAAAACCAATATCATGCGTACTTACATTATATTGTTCGGGTTCCAACAACTTCAACATGCGTTCTCCCTCAGCACACAACTCCTTATTACCGGTTTCCTCATACAGATAAAACAGAGTGCCCGGGTAGAAACCGCTGCACCACCATTTGGACGAACTGTTCTCTGGTTTCTGCTTCTTTGTATCGTATGTTTTTGGAAACAGATCCGTTCCTTTCAATTCATCTCTCATAAACAAATATTGACGTTCCGCATTCTCTATGGCTTTGTTCACATCCACTTTTCCTTTGGGAGTAGCAGCTAATAAATCTCCAACGGACAAAAAGCAAGCCATAACAGCTCCAAATACGATTATTGATATTCTCATGGTTTATTCTATTAGTTCATTAGTAGTCTCTATAGGATGCAAAAGTACAAACTATTACCGGTTGGCATGGTAAGTCTGTATCAGTTGCAGGTTCCGAATGTACTTATTCACATCGGTTATATTCATCTCTTCCAGGCTGTAAGCCGGTACGTTGCGATCATACATATAGATATTCTCTAATGTAATGTTCTTCAACGGATGCTTTGCATCATAGCCTTTAATGATGGAAGGTGTATTGCCTTTATCGCGGACACGAACGTTACGGATCACAATATCTTCCACCGTCTCAGGAGCCTGCAGATAAATTTCCAGCCAACGGCTATTGTTCTTATCCCTGGGCCAGAAACCTTCGATATCGATATTATCAAATACAACGTTACGGGCTATCCCTTTCCCCCACTTATGATTAACAGCGATGGCACGCATACTCTTATAAGAGGTGGAGTTCACAAAACGTAGGTTTGTCTGGTCCTGCTCCACACCAAATCCCAGTTTGAATGTAGCACAGCGGCTCCATCCCAGGCAATCATCAAAAGTCACATCATCAAGCGGCTCGGGATCACCGTACCACTTATCGGCAATATCAGTAGTGTGGGTCCACGTCTTGGTAGAATAAGTATCATCTTCCGCAATGGCAATGGTATGTCTCACCAACACATGCTGGCATTCCTGAATGTCGATTGAATCATCTTCATGATCCTTGTCATTCTCATTATAATGCTTGGTGTTTTGCAACAACACATGATCACAGCGGGTAGGAATCACGCCCCATAAACCACTGTCGATAAAGGTTATGCCATCCACCGTAAACCCACTGCACTGCATAGGCATCAGCAGGTTATTCAGGTACTTATGCCGGTTACGCATGTAGGAACCGTTACCATCAATCGTACCACGGCCGTATATCTTTATATTAGAGGTATTCTCGTCCGTATAAATAAACCAGGTACCGTCCATCTGCAACGATTCTTTCCGGTAATGGGTGATGTAATCCTTTGGGTTCCCCGTCCCACGAATCACGGCTCCCCCTTCCATATAGATATGTACATTGCTGCGTAAAATCAGATTACCGCAATAATATAAACCTGCCGGTACATATACAATTCCACCACCGTTGCGGCATGCATCGTCAATGGCAGTCTGAATGGCAACTGTACTTGGTTTCTTTCCTTTCTTATCTGCCTTGTATGGTTTGGAAAGAATGTTATAAATACCCTCCCCTCCGCTATCGGGTACCTCTGTTTCCAGATTGTCTCCTGCAATGGCGAGTTCTTTCAGATTATTGATTTTCACAATCAGGTAACGGGAATCTTCTATATCGAACGACAGTTTATTACCATCCACCGTAGCTTTCAGCCCTAACGAAAGCGGAGTTATCGTATAATTCGTGATTTCTTCGTTCACCGTGATAGTAACCGTTTGCCTGCCCGAAAACGAAAAGTGAGTAAAATCATAAATAGGAGTAAACGCCTGTACCGGAACCTCCGTCTCCCCGACACGAAGCGTATGTTGCTTACCCTGCTGATAGCAGGAAGCCAATGGATAAGTAACTACCTGCGTGCCTTCTGCCGCACGGAGCATCGTACTACCTATCATTAGTACACATAATAAAATAATTCTAACCATAGTTCTTAATAATCTTTTTACCTTAATACATTTCAGAGAAAGAAACCACCTTCAAATTTGCAGCAAACGGAGAAGATACTAAAGAGGTGTTTACCCTCACTTTCACCGGTTCGCCCGGCAGTAAATCCATATAGTTATCCGATACAAAATTGTCTGTGTCTCCTTCTATCGATACAAAAACCCCACGAGCAAAGACATCACTGCTTAAAATAACCTCGTATCCTCCTTCAACAGGGATAATCTCTTTCTGTATCCGGGCTTTCGGGTAACGCATGTCTTTCTGTTTCGCCAGAAAATAGTTGTTGGTATATTCTCTTCCGCCCTTGTCTTTGTAATTCACATTCACCACAACATCTGTTCTCGAAAGTCCTCCAAGCAGTTCATCCATATCTCCCGTCCATATAGCCGTACTCGTATTGGCAGGTACATTCACTTTCTTCACCACTTGTTTCACTGTACCTCCGGTAAGTTTTAAAACACGTACGGTCAGTGTTCCGGAAGTTTGCTTCAACCGGTCGGATACGGCATAAACCTCTAATACCCCTTTCGACTTTTCTATCGGAGATATCAATATATCATCAAATGACTTCACTGTGAAATAATGCTGTGCCTTCCAGCGTCCGTAGTAGTCACGGCTCGACCATGAAGCCACCGGCCAGCAATCATTGTGTTGCCACACCAATGATCCCATACAATAAGGCATATCCCGCCGATGTGCTTCCATTGCCATCTTCATAGCATCCGCCTGAAGCAACTGGCTCATATAGGTGAACGCCCGGAAATCTTTCGGTTTATGGTATTCAGTCAGTAGAAAGTTGTTGATTCGTTTATTGGCAGCTGTTCCTCCGCGCTGATGGGCCATCATCACTTCCGATGTAAGCTCCCAATCTTCGGCATGAGGCGCATAGCGTTTGATTGATTCAAACTCCGGGAACGATTGGAAACCGTATTCACTGAAAAAGCGACTCCGCTCTTTGTTAAACTCCGACAAGGGTTTAAGTCCCTGCCACACTTCCCAATAATGCATATCACCCACCGTATGGTTGCGCGTTCCCTTATCGTCCGAATAGGGAGAAGACTTCCGGTAACAAGCTCCCGGATGATATTCTTCGACTACCTGAGGAAGTGTCACAAAATACTGATCTTTAAACTGTTTCCATATAAGTTCCGAATAGGCCGGATTCTGCCGGTCATAAGTCGGCTTCCAGTTCCAGTTGAACCAGGCATCCAGGCATTCATTATTTCCACACCACAAAGCAATACATGCATGATTGCGCAGGCGGCGTACGTTATCAATCGCTTCCCTGCGAATATTCTCCAGCAAATCGCCTTCTGCCGGAAACATGCTGCAAGCAAACATAAAATCCTGCCAGACAAGAATACCCTGCTTATCACATAGTTCGTAAAAGAGGTCGTTCTCATAAATTCCCCCGCCCCATACGCGAAGCATATTCATATTGGCAGCCACCGCATCACGGATTGTCTTATCATAAATAGAATCCGTAACCCGGGTCAGAAAATTGTCACAAGGAATATAATTAGAGCCTTTGGCAAAAAGAGGTTTCCCGTTGAGTTCGAAATAGAAACTCTCCCCATATTGATCGGGCGCAGTAATTACTTTCAACGAACGAATTCCTAACTTCTGTTCTTTTACATCGACTTCTGCACCGTTCAAGTCCAGGGTTACAGCCATATCATACAAAAAAGGTTCTCCAAGACCATTGGTCCACCATAGTTTAGGTTTCTTCATGGTAAATGATACCGGAACTTTATTCAAACCTTTAGTAAGATGTACAGACTTACGGTTTTCCGTACGATGATCCGTACGGTTCACCACTTTCAATTCTGCCGTCACCTCTTTATCCGCCAGCAACTCTACCACTACATCGATAGTCGCTTCGCGTTGCGTAACCGTTTTCTGATTATAAAACACATCATTGATACGGGCATCGTTCCAGGCTTCGAGAGTAACCGGACGCCAAATACCGGAAGTTACCAGTCGCGGCCCCCAATCCCAACCAAAATGATAACCGGCTTTACGTACAAACACCCCTACTTTACGATCGAACAGTCCTCCATTCTCCGATTGGTCATTAGAACTTCGGTACTGAAATGGAACCGCCTCCCATTTAGGCATCGCGATCTTAATAGGTGAATGCAGGTACACTTCCAAATGATTGTCTTTCAACTTCAAAAGATATTTGACATCTGCCTGCCACTCCCTGAACATATTGTCGGCAGAGAGAATTTTCTTTCCATTCAAAGTAACGTCCGCATAGGTGTCTAACCCGTCGAAACGCAAGATAATATTCTCTTTCGAAAAAAGTTCCGGACTCACATCAAAAGTAGTACGGTACATCCAGTCCTCTTTGTCTACCCATTGTACTCCCCGTTCGTTCAAACGGTAAAACGGGTCCCCAATCAGTCCGTTGTCCAACAAATCGGTATGAACAACTCCCGGGACAGTAGCCGGATACCAATTCGTGCCCCGTACCTGACGGAAAGTCCACCCCTCGTGCAGACATTGTTTTAAGGGGCGGGCATCCATCACAGCAAACTGAATCGCAACCAATAGCAACGTTATGATTCTATTTATTTTCATCCGATAATTTATTTCTTCAGGTTAAACTGTTTCCTATCTATATTCCATCCTTTAACAACCAATACCGGTGCATTCCGCAAATTCTTATCGGCAGTCTCTATCGTTACAGATTTACTTTCGCCCGGCATGAGTGAAAAGAAGTTGTCTGTATAGAATGACGGACGAACCGGCTGAAGCTCCTGATTCAGGAATTGCAACTGATTGAAGAAAGCAATGGAATTGGAGGTATTCTTCAAAGTGATATCCACGAAATACTTACCCTCCGCCTTTCTTATTTTATAAGAGGTATTAAGCTTTGCCTGTTTCAGCTTAGCTAAATCTTCAAAACCCGAAGAAGTAGGACCGGTTAGTGTTTCCTTACCCTCGTATTTGTCGTTGGAACGCCAGTAGAAGTTAGAAGAGACTTCTTTTCCCTTTTCATCTTTCAGCCTGAGCTTAATAAAATGTACTTGTGAGATATCCTCCGGGAAACGGATTGTCAATGCATCATTGACTACTCCGTCTGACGGTAAGTTCACCTTAGCAGACTCTTCAAATACTTTCTTACTGTTTATATCATACACCTGCGCCACTACCGTGTAACCTTCAAAAGGCTTATAATAGTCATTGATTACAGATACCGTATTCTTGAGGTAATCAAACTGTGCATGTAACGGTTCAAGTGCATTTGCCGTATGATAAAGAGATGCAGTCGGCTCCAGAGACCAGTCCCACATACGGGCACTGACCTGACGTACGGGACAGTTGTGATACCAGAAAAGCAATCCGGAACAGAAACGATCTCCATAATCCAGCTTGTTATAATTCCATACTTCCCAGATACTCTTTGAATTCATAGCTCCTACAAACTGACCTTTCTGGGCAAATTCATCAATCGAAGAAGATTCACCGTAATTATTTACCAAGTCTTTATACATGGTAGACATCAAATGGAAGCCATTACCATCCAGATAATCCCACACCTCTTTATTAATAGGCCACAAATCTTTCTCATCCATCATCTCTCTCAGTATCTCTACTGTAGGAAGTGTAGGAGCACCATATTCTGGATTGAAACCATCTACACGACTACCTCTGGGAGAGGCCGTATTTTCATAATGCTGCATCGGATTCACCTGCTTGTACGGACTTCCGTCATGCACCCCTTCACATTCCGACTGCATCTGATAGCCGCGTGTTCCGTCAAGCTCCATCAGCAATTCGCGTGTACCCGTCACTTCCGAACTTTCATTGGAAGCTACGTAATAGGCCAGAGACGGATGATTGCGAATACGTTTCACAGTTGATTCCACATTATTCAAGTAAACCCCTTTATCCTGCGGATGGCGTGTATCCCCCGTCATCCAGAATTCCTGCCAGACGAGTAACCCGAATTCATCACAAAGCTGAAAGAAATAATCGGATTCGGCTATACCACCACCCCAAAAACGAATCAGATTTATACCGGACTGCCTTGTGTTACGCAACTCGGCATAAGTACGTTCGTCCGAGCTACGAAGCATTGCTTCAGGAATCCAGTTTGTACCACGAATGAAGATACGTTTTCCATTTACATAAAATACGCGTGATTGATCCGGTGTATTCGTATCCGAAACTATTTCACGAATACCAAACCGCGTTTTAACAGAGTCACAAACCACTCCGCCTACAGAAACAGTCATCTTCAGTTCATACAAGTTCTGAGGTCCCTTATTGACCGGCCACCATAAACGAGGATTCTGTATACATAACTGAGAAAATTCTTCAGGAGTAAACGTAACCGTTTTATCCTCGCCACGCAGAATACGGAGTGGTTTCTCTACTATAATATTCTCACCGACAATCTCGCCTCTCACTACACAATCAATTGTATCCGTAGAGTTCAAAGGGTTATTTACTTCCACAGAAATCGTCTCACGTGCCACATCATATCCCGGCTTTTTCAACTCCGATTTGATGAATGGATGGCGCAAAGCCACTGTGCCTGTAGTATACAAAGAGATACTCTTCCAGATACCTGTATTCCGATCACGAATACCATCCATAAAGGTAAAATCCCAACCCACGGTCATCAGCATTGTTGTATTCAACCCAATGTTTCCGTTACCTCCATTATGGAATTCTCCGACAGCTCCCCAGGGTTTAGACATTGTAGTACCCGGTACATCTACCGGATAGACTTTGACAGCAAGTACATTCTTACCTCCTGTCTTCACAAAATCCGTCACATTTATATAATCGTTTATAAACATACCATTAATGGTACTCAACAGATTGCCATTCACCCATACTTCTGCCCGGTAATTAATGCCGTCCGGTTGCAACCATATGGTCTTCCCCTTGAAAGACTCGGGAGCATCAAACTCCGTACGGAACCAATATGTATAAAACTCACGTCCCACCTTTGATATATCGGGAATTTTATTGGACTCCAGTTTATTATTTACTCCATAGTAAGGTTCGGGATACTTCTCATTGTAAACAAGAGAATTCAATACAGTTCCGGGAACCACGGCCGAAAGCCAGTCACTTGTATCATATCCAAGTGACGAAACTTCTCCGGCAGAAGCCTTCACTTCATCCACTTTCTTCATTTTCCAAACATACTCCCCTTGATGGACCTCTTTAGAATCCAACCAAATCCTGTCAGTGTTTCTGGCATAATTTACATTACTCCCTTGTGTTGTGTTAGAGACAGACAGAAATAATAGCAAAAAACATAATAGCTTGTTCATCATACTTGTTACTTAATTTGTTGGAAGCAAATGTAGCCAAAGAATAAAGGATACAACATGCCCATTTTAGCCATATATAGATATAAACAGGACATGTACACCGGAAATACACTTTTGGCACAAATGCATACTCAAATACTTAGAGCCAATATAGAGAAAATTGTTTTTTAACCCTCTTAAAAGGCTGCCTGCTATTTTAGTAAAAAATAATCAATTACGTGTATTCATACTCGCCTAATGTGTATGCTTTTGAACCAGATCCAACTTTTAGACCCTCATTTATCGAAAATTAACCTACAGTATTATTTCAATTACAAGAGTACGTACTTTTATACCCTAAAAATACGTACTCTTATATACAAAAAGTACGTATTTAACACACCATTAAATACGTACTTTTACAGAATAGACTATTATATCAACTAAATCCTTATTTTTATTCGCTGCCTGCTAAATAAGTATAGTCAGTCCAGAATTCGTCAATGGCCCCTTCCTGAGGTAAGAAACAACTTCTGTATTTAACCATTCCTCCTTCTGCATATCCTTCAAGAGTCAGGGTATAAGCTGTTCGTTCACTCCATGAAAGTGTTTTTTCATTGCCATTCTCATCCTTATAAACAACCTCCGTATTAACTAATGTTTTATCCCGGATAGCATTTAAGATCATCTCCCATTTTTGAGTATCCTTGTTAAAGTAAACAGCTTTACCACTTTTCTTTGTGTAACTACGTGGATTCAGGAAACCCGTATAGACCTCTCCGTACACCTCACCCGTAATTTCAGCAGGTAATGAATAGTGCCCATACTTATCATAAATTACCACTTCAAACACATAAGATGCTTCCTGCAAATTTTCAAGTGTATACTCTAATTCCTTCTGTGAACGATCCAAATCAATCTCAACAGACTCCGTCCGGTCTTTCCAATAGATATGTGCCTTTACACCACGCGGGTCATTTTGCATCTGCCAGGTCAGTTTGATACGATTTTTCCCGGAGAAAGCTTTCAAAGAATCGGCCTTACCAATATATACGATGGGCCCGTCCTTTATAAAATCCGCATATGTGGCATCCATACCGTCACAGCCTACCATACATACTATAATAGCTGTCAGCAATGTATATAATATACCTTTTTTCATATTTATAGTTTTACTAATTTCTAAAATAAAAATCTGTTTCCCCCGGATACTACAGTTCGTCAACACCTACTCCATAGAAAGTTAACTCCTGTATATATATAAAGCTACTTGCTTCATATTCTCCCCATGAGCCATAAATTCCCCAGGTTTCCAGAACACGGAAACGAATATACCGATAAGCCTCTGTCTCTGCAGGTACCTCAAATTCTTCTCCTGCGATAGCTGCTTTGCGATCATCTTCTGTTACAGGATCATTCGGACCACCTCCTGAAACTTTCTTCGTTTCATAATCACCAATCTTAGTCCATGTTTCATCAAATTCACCATTCGGATTCGGATTATTACTTCCATACAATTCAAACAGATGAACATGTCCTTTCACATATGCTTCCACTCCAACAGTAGTGTTATCATGGCGTGTATGATAGACAAAACGACTGAACTGATATTTTTTACCCAAATCAATGGTAATATGACGCGGCATGGTTATATTCTTCGAATGATACATCGGTAAACCTATTGTTCTTCCATCCCAAACACATTCAATCGCATTTCTCTGTTCGGATGCCCATTTATGACATTCCCACTCATCCGTAGGCAATTTGGCATTTTTAAATAACTTCTTATCGCATTCCACTT
This sequence comes from Bacteroides sp., assembly GCA_019416685.1. Lineage (GTDB taxonomy): Bacteria > Bacteroidota > Bacteroidia > Bacteroidales > Bacteroidaceae > Bacteroides. The sequence goes on from DXWV01000034.1 coordinate 63,782, forward strand.
CAAGGATCGGAGTGGTAATAAACGAAATCGTATCAGACAAATTCCCCCAACGGTCACGTACATAGAAGCCAAATTCGGTTTCTACGGCATCTTGTCCATGTATGGCAAAGTTTCCGGAAGGTGCCTCTGTATAATGCATATAGAGCTGTGTCCACTTACCATCCGGCTGCTTTTTCAAAACTCCAATGCTTACTTTGGCTTTCGTGGTATTTTCAAAATTCACTTTTACCCCCGAAAAGGTTTTATCATATTCCAGTGTATGGCATATCTCCTGAAAGGCCGGAGTTTTAGCATCAATATCCACAATGACCGGAGCCGAAGCAACTTCACCATAGCCCACCGAATACAATTTGACCTGATGTATACCGCCACGTTGTAGTCCTTCAACAACGAGTGAATCAACATAATACGAAGCTCTTGCATCCGCTTCGACACCCGGTTTCATTTCATAAACCGCTTTTACATATTTCAGATTAGGATCATCCGGGAGGGTATAATAGATAATAGCACCACCGTTCTGATTCTTCACTTCTCTGACAGTTACCTGCTGCGGAGCTTCCTTACTTCCCGATGCATAATTCACATCCGCATCACCATTACAAGCCGCAAACGAGATTATACCGGCAGCCAGCACGAATAATTTACTATATTTCTTAATCATAGGAATTCTTTTTAAAATTGAGATTTCTTTTCATTACCATCCGTAATTCTGTCTCAGGTTCTTATTACGCCAAGTCTCAGCATCTACAATCGGCCAGAAGTAATCACGCACAGTAAATGTCTGATTATAAATCAAGGTTTCTTTATAATAATCATCTGCCGAATTGTATAATAAATTCCAACCGGTGACAGGTTTATTAAACTCTGTCAACGCTTTTTTCCAACGACGAATATCCCAATAGCGTTGTCCTTCCAGAGCCAATTCAATTAAACGTTCCTGATGAATAATCTCACGTAAACCGGTTTGATCTTTAAACTTCTCCGGATCTGTAGAATGATTGGTCCATGCAGTTTCTACCCCATCCAGCCCGGCACGCTCACGAACCTTATCAATCCAGGGTAGTACCTCTGTATATGGAGCTTTGATTTCATTCAATGCTTCGGCATACAACAAATAGAGATTAGCCATACGCATAATCGGGAACGGATACTTCTGATAAGTAATGTTAGTCTTTGTCAATACTGTTTCATCGTGTACCAGTTTTTTGGGCCAAATACCGGACATACACCAGGAAGTTTCAAATGCATTGGCAGCAGGTTCACCGGCACGTGCCTTCAGATAATTCGATTTGGAAACATCCTTAGTTCCTTGTCCCATCCAGATTCCTCTGTCAAATCCCAAAGAAGCATAATAACGAGGTTCGCGATTCAAGTTGAAGTTAGCTGTCCATTGATCTTTCGCCATATAAGCAGCATTATCGTTTCCTACTTTAGCAGCAGCAAACCGGTTTTCATAATTCCAATCCTTGTCTTCTTCCATCGGTATACCATTTTTGGTATAATATTGCTCGGCTATTTTCAGTGAAACCCCCATGTTACCTGTTGCTCCACTTGAATTATTCACCGTTTCGGATGTCCATCCACGCGGCATACAATGTCCTTGATACTGGAACCAGGAATTGGAATTCTCCCAAATCATTTCACAGTTCCATCTCTCATACAATATCTGGCGCAACTGCATCACTTGCTTCGCATTATCCGACATATTACTATAGTCGAAATACTCCATCTTAAACAAGTCATATCCCACACCTTTACAGAATTCGATAGCCTGACGGCAAGCCTCTGCTGCATCTTCCCACTTTTTCAGTTTCTCGGTTTCTGTTTTTTGAGGATTGAAGATCTCAACTCCCCGGTTATCCGTGAATCCGAGATAATCCGTATTTCCATTGAATAGCGGACTTGCAGCAGTCATCATTATCTCTGCTTTCATAGCATAGACAACCGCTTTGGACACACGTCCCAATTCTTCAGTCTCATTTTCTATCTTATCAAGCATATACGGATTATCAATGACTTCATCCAACAGACTAATGATGTATTCAAAACATTCGTCCAACGTGTTACGATATACTTTCGTCTCATCCGTAGGAGCATCTACCGAAATATTTTCCTTCACCAAAGGAACAGGACCATACATACGTACCAACCAATAATGATAGTATGCTTTCAGAAATTTCACTTCACAGATCCAACGTTCTTTTTCCGATATATCCATATCAGGCACCTTACCAATATTCTCCAGGAAAATATTACAGTCTCTTAGACCACGATACAGATTCTTCCCTTCCTGTGCCCCATTCCAATAATTAAAATAAGGGTCACTGGAGCGTTGCATTCCGTGTGAAAGATACCAGGCAGGCTTCACGCTGGAATTATCACGATGATAAGTTGTGAAAACAAACTCATCACCGCCTAAAAATCCCGGATCACTTTTAGAACCATGAGCCGGCATATAGTTATAGCAAGTAAAGAGGAATTTCTCCGCTTCGGTACGCATTGTAAAAGCATTGTCTATTGTGGCAATATTATCGGGTACAATATCCAGATAATTATTACAAGATCCCAATGACAGCGATGCTGCTAATAAAAGTATATTTAGCTTTTTCATTGTATCATTTTTTTTATTAGAAGGTCAAATTCAGACCAATATTATATATTCTTTGTACCGGATATTTCAACCCGTCACCGGCTTGTTCTACATCCCATTCTTTAAATTTACTGAAGCAGAACAGATTGTTCCCGGTGAAATAAACACGCAGATTCTTCAATCCGGCTTTACGGATTAAGTTTTGTGGCAGTGTATAGCCTATTTCCACTTGCTTAATGCGCAGGAAAGATCCGTCACGCATAAACCAAGTACTTCTCTTCGCATTATTCTCAATAGAACTGTCAGCCAGACGAGGCCATACAGCATAAATATTACGATTGTTCTCCGACCAATGATCGTCTGCAATAAACTTTGCCAACTGATTATTTTCGCGAACACCGGTTGACGGATCGTCAAAGAAAGGAGAAACCTTACCATAATCAATCCAGAATGATTCTCTTGCCAATCCTTGGAAGAATACAGAAATATCAAAATTCTTAAATCCGTAAGAAGCTCCGAAACCATACACAATCTCCGGATCGGTAGGATATCCGATAGGTACTTCATCGAGTTCCGAAATAATACCATCTCCATTCACATCCCGGTATTTGATATCACCGGCACCGTATTCTCCAAACTGAACCGGAGAGTTCTTAACTTCTTCATCATCTACAAACAATCCTTCAGCGATGTATCCCCATTGCTGACCGATAGAATTGCCTACATGCTTTTTCCATGGGGCATTCGGATAGTCCAATTCCTCATATTCTACATACTCATTAGTAGCGTAAGTAAAGTTGGCCCGCAATTGTAACCAGGTTTTATTACTAAAGTATTTATTATAATCCATCGAGAGGTCTACTCCATGAGACTTCGCCTTACCAAGATTGGCTTTTGGAGTTACCCAAAGTCCCATTGTTTTAGGTATATCTTTTCTCTCCTGGAATATATTAGAACGATTCTCCATATAATATTCTGCAGTAATATTCAGAGCATCCAGAACGGTCATTTCCAAAGCAAAGTTTGTTTTCTTGGCAATCTCCCAAGTGATATTTGGATCAGCATACCGGCTTACCGAAATTCCGTTTCGACGATAAGCTCCCTCATTATAACCGAAACTTGCTCCGGAACCACTGTTATTCATATTAATTTCGGATAAATAAAGGAAACGGTCTGTATCCTTCGCAATATTATCATTACCCACCAGACCATAAGAAGCACGAAGTTTCAAGTTCTGAATATACGGAGTCACCGGCCGGAAGAATTTTTCATTAGAAATAACATATGCAACACCTGCAGACGGAAAGAATCCCCAGCGCTGACTTTTGTCAAAACGTTCGGAACCATTATAACCAAAGTTTCCTTCTATAAAATAACGATTATCATATGAGTAAGTGAGACGCCCGGAAAGACCGACATTGCGTTTAGGCAAAGTAGTCTGAAGAGTTTCAGCATTAGGTTGCTGATTATTACGCAACTGCATAACTACCAGACCACCCACTCCATGCTTTCCAAATTCGCGGTTATAAGTCAAAGCCGCTTCCATATACATATTAGCCTGAATCATCTTTTCACCCTTACCAAAGTCCAGATACTCAGTACCTCCGTCCGGATTAATAATATCTACCATATAAGTTTGATCCATGTAATTGTATTGTCCCAACTTATAATAGAACGGTTTGTATTGACGACTGGTGGAATAGGTAGCCAAACGGGAAGTATTGAACAATCCGCGTAACTTCAATCCCTTTGTCACAAAATCCAGATCCTGATGCAATTCAAACTGTGCTTCCATCTTATCTCGTCCGGACTCTTTGTATCCCTTCACCAATTCTGCATACGGATTGATATATTTACCATCCCCATAATTACCGAACATAATATGTTTCAGATAGGCATGATCAGCATCTTTCTCATAAGTAGCCGGGAATAATACAGGATTGGTCTGCATTATTTTTCCATACAAATCAGAACCGCCATTCAACGGACCATTATAATCCTCAAATGAACCGTTCATACGAACCATCAACTTAGTTGTTTTGGTTAACTTGATATTTACATTAGAACGCAATGAATAATTACGTATCTTAATATTATTGTTGAAATTGTTGGCTTTATCCACTTTCAGTATACCATTGTCCTGACTGAATGAACCGGCTACATAATAATTAACCACACTACCACCACCACTGATATTCAGGTTTACACGTTGGTTCATCGTATAGTTCTTCAGCAGTTCCTTTCTCCAGTCCGTTACAGGATAAATGGCTGTTGGATGTCCCGGAACAGTATTGTCAATCTTATCTTCCGAATATAACAATGCATGTAAAGGATCACGAGTCAGGATAGCCTCATTGTGCAATTTCATATAAGTAATAGGATCTGCCAGTTCCAGCATTTTAGTAGGAGTTGAGATCGAATTCTCAACACGTAAATTTAGTTTCATGGTACCGGCCTGCCCTTCTTTCGTTTTTACCAGAATAACTCCATTGGCACCACGTGATCCATACAAAGCTGTTGCCGTAGCATCCTTCATGATAGAAAAGCTTTCAATGTCATCCGGCTGTAGACGCGATAAATCTGCAGTACTTACCTCTATATTATCAATTAATATTAAGGGCGATTTGGCGTATCCGAACGAGGTAACTCCACGTACAAAAAAATTTGAGTCATCTACTCCAGGTTCACCCGTACGTTGATAAGAAATCACTCCGGCTACACGCCCCGCGAGCGCATTCGTCAAATTGCTGGTCGGTACTTTTAGTTCAGAAACTTTGAGTGTACTGATTGCACCGATTACACTCTCTTTCTTCTGGGTACCAAAAGCAACCACTTCTACTTCATCCAATGTGCGGGAGTCTTCATATAAAATAATATTAATCGTTTTATCTTTAACGACTTTCTCCGCTGAAACATAGCCAATGAATGAGAATTCCAGAACAGAGCCTTGTGCAACACCTGTTAATGAATAATTTCCGTCCAGATCAGTTGCCGTTCCTTTTTGAGTACCTTTTACCCTCACAGTAGCTCCGGGAATTCCATTTCCTTCCGAATCACTAACCCTTCCCTTTACAGTAAATGTAGTTTGTGGTGTTGCATACGACTCCGGTGTTGAAACGGAGTAAGAAGTTTCGTCCAACGCATAGGTATTGACAGGCATTGCTAGGCCGAACGACAAAACAGTAGCCATTAAAACTGACTTTTTAGAAAGTGGCATAATACCTTTAGGCCAACAATGCTTGCAAGTCACTTTTTTTTGAGCATCAAGTGTTTTTTGCATAATTGTGTGTTGATTAATAATGAAATAGTAATAGTTACGAATTAAAAAAGAGATAATAAATAAGATTCTTTCCTACCTATCCGGATTTTAAATCAAGGAGGATGTTTTTTCATATACATAATATTAAAGATTTAATAAACAAAAATTCACCTGAATAACTCTTTTCACCTTAAAAAGAATTGAAAAAGAGAATTATTTTCTGTTACAAATATATGCCGCAATCCTTCAAACAAACATGCCTAATCTCGCCATAAATGTAGCATACCAACACTTGCAGTATATTATACTATTTTTGCACTATTGATAACAGAAGAGAGAAGAGAAAACAAATTGACAAAAGATGTATACTTTAAAAATACACGATCCCCAAAGCATACATCATTTACAAAAAAATGTATCTATTTTCGCCTAATATGTATTTTTTAGAACATTATTGTTCCTTTATACACTTAACTACCAATCCACATAAATAAAAAAGTATCAATTCAAGACTATACGATAAACACCACTTCTTAACATCGGCAAAAATACCTTGCCGTCTTTTAATGTCGTTTTTACCAACTGCCCGTTAACATTTACCTTATTTATATCTTTTTTTGCCGGAAGAATCACTTCAGCTTCGGTATTTCCGGGTACTTTTACTCTCATTAAAAAAGTTTCACCTGTCTGATTATACTCCACCGTTACTGCCCCTTTAATAGTAGGCACTTTAGCTTTCGCCCATTTTAACTCTCCCAATTGAGGTTTAATCTGAAATTTGTTCCAGCCTGGAGAAACCGGTTTTACTCCTATTAATTCCCGCATAATAATATTACCGGGAGCAGCTCCCCAAATATGGTTCCAGTCTTGATTACCTTTATATTTATTTCCCCATGCTTCCATTGATACTGTACTCCCTTCACGAATCATATTATACCAACTTCTGTCATCGGTAGAATTCATCAATGAAAGTCCATAATTTCCATCTTCCGCACCGTACACTGCTTCCAACAGAAATTGTGCAGCATATACACTGCAAGCCATTCCCTTACTGCGAATATATTCCATAACAGGCACCTTATCCTTTTCATCCACCAATCCGAAAGCCAATGGAAAAATATTGGCATGTAAAGAAGCGTGTTCTGTATTATCACTGTCCCGATAACGTTTGTTTTTCCTGTCCCAGAATAGGCGTTGAAAACTCTTTTTCACCTGTGCCGCTTTCTTCCTGTAAAAGAGTTCATCCCCTTCATTATTCAATGCTTTCGCCATCTTTGACATCAGTATCAAATCACGATAATAATATGCATTTATAACAGATTTACAGGCATTATCTACAACATATCCATCACGTTCCGTCACCGGCCAGTCAATAATATCCTTAATACTTTTTTTATGGTGTATCTTTGCCATTATTTGCGGGTTTTTCTGTTTTTCTGTACCCGATACAATAATCAAACCATTTTCCGTCTCAAAATCCATCAGACATTTGGCTTTCAAATCGTCATAATAATAACGGATGGAACGCAAATCACCGGTATAAAGATAATCCAACCATGCCGTCATTACAGAAATCTGAATCCATTCGGTAGGCCAGGTAGGATGGGTGATAGAGTATTCATGCGAATAACGTGGCAAATTATATTCATCGTCAACGCAATAAGCTGTCAGCTGCCCGATATAATTATCCCCTTCATAAGGCAATCGTTCACGATCCCCATCGATAAATTGCCCGGTGAAAGAAGTTGCCTTTACACTGTATTTACATAATTCCCATACCTGATTCATAATACTATCCGAACATTCAAAATAAGAAGCCTCATCATTATAAGGATAGTACACGGCATTGCGTACCAACAAGGCTTTATCGGCACTACCCTGATAGTTTTCCAGCTCCACATAACGGAAAGGAACTACTTCTCCTATATAATCAGGCATCTTAATGCCACCACCACTGTGGCGAAACTGGATCTGATAAGTATGGGTTCCGGAACGTAAGGGAATACGATATCTGCCATATCGAATATTACCACCGGGTTTTCTGTTTACACGCCCTTCCGGTGTCATCGCTTCTCCGGTATGTACAAGTACTGTATCCTGACCATTATCCGAAGTCAGAGTCAGATAAAGTTGCCCACAGAAAGCTGCCTTACCAAAATCCGCCACCAATGCTTTGTTTTTCACATTTCGGATATAAACAGGCATTTCCTGTTGCTTTTGAAGAGGATACCGTGCAGTCGCATGTTTCTGTAAATCTTTATCTGTCAAGAAGACAGCTACATCAGAGTAGGAGCTTTCCGCTTGCTTCTCATCCCATATCCTTACTTTCCAAAAATAAAGATGATTGCCGGCAAGAGGCTTCCCATCATAGATTATACCGGATGATTGTGTGCTCTCCACCTTCCCGGAATCCCATACATCCCCTTTGTTTTCCTCCAACTTTGCTTCTGTACTTGCCACTAAAATCTGATAAGCCGCCTGCATCGTCGCTCCCGACTCACAACAAGGGATATTCCAGCCAAAAGAAGGGGTCCGTGTAAGAATTCTCACGCACTCATACTTGCCCGACATAGCAGCTTTCCATTCCGCCGGAACAACAAATCCGTGTGCAGACTGATAATCAGTCTGTAACAACAAGTCACAGCGCAATTGAATCGGTACATTCACCTCTTGAGAAAATCCGGATACACAGTAGCAAATTACAAAGAGAAAAAGAAACGACCTATGCGAAGTGATATTCAATAGATATTTCATAAACATAACACTTTATTTATTTAGAAAATTACAAATCTTACTACACACATACAAAAGTTTGACTTTCTATAAAGAGTAAAGGATGATCCCCAAAATATAACGTATTATAACGTCAGTTCAATATTGATCATTTCTATAAATAAGCAACCCGCCATTGAACTATATTTTAGTAATGACGGGCAGTTGATAGTATTCTAAATTATATAGAATTCACGTTAAACTAAAAACGATACTTACCTCTTAATAATTTTAACTATCTCGTTTTCAATTTTTACCAAATAAACTCCATTGGTGAAAGACGAAATATCTAAAACAGACATGTCAGATTGCAACATGATACTACCTGTTAAGTCATATATGGTTACCATAGAAGTCGAAGCCTTGTTTGTAATGATGATTTTTCCTTCTGTTACATGCGGATAGATCAATAAAGAAGATTCTTTCTCGGTTATCACATTCGTTGTTCCTTCTATATATAAATGTTCCGGAGTCACCGTTGGTTGCTGTTCTACAGAAACATTTTTCAATACCGGAAGTGAATATTTTCCGTTGCCCATCGTCCATACACCATCAGTCACATCAAAATTCCAACCAAGGTCCATATAAGTAGATTCTTCATTCAGTTCCTTCTTTGATTTCCCTAAACCATCATTATTATTTTCCATACCATCAGTTATAACTTTACCGTCTACCAGCATTTCATCAAAAGCTAAGTTTCCGGAAAATGAAGTTTTTGAACTGTTTTTTACCCAACCGATGATACGTCCTGCCGATTTTGCGGAAATAATATCAGGATTTAAAGCAACAGAGTTTTTCACTGTATAACTCTTGCCGGTATCGTTTGTTCCTCCCACAAGCCCACCGGCAGATTTATCATTATTAGTAGATTTAACGGTACTTGTGCAATAACAATTTTCCATCGTTACATCACGATAGGCCGTTCCGATCAGACCACCTGCTCCGTCAGCACCGATAATCATCTTATTTGCCACATAGCAATTGCGTATAGTCACAACAGAAGTTGTAGAAGTATACCCCATAATACCGCCGGCTGCTGAATTCTTAGCTTCAACCGCTCCCCCTTTCACAAAGCACTCTTCAATCACTATTCCTGTAGTTGAATAAGGAGTATGACCTACAAGAGTTCCTACATTTTTGAGTCCTGTAATCTTCTTATCATCCGGAATAACTAAACCGATTCTTTTTATCGTACCTCCGGATAAACTCCCGAAAAGTCCGATGTTTTCAGTTTCCGGTCTTTCTATCCAAAATCCTGAAATAACAAAACCATTTCCATCCAGTGAGCCTTTAAATCCGTTTATCGGTTCCCAACCTTTAACTGGCGAATTTTTCGTAATCCAGTCTGTTAAATCGATATTATTCATCAGTTTGTAATGGGCTGTAAGGTTATCCCGTACTTCGTCCAATTCTACTGCCGTCGTTATTAGATAAGGACTTTCAGCATTTCCGCTGCCATTACCACTGAATGCACTTACTTGCATTGTAAAAACTCCTGCGTTTGCCCAGGCAAAAAACGCCAATAATAAATATTTCTTCATAATGTTTGAGTCTATATTAACAAAAAGAACTATTATATCCTAATTTCATTTTTGCAATGAAACCATTATTTAATTAAACATTTAACTGTTTCACAGCTCAGTTGCGGACTTGACAAACTAACCAAATAAAATCCGTTGTCCAACCAGCAAGTATAACTATCTGAAATTTCTTCGGTAACAATCGTATGTCCAAGCAGATTCCTGATTTCTAAAGTGACAGGTTCTATAAAATCCGTCAGTCTAACTGTTAGTATATTATTCTGACTGGTTATTTGAAAAGCCTTGCTATCTGCATTTTTAACAGACGTCAAGTTGTTTGTAAACACACATTTGAATTTCATTTTATTTCCTGAATAATCTGTTATGACAAGTTCATCATTCTCTTGTATGAAATACGACATACTATTCAGAACGTACGACAGGTTTCCTTCAAAAGAAATATTACTTAAAAATTTTTCAGTAGTAAGGTTTTGTACGTTTTCTTTTGTATTCAAAATCTTTATCTGATGATTTTCAAAATCAATGCCGTATTCTTCCGATTCAATCACCCATCCCGACACTTCTATTTCATACAAAGACGGATAGGCTGTTGGAGCATTACCTCCGAGAACTTCAACCCGTACAAACCGGCTTTTACTTTGAAGATTATCAGAAACAGTATTTGATTGGGTATTTCTTGAACGATCAACCTCCATCTCAAATTTTTTCTCATTGCCAGCAGTCTTTATATAATACTGATAAGTTCTGCTTCCATTGGGATTAAACCAATGAATTGTAATTTTATTTAAGATATACTCCTTCCCTAAATCTATCTCAAGCCAATGAGGATTTTTATCTTTTGATGCCCATCGTGTATTATAATCTCCATCTACTGCATAACGGGCTAAATTATCCTCGTTCATCTGTTCGGAATCTGTTGTGATATTTTTTTTTAATGCAATATGTCCGGCAACAAATTCATAAGTTGCTTTGTTTTGGGCATCTTCCGATGTTACAACTATTTTCATACCAAGGCTGATCATTCCTTCAGTGATAAGTGTTTTGCCGTCAGACGCTACGACAACAAACGTAGCTCCGTCAAGAGCTTGTAAATAAGAATAGATTTGTTCAACAGGAATATTTTCTTTAAAAATGATTTGCTTATTATCATTGTCCACAACAAGCTTATCAGATTGCAAAGTAGTTGTAGTACCGGCTATTTTAGTCCACACCACCTCGTCAGTATATTCTTTCTGATCCTGTGTGCCTACCACCTTAATCTTATTTTCTGTATTTGCCAAAAGTACTATGCCATCCCACTTAAAGAATCCGCAACGAACATCTTTTGATACAATTTTCCCTTTAGACTCTCCGTTTACGAACAGTTCCACCGATTCACAGTTAGAGTAAATGTTTATAGGAGTAACTTCTTCTTTCCGATTCGTATATCTTCTGCTGGTGATATATACAAATGGTTCATTACTCCAATTTGCCTTATAAGCATAATAACTGTCTTTTTTTATTTTCCGATCATAAGTAATCAAACCTTTGTCGTTCACTCCGTGCTGATCACCCTCTTTTCGAGCGTCCGAAGCAAAATCAAATATATTCCATAAAAAGGTTCCCCATACGAAATCCCGGGTAGAAATATCAATGATAGCCTGTTCGTGAACTTTGTTTTGATACTCCTCTGGATGAAAATCCCCCCCGTTTGTTACTGGTTTTGCCGGATTTATCTCATGATGATAAATACTTCCACCAGCTCCATATTCTGAAAGTGCTGTAGGCCTTGATTCGCTATCTTTAAAGCTATCTAATTTACCGCTGAATAGAGGATTTTGCACATACCATCCAGGATAATAATTCCAGGCGAAAACATCCGACTTCCAATTTTTAGCAGTATGGTGGTTGGTAGCCTGGACAGTCAGGCGAGAAGGATCTTCCGCATGAGCCAATTCGTTCAACTCTTTCATCAAGACTCTCATATGAGTATCATGTTGTTCTCTGATCTCATTTTGTAATCCCCAAAAGAAAACCGACGGACAATTATAGTGTTGACGAATCAACTCTCTTAATTGATCTTTAGTCACTTCATTGAAAGACTCAGCCGTTCTCGGACGGTCTACAAGAGGTATTTCGGTCCATATAGCCAAACCATAACGGTCGCACAGATCATAGACATAAGGGTCGTGCGGGTAATGGGCAAGACGAATAGCATTCGCCCCCATATCATATATCATTCCAAAATCTTCATTTTGCTCTTTGTCGGTAACCGCATATCCCATATTATACCTGTCTTGATGCTTGCCAACTCCACGCAAGGGATATAACTTACCATTCAAAAAAAATCCCTCCTTTGTTACAGAATAATATCTAAACCCTACGTATTCAGAAACAGCATCGATGACATTTCCATTTTCTTCAATTTCTAAATCAACAAGATAACGATAAGGATCTTTTTTACCATTCCAGAGGTGGGGCTTTTCGATGGTTATCTTTTTTTCAAACCGGTATGATTTTCCAGGTTCTATTGTCACTAACTCGTTCAATGTTTTTATTGCTTTTCCACCCGGGCACATGGCAGTTACATCAAATGTCGGTTTAGGTACGTCCGCTATAGATTCAAAACTGTCCGGATTTCTAAACATCCCATTAATAGTGACCGTCTTGGGTTCTGATGAATGATTAAATATAAGGGCTTTTATCTCCAAATCCGCACTTGATTCACTGACATTGACAGGAGTCAGATAAAGTCCGGAAGAACCGTTGTCCATCAAATCGACATGTACCGGATCAGTTACGATTAAAGATACATTTCTATAGATACCTCCTAATACGGAAAAATCTCCACCTAACGGCATAATTTCTTCTGAATGACGGTTATCTACCTTTACGGCAATGATATTATCTCCGGATTTCATCAGCGAAGTAATATCAAAACGAAAAGCAGTATATCCACCTTTATGAATTCCTGCCGATTTACCATTTACAAAACATTCGGCTTGCAGGCAGGCTCCCAAAAACTCGATATATAATTTCTTACCATTATAGGAATCGTTCCATGGTAATGATTTTCTATACCATCCTACAGTTCTCTGATAATTATTACCGCCATCTTGTGCATCAGTGTTATTCCACGTATGTGGAATATTTACAATACCCCAAGATTTATCATCAAAATCGACAAATGCCGGATTATTCGACAATATTTTACTTTGGAACTTCCAATTGGTATTGATGTTAATTTTTTGCCTTCCTGCCCCATTTGCAAAGGTAAACTGACAAGAAAGAATAATACCTAATACTAAAATCAATTTTCTCATAAGTAGTTGATTTAAAATCAAGAACATATAAATACCATATTAAATCCTAAAAGTATATCCACATTATCAGATTGTTTTATTCAATTTTCCGATATGATTTACTTTCATAATCCATATGGCATTTAATAGTGAATTAAATTCCCATAAGAAACAAATGCCAGACAATGTCCTCATGGGAACTTATAAAGATATTTACCATCTTATTTTTCGGACAAATTACAGATTAATAACCTTATGTACGAATCTTCCTTTATCTGTCCGGATAGATACTAAAAAGATGCCGCGTTCCGGCAAACCAATCGTGATAATACCGTTTATAGCATTTTTACCATCTATTGCAGAACAAACCGTTTTTCCGGACATATCAATAACGTCAACATTTATATCCCCCCCTGCTTGGGATTGTATCTTTAAAGATCCTTCCTCGAGTGTGATCCGAAAATCTTTGTCGTCGATAGCAGGCGATAAACCGGTTATTTCTTCTCCTGTCACATCATCGAATATATAATCCGGACGAGCATCAGTTCCATTCAATTTGAAGCTGACATTTTCGAATTTCACATTGTTGGCATGTCGTACATAAAAGCCATAAGCCGGCAAGGGAGTACCGAACATGTTCGACTCCGGATATCCATTGATTATTTCAGGCACATTCGCATTGGCATCATTTATTGTTCCGCCACCAGGCAAAGTTATTTCTACATTTTTAATAAGTACATTATCAATAATACCTCCTGGTACACCTACAATAGAGCTTGCTACTTTGCTCACACAAGTAGCTTCGATGCCTGAAATGACAACATTCTTTAGTTCACTCATTCGTGGGGAACCATCGCGTTTTCCCAATCGGAGGAAAATTGCAGTATGCACATCTTTCATCTGTATGTTTGAAATTCTTACATCCTCTAATACACCACCGTTTACCGACTCCAAAGCTATACCAGAGATGGTTGATGGTCCCTGTAGAGTAATACCACACCAGGTAAGTTTCTCGTAATGTTTACGGAAATTGTCTTCACTGGCTTTTTCTATCACACAATCGGTATAACTAACATTCTTAAATCCGGCTTTTCCGGCAGTACCCAATTTAATGGCATTACAATTGGTACGGATGGTACAGTTCTTCACGGTCACGTTTTCTACCGGAATTCCCCGGTCACTTTTCATGCATATGCCATCATCATCGCAATCAATATAGCAATCTTCAATTTCCACATTTCTGGAGTCGATATCCAAGCCGTCATTATTCCAGTTTGAATGGCTGTAAACCTTCACTCCTTTGATTTTCACTCCGTCACACAATAAGAAATGTGCCGTCCAGAAAGCGGAATTTTGAAGGGTTACATTCTCTACTACAACGTCTCTGCAATTAACCAAATGAAGAACCTTAGGGCGGTCTCCTTTTCCGTTTCCAAACTGAAAATCAGGTGCATTCCCACGTCCGTCAATTATTCCGGTACCAGTCACCTTTACGTTTTCAATGTTCTTACCAAATACCAAAGCGCTGGTTTCAATGGCTCCTGCTTCGGGAAATGCATTACGATAATCCTGAATAGTACGACTTCCCAATAATTGTGCTCCTTCCTGAAGATGCAACGTCATATTGGAACGAAGGAAAATAGGACGAATCAGGTAGCGACCTTTAGGTATTACTACCGTTGCTTTTTTTATAGAACATGCATCGATAGCTTGTTGTAACAGATCGGTCACGTCCTCGCGTCCGTTATTCGATATTCCACAGGACTCCACTACATTCAGTTCTCCTCCTTTAGGTACTAAGTCAACAAAAGGGTTATCAGATTCTATTCCCAGATTATATTCATCGACGGGTTGCAAGGTCAGTGAGATTAACTTCAAGACCGGAAGCTGATAAGACCCATTTCCCATTGTCCAAACAGATTCAAAATCCCAACCATTATAGGTGTTCTGCATGGCAAGTTCATCAGCATCTTTATCTTGTCCGTTTCTACCATTAGCATCGGTACTGGAGAAAGGAGCCCCGTTAATAGTACAACCCGAAAAGGCCAAATTGGCAATAAGCGTTATTTTATCCTGCTTAGCCCATGCAAAGATACGGCTGGGAGTTGCATCCCGTACAGTAATTGATTTGTTGATAGCGACACAGTTGGATATGGTAGCATTCATTTGTCCGATAGCCGCATCGGGTGCACTAACGGTACCCATTATTCCACCAGTAGATCCTCCTCCATCTACTTGGATGTTATTTAAAGTATAACATTTGTCTATTAATGTAGTACATCCTCCATACGTACTTCCCATAATACCACCTACTCCATCGGCTGTAGCAAACACGTTGCCTTTGGCATAGCAGTTAGTAATGATGATGTTCTGGTTATTATTCCTTCCAATGATTCCTCCTACTAAAGTTCCTTTGGATTCAACATTTCCGGCGACGTATACCTCCTTTATAAGGGTTTGCTTAATACCTCCCACATTCGTAGAGAGTCCCGCAAGGATTCCCACATTACTGTTTCCGGTAATTCTTTTACCGTCTGCAACCACTATTCCCAACCTTTTTATAGTTACATCGCCACCGATCACTCCGAAAAAACCGACATTTTCGGCATTCATACTTATCCAAAGATTTTCAATAACATGTCCGTTTCCGTCTATATTTCCGGTAAAAGGGGCGGTTGACGTACCAATTGGCTGCCATCCGGTCTCCGGAGAGTTGTCCGTAATCCACGCAGCCAAGTCAATGTCTGCTCCCAGCTTATAATATGCATTCAGATGATCTCTCATTTGATTCAATTCCGCAGCCGTATTAATAATAAACGGATCCTCAGCCGTTCCCGCACCAGAAGTAAAGCTATTGTTCGAAGCGTGAAGCGACAGACTTGTACAAAAAATGAAAATAAGACTCCAATACCTCAGAAGCCCCTTTATTTCTATTGTTTTCATATTATTCAAACTTTTAAAGTTTAACCATTATTTCTTCTTTATTGTCACTTGAGCGTTGTTGAGCGTACAGTCCTTTTGAAGGAAGTTTTTCACATCATCCAGATAGAACATAGAACGTTCATCCCGTTTCAAGGTAGACATTCTAACATTATTGAAAGTAATGCCATCAACATGGCGTAAGTAAAAACCTGAAGCCGGCAGAATCGTACCGAACATTCTGTTTTCAGGATACTTATCAATTGCCTCCGGAACTTCGGTATTTATCTCCGCTTTCGTAACTTCAGCATCGGTAATAAGGATAACATCATTGATGATAACGTTTTTAATATCACCTCCGGGAACTCCCGTTATGGAACAAGCTAGCTTTCCTTCACTACGGGCAACAATATGGCTTATCATTACATCGTTAATTCGGCTCATCTGTTTGCTGAAAGTTCTTTTTCGATCACCCAAGCGAATAAACAAGGGAGTCTGTACACCTCGTATGACAATGTCCGAAATAGAAATGTTTTCAATAATTCCTCCATCCACCGACTCCAATGCAATACCTGCCACAGCAGTTTTCTGGGTGGTACCGATCCATGGATAGTTATTGTACCACTGACGGATGTGGTCTTCCGAAGCCCTATCTATCGTGCAATTTAAAATTGTAATATTCTTGAATCCGCTGTACGAAGATGTACCGAACTTTATTGCATTACAATTTGATTTCAACACACAATTTGTAACTGTGACGTTTTCACATGGAGTATCAGTATCACTTTTCAGACATAATGCATCGTCGTCACAATCAATATAACAATCCGATATCACCACGTTACGACTATCAATATCAAGACCGTCATTATTCCAGTTGACATGACTGTATACCTTAACTCCGCGTATAGTAACCCCGTCACACTTCTCATAATCCTGTGTCCAATAAGCTGAATTTCTTAAAGTTACGTCTTGCACCCGAACATTTTTGCAACCAATAAAATAGATAATTTTAGGGCGTTTGGGCCCCCCTTTAGAGTCATTGCCGTGCTGGAAGTTCGGATGCGCACCTTGACCGTTAATCGTACCCAATCCGGTTATGGCAATGTTACTAACTTCACGTGCAAAGATAATGGCGGGTGTTTCTTTTCCTTTCAAACCGGGAAAAGCTTTATGATACGAATTCAAATCAGTACTACCCAAAAGTTCTGCGCCAAAGTTAAGATGCAGATTCACATTGGATTTTATAAAGAGTGTTCCGGTCAGAAACTGCCCGGGAGGAACATTTACTGTTCCTCCGTTATGTGCCGAACAATCGTCTATGGCTTTCTGTATAAGAGCAGTATTATTAGTAGTTCCGTCGCCTTTGGCACCTAATGTGGTTATATCAACTGTATAGGAGAAAATACTTAACGTACAAAAAAAGGCAATAAGTGTCAATAAACTCCTTTTCATTATAGAATGTCTTTTACAATTTATATTATTATTTCGCCTGAATATTTTTTCTTCATCGTTTATCGATTATTCACTCTGAACAACAGCCACATCAATCGTCCATTTTTTTTCAACCAGCCCGTTTGGGGATATAACAGTATACTCTTGGGGAACACTCAAATCAATAAATCCATTCACAATAGGAGTTACGGTAGCTCCGGTAGATATTGTCAGCACCAATCTTAACTGAGTCAAATCGGTTCCTTGGGGAACAAAAGCCTGTACCAATGCCTTTTCTATATCAATCTCAAAAGACTCGACAACATTAACCGGCTTGTCACTTACTGTATAGAGAGTGATACCTGTTATTTCGGCAGTTTCATATGCCTCATTTATTTGATAATCGATTTTTGAACAGGCTGTCGTTACAACGAACGAAACAAAAAATGCTATATAAACTAATTTCTTCATGACTTTTTCTTTATTTATTCGTTGACTATTACCATCCCGGATTCTGATGTCCTACTAACTTAGGATTCCGGTTTATTGCATGTTGCGGTATGGGTAATAAATAATTCTTTTGTGAGTCGAAAGTTCTTTCGAAGTACACTGAACGAGGATTGTATACGGGCACAGAGACCGAAGTCGGTACTTTTTCAGGAGGCTCTTGGTAAACAATTTCCATTTTGTAAAAAGGACCTGTCAGATACTTATCTCCTGCTCTCCAACGTAGAATATCGAAATACCTTTTGTTTTCGAAAGCCAATTCCACCCGGCGTTCGTTGCGGATGCGTTCACGAAGTTCGTTCTGTCCCAAACCGGAAATTTCCGGTTGTCCGGCACGACGTCGTACAGCATTGATGGCATCAAATACGGACTGATCCGGACCGGATACTTCGTTTTTCGCTTCGGCATAGGTTAATAGAATTTCGGCATAACGCAGTACAATCAGGTTTCCGCCTTCACCGTCCATATTCAAATATCGGTTTTTAGTCCCGCAACTAACCTCTTCATTTTGATGTTTACGAATAAAATAACCGGTCTTGGTAGACTCCACTTTCGAGCAATACATTCCATTAGGAAGATTATCAGATACATTTTTCCATTTTCTGCGATTGTTTTCGTCCCATACATACCGGTTAGTACTCAGTGAAAGTGTAGAATCTTTCCATACAACTCCGTCGTAGAGGATAGAAGCATAGAAACGAGCATCCCGGTTTTCATACGGATGTGCAGACTGTTCAGTATTATTCCAGTCGAAAGAGGTACCGTCCTGCATCTCAAAAGCATCAACCAACATTTGCGAAGGGTTGGAGCATCCCCAACCATAGTCACTACCTATACCCGGATATCCAGGAGCTGCAATGGTTTGATAACCTTGTTGGTTACGGTCGGGATTTTTATATTGGACGTCAAAAAGCACCTCTTCATTCCCCTCATATGCTTCCAAAAAAAGATTGGCAAAATTCTCTGCTTTTTTACTTAGCTTCCGGGGAGTAGATTTCTCCGTAGGATCTCCATCGTTTTCACGGAACAGACTATATTCGCCTTTTAGTTCGCCGCTTATCAATATATCAGCCGTATTGGCAGCATCTTCATAATATTTCGCATCGATTACACCCGCAGCATGGAGATAGGCAATAGCCTGAAAGCCTACGGCTGCCCCTCTGGTTGCCCGACCATATTCAGCAGCCGGAAGTTCCGAACGTTTTGGCAAGCGTTTTGCAGCTTCCTTAAAATCCTCTATAATCAAATTCAAAGTTTCTTCTGATGAACTTCTCGGATAGTATATATCGTCTACATCTTTATTCAATGCTTTCTTTATCAGTGGTACACCTCCCCAAAAACGCCACAGCTCGAAGTAATTTAATGCACGTAGAAAATACATATCTCCCAAGAACCGTTCTTTTTCGATATTATCAAGTACTTCCGAGATTTTTATCTTTTCCAATCCAAGATTGGTTCTGCGTATGTTCTCGTATAAAGCATCCCATCTACCTCTAATTGGCTGAGGAATTGTAGCAGCAGTAAAACTAAATTCAGACAGTGAGATAAATCCAGAGATTCCCATATCATCAGTCCAGGCATGATCGAAAGAGTACCAGTCTCTGATACCTTTGGTCATACAATACAGAGGACCATCAAGAGTTCTATGGTAGGTCTCATTAATATATAGTCCGGTAGTCGATTTGCTTGACCACACAGCTTCGTCAGTGATGGATGTTCTTGATTCAATATCCATAAAATCGGTACATGAACTAAAGAATCCAAAGATTACTCCGACAGCAACAAATATTATTATCTTTTTCATAATTCCTTTTTATTAAAATGTGATATTGACACCCAAAGAAGTTACAAACTGTTGTGGATAGGCATTATAATTTTGGTTTTCAACATCGAAATCTTTTGGCATGGAAGAATAGATAGTCCATAAATTATAAAAATTCAAGTATATGCGCATATTGTCCACCCGAATTTTCTTAAGTAAACGTTGTTCGAAATTATATCCCAATTCCAA
Organism: Bacteroides sp.; assembly: GCA_019416685.1. Classification (GTDB taxonomy): domain Bacteria; phylum Bacteroidota; class Bacteroidia; order Bacteroidales; family Bacteroidaceae; genus Bacteroides. The sequence continues at coordinate 84,096 of DXWV01000034.1, forward strand.
AGACTTTAGTTTCAAATAGGCCGTATTTACAACCCAGAAAGAAGACGTTACATAGTTCATACCTTCAATGGTAGACAAACGTGGATATTTAGCATTGGGGTCAGGATTATCTACAGTCCACGAATTGATATGATCCTTTCGGGGTTTATCATTTTTAAACGGAAAACGAACTCCCCGGTCGGAAGCCCCTTTTGCATCTTGTCCCATGTAGAAATCCGAATGTCCTGTGCCTTGTAAAAACAGACTGACATCAAAGTTCTTGTATTTCGCACTAAAGGTATATCCGTACATAATTTCTGGTACACGAGTACGACCAATAATCGTCTCATCTTCATTGTCTATTTTACCATCGCCATTGATATCGCGATACTTGATATCACCGGGACGAGTTGAAGCACTCTGATATGCCCAACTGTCAATTTCTGCCTGACTACTGAATAATCCCTCAGCAATATAACCTCTTAATTGCGATGCTGATTTACCAGTCCGGCGGAAGCGTGGGATACTGTAAGTACCCATTGACTCTGCTATATCAATTTGTTTATCCCGGGAGAACCCGAATACCAAAGAATTGTCGATAGAGAAATTACGGTTGATTTCCGTATGGTTGGTTACGGTAAGATCAACTCCATAACGCTCTTCTTTTCCAGCATTATATTGAGAAGGCTTGATTCCATATTCTGTTGGGAAGTCATCCGTAGGGATGATAATCTTATCCCGTCGTAAATCACGGTATACATCCATTTCCACTCCCAATAATCCATTCCACATTGAAAGGTCAAAACCGATATTGGTTTTCAATACAGTTTCCCAGGTCAGATGAGGGTTCGCTTCTGCGCTTTCATACAAACCTGAAACAGTAGATGGAGTACCGATTCCCCATACATAGCCACTGCCCACTGTATAGGTGGGACTCCATTGAAATGGTTCGCCAACCGGATTTCCGGATTTACCATAAGATGCACGGATTTTCAAGTTATCGATACAACGGACATCTTTTAGAAATGCTTCTTCGGAAATACGCCATCCCAGTGAGATGGAAGGAAAGAATGCAGCACGACGATCAGGAGCATATTGATAGGTACGATCATAACGACCGGCCAATTCTACGAGATACTTCTGAGCGAAATCGTAATTGACCCGAAAGACAAAACCGTCTTGCGCCTCAGCCGAAGAGGTTCCGGAATTATATTGATTATCTTTAGAACCCATATTCAGTTCGGGTATAAGCACATCAAACTGTGTACGACGAGCACTATAATTTACCTTTGTTCCTCCCCATCGACGTTCATAAACAAACAAACCGGAAAGATTATGTTTGCCGAATGAATTAATATAATTGAGATATGCCTGCACAGTATAATAAGCATTTATCTTTGTAGACTGTGACAATTCTTCATCAGACTGTAATTCGGATTTGTTGTATTTATCATTGGCAGCGTCATATACGTAATACTCATAAGGATAAGTCCAATTTTTACTGTTCGTGTCTTTGCGATTCATATTAAATAGCCCCTTGACAGACAACCCCTTGACGAAAGGAAGTTCCTGGTTTACAGAGAAACTCAGATTCTGATAGTTGTTCTCATTACGTTTATCTCCGCCGCCATAAATAGTTTGATACATACTACCGCCAATGGACGACTGAAAAGCGGGTAATCCGTTGCTGTATACATCTGCTTCCGTAGCTTTCGCACGGTAAATATTTGTCATGGCCGCTTCTGCAGAGGATGCGTTGGTTCTTTTACGGTCATACACAAGACCCAAATCTGCAGAAACTGTGGTAGTCTTAGTGGGTTTTAAATCGAGGTTAGCACGTACATTATAACGGCGATAGTACTGATCGTCACTGAGCATACTACCCTGTTTCATGTATCCCAATGCAACATAAGCCTTTATGATATCATTACCCCCTTGAAGCACAATATTATGTTTCTGACTGGTAGAAGTATTCATGTAATTTTTCACCCAATCGGTATTGGGATAAGCGTCTGTATCTGCTTCGTGTGCTGCCAGAATTTCATCGGTAATAGCATTGGCTTCGTCATTCATGCCGTCCATCTCATATGCCAGTTTTTTAAGGCGCAATCCATCGGCTGCACTCATAAATTCGGGCGTGTTGGTAGGCTTTTGCCATCCGAACTCACCATTATAGTTGAACGTAATTTTTCCCTGTGAATTCCCCCCACGTTTGGTAGTAATCAATACCACACCATTGGCTCCTTTTAAACCATAAGGAGCGACCGCCGATGCATCTTTTAGTAATGTGACAGACTCTACTTCTTCCATGTTGATCATATTGTACTCGCTTTCGATGCCATCGACCAGCACGAGTGGATTTTTATTTCCACGAAGATACAAGGTTGAGGCATCATTTCCTGGTTCACCGGTAGCTTGTTGAGTGACTAATCCAGAAACCCGACCTCCCAGTGCATTCGAGACATTAGCAACCGGCATGGTTGTCATCTTTTCGCTTTTTATCGAGGATACCGAACCGGTCATGTTCACTCGTTTTTGTACACCGTACCCCACCACCACTACTTCATCAAGCAGCTTGTCGTCCTCTTTCATGACAACATTCAATGTGTTTTTTCCGGCAACAATAACTTCTTGTTTTAAATATCCGACATAAGTAAAAATCAAAGTAGCCTTTTTATTTTCACTGGGTATATTTAATGAGTATTTTCCATCAATATCAGTCACCGTACCGTTAGTAGTTCCTTTTATGACAATGCTTACCCCAATCAATGGTTCTCCTGATAAATCAGTTACAGTTCCAGTCAGTGTTTTCATTGCCTGCCCAAATACAGATGATACAGACATTAATATGGAGATAAATAGAATGAACCGCCTTCTGTTTTTCATGGTATCAAGGATTCCTATTTTTACATATTTGATCATGTCATTTTATTATTTTAGATTAAAAAAGAGCTAATAATGGAATTTTGTTTACTACATGCAAGCGAATAAATAATATGGATTTATTATTGAAAGCTGATAGATAATATTTTCCACTATTAGTTCTTTAACTGATAATATACCAGTGATTATTCTTTAATGAATTTCACCACTTTACCTTGTATGTTCAACAAGTATAAACCAGCATTTAATGTGGATACATTAATTTCCGAATCAGAACTTGTCAACACCAATTTACCTACCTGATCATAGATCGAAACTTCTGTTCCGGATTCTTTGTTAGCGATTGTAATTTTATCTTTTGCTACAGACGGATATACAGATAACTTTCCGGAATCTGTCATTATAAAACCGGTACCAGTACTCTCTGGTAAATGAGCGACTTTAGTATTGGGCTGCTTTTCTGCTGTAAAAGCCTTTAATATAGGTAACTGATAATCTCCGTTACCCATTGACCAAACAGCCGGATCCCAAAACAGAAAATCATTCATGTTGTCACCAAAATAAAGTATTTCTTTAATCACATCATTAGAGGTCTGATTCAATCCATTCTTATTCGTTTCCAATCCGTTAGTTACAATCGCGTCATTCACAAGCATATCCTCCCAGGCATAAGCAACCTCATAATTATATTTACCTGTGTTATCCGGTTTTTCATACCCCACCAAGCGTCCAATATTAGCATCTGCAGCATTAGGTGCTTTAACAGACGGATTCAATGCTATAGAATAAAGTATGTCATGACGGATGGCATTTCCGTTAGGAAAACCACATTCACCGATAAGGCCTCCGGCTTTTGACTGGACTTTATTGGTACCGGCTTCTACTGTACAAGTAGAATACGATGATTCGATCTTTATTCCTCTATATCCCTGTCCTACCAATCCTCCTGCTTTTGCAAAACCATATACCTTACCAACAGCATAGCAGTTTAGTAACTCTACACGTCCTAATGCAGAGGTCATGGCAATAAAAGGAGCTGCATTTCCTGTAGCCGATCCGGAAACGGCGCCGTTACCTACAGCTGTAATATTTCCGATGACAAAGCACTCAGTTATTTTAATTGTTTGACCGGTATAAGGAACCTGTCCGATAATTCCAGCTACATTGTCCAATCCTTTTACTTCTTTTCCTTCAGCTATAATAATTCCTAAGTTCTTCACACTGAACAGCTTGCTTGACTTTACCGATCCGAATAACCCGACATTGGTAAGATCAGGACGATTGATGTAAAAACCGGATATGACATGTCCGTTACCATCAAATGCTCCTGAAATACCACTTTCAGGATCATTTCCGATAGGTAGCCAACCGTTTTCAGCAGAATTAGCAGTGAGATAATCTGTTAAATCGATATCGTTACTCAACTGAAAGTTATTGCCATCCAGATAATTACGAACTTCGTTCAACTGCTCTGCCGTTTGGATGATGTACGGATCTTCCTCCGTTCCGGTACCACCGGCAAACTGAGCGTTTACATTTACAGCCAACAGGGTTGCCGACAATGTTAAAATCATACTTCTGTAGAATTTTCTTTTCATAATTTCTAATTTTTCAAGATTAAACAATTTGGATTATAGTAAAATCATTTCTCATAAATGTCTTTGCCCATTAAAATCAAAGGCATATCAACAAATTGCCTGGAATCATTTTCAGAAGGATGTCCCGGGTAGGGTAAATAGTAATGATCGAGGTTATCCGCTTCCCAGGCATTCCGCCAAAATAAAATCCAGCCCAATTTATAATTATTGATGATAGGATACGTTCGTAAAATAAGTGGTATCCCACACAGACTTCTTCGCCCGTTTCACCCACTACAGGTAGTTTACCAGACTGAACCGCATAAAAGGATGTTACCTCATTATATATGGTTAAACAATTCTTCTTTTTTAAGTAAGAGTGGGGAGAAGAAGACAATCATATTCTTGTATTTCTTTACTCCCCTCTCAATTACTTCCAGCTTCTCATCAACAAATCTTTTTTACCTAAATTGAAATACCAATTAAAAACATCATTCTATGTTGTTTCCGGAAGCAAATATAAGATAGGATAGATAAAGCCACTATGCCTAATCTCGCCATTAATATGCTCAATCTGTACAGTGACACTTAAAATACATTTTTGGCGTAATTGAATACAATATACCCCACAATCAATACTCACAGGAAGTTATGGATGGATGATTACATTCTTTCTTTATTCTTAAAAACACATTACTGCTATATAAACATTGAGGTCATAGCGTCATCATAATTTCTCCAAGATATGTATATTCTAACACAATAGTAAATCTATATACATATTTGGCAAGAACGAGCATATCCACTTCTTTTACAACAACTATCTTTGTAAAAGTTATATACATGAATCTAAAATATTAAATTAAACACTAAAAAAGCATGAAATATATAAATATAGTAATCATCTTCTTTTTTATTTCCCACACAGTATCTGCTCAAGATTCTAAAACTTCTATATATGAATATGGTAGTGAAATACAAACTTGTGAAGACAATTTTAATAATTTATTCAGAAATTGGACTCCCAATGTAGTAGAGACAGCAAATGATTTACAGCTACTATCCTACGAATTTGTAGAAGAATTGAATACCTATCGAAAAATAAAGAGATATACGAAATGGTTCAGTAACCCCAATACGATTGGAAATACAGATACCAGAATTAGATACACTAAAAGTTCTTACTCTTTAGAAACAGGTAAAGCAACCTCAAATTATAAACAATGGATGACAATTGTAAGGTATGGAGATAAGCTATCCACAAAAGAACTGAAAAAGCTAAAAGACAAAGTAAAGTCCAGAATAAAGATAGGAGACAAAGTATATACCATCAAATATAAATACGAAGGAATCGAACATATTGCATTTACAATTTGCTGCCCTCTAACAAATAAAGTTGTCTGGGACAACATGTTCCAAACAATAATGGTTTATTCCAAATTTGAATAAATACATACCTAAAAACTCGCACAAAATAATACATTACATATATACATTATTATTATTTTTAATATGTATGAGCTCTCTTTTCAGAGAATAGAAAACAAAAAGAAAACATATTAAACAATACGCCATAGTACACATAAAAGGTATGTATTCATTTTCAACGAACAATCAATTATATAAAATCCTCTCACTATCCAAATTCATAAATCAACCGTCCAACCAGCTACAATATATTCAATACAATCAATATTGTATGTTATTTTATTGAAAAAGGACTTAGAGTCACCAAAATTACATTCAAATACAAGTAGAACACATTCCTTTATTAGTAATAGTCAGTATGTTGGAAAAGCTCTGTCAACATACTGACTATAATTGAAAATATAACTACCGAATAAACTTACAAACCGAATTACCAGTCTTATTTTCTATAACACAGAAGTATATACCCGGAGAAAGAGTATTTACAGATATTATATTTTTCTCAATCCGATCGGATTTCACCATCCTTCCATCCACATCATATATCTTATAATCATCAGCTGAATCTCCGGATATCAATATATAGCCATTGGAATAATATGCTTGAATCGTTTGGTGGATAGTATTCAAAGACACACCACTTCCTTCCATATATTCATAAGCTCCAATAGTTGCATGTCCATTCATATCACGATATCGCCCTATCTGGTCACGTTCCAAAATTGTATATGTATCTGCACCACCATCCAAATCAACCAAAGTCATATAAAATTCATTTAGATCTCTCTTTGCAAGATTATTTATTGGGGTCGTACCATAAACCGGCTTCAAAACATTGACTGTATAAGTATTACCTCCGCTATTTTTAACACAAGCTTCAAAACGGGAATCAGCAACAACACCATCAAGTGTTTGCTCCAATTGAGAAATACCGGTAATATAGTCTGTTGCCATAATATCCGTACTACCTAATTTTATACTGATATTGTCGGGAGAGGTATATAAATTATTTTTTCCCATACAATTCACAATACTCTCTTTCTCATAACAAATATCTCCGATACCGCATGTTGAGAAATTTCCAGCTATAATATTATTATACATAAAAGCCGATCCTGCAACAAGCTGAATAGCAGCACCCTTAAAAGATACTCCATTCGAGGTGTCTTCACACACGTTTCCTACAACCGTATTATTAACCAATGCTATTTTAGCATTCTGACCTGGATAAAAATAGATTGCGCTACCTCCAGGCAAATCATTAACTACTTCTCCTGAGAAAACTATTTTATTATTTGCGAAAGTATTGTTGATAAATGTAAACCGGCTATTAATAGCCTTACCAAGAACAGAAACACTACCATATAACAAAGAGTTATTATTTACAATACTATTTCCATATGCATAAACTTCCGTATTTTTATCAATTAATAATACCGCTCCGGAGTCGGCCGCATTTGATTCAAAATTGCAATTCAGAATATTGGTTTTCCAAGAGTCAGCTTTTATATAAACAGCTCCACCTCCGACTGCACAGTTATTTCTGAAAACGCAACTATCCATTTCCAAATTTCCTACCGATTTTATAGCACCTCCAAAAGCCATTGAATTATTATTGGTAAAAATAATATTCTTCAATTTCATTCCGTAACCGGCACTATAAATTCCAGCACCTTTCGTAGAGGAAGTATCGTCCTGATAAGCATTGCATAGCCTAAAATTTTCAAGATACAGAAAATAGGGTTTATATACATACAAAAGCCATTTGCTATTATCAGTATTTCCACTCACTACTTTCCCCGTATCATCAAACACATCATTTCCACTGAAATCGCCATCGAGAGTCGTATAGCCTACAATTTTTCCAAAATGAGTATCATACCCACCAATAATATTCAATGTACATTGAACTTTCAGATAAGTACTCCGTTGAATACTCTCCGAAGCCCCTGTAAAAAAGGTTCCTTCTGTAACCCTCAGAGTATCAAACGACTGAGCAATATTCAAAGCCTTATTAATGGTTCTAAACGGTGAATGAACGGAACCATCATTATTATCATTTCCCTCACTACTCACATATATGTTTTGCGGAAGAGTATTCGATTTCAATACGACAGAAACAATTACACAAAAGTGATCGGAAGGTGTAGCACCTCTTTCATAATCTTCGGTAATCACTTTATAACTCTTTATATCGGCCAACCGGCTATAAACATAATCGATACGTTTCGTATCAGAGCGATCCGGATCCCACCCGGAATAGGTTCCCTCCGGTCCAATCAAATTAATACCAGACGTCAGTCTGCTATCTTCAAAATAAGCCCCCATAGTGTAATGTACACCTTTTTCACTTGCTTTTGCATTAAGGTCACCTACGATAAATACCGGATATCCTTTCGATATTTTATTCATCATTTCCACATTAATACGTGCACCTTCTCTACGGGCTACAATCCCATTATTGTCCAAGTGTGTAGAACAATAAAAAAAGATCCTACCATTATTTTTATCCCGAAGTTTGGCCCAGACAGACACACGCTTATGGGTGGCATCCCAGCCAAGTCCCGGTAAATCAGGATTTGGGGTTAAGAAATAGTGTCCATAATCCAACATATCAAAGCTTTCGGTTTTAAATACCACAGCAAGACGTTCACCGACATTCGCCTCCGCACTTTCACGTCCCCAGGTAACCATCGTATATCCCGATAAAAGATTTTTCAAGTCACTCTCTTGGGCATCATCAGCAATCTCTTGAATTCCAATGACATCAAATTTATTATCCGTAATAGTTCTGGCAACATATTCTTTACGGTTATCCCAATCTTGCAACCCCGTTAAAGAAGAATTTATACAACGAATATTATAAGTTCCCATATTATAATTTTCGGCAGTTGCTATTTCGGTTTGAAAAAGCAGAAATAATGTAAAGAACAGAAAGACAGAGTTTGATAATAATATTGTAGCTCTTCTCATTCTTATTTATTTTATTTTACAAACAACTAAAGTTTCCCACCCCATAAGAGTGGGAAACTTTATCTTCATACTAACACCTATCTATTTTTTGACGAAACGTTGTGTCATTCCATCAACTTTAATTGCATATACTCCTGTATTCAGTCCGGAGACATCTACAGTATTTCCAAATCCCTTAAGTACAATAATTCCGCTTCTCAGATCGATAATGGTATAGTTAACCTCCATGCCTTTTATGTTTAAAAGATCTGTTGCCAAGGAAGGATATACAACCAATGTTTCCGAATTATTTGTAATAATATTATCTACACCTGTAGCTTTTCTTGCTTCAATCTTAATTTCATCAAAATGCCACATGGGCGCCAACGATTGAACTTTTATAGTATGCCGTCCTTTTGACAAAGCCACATTGGCATAATCATGTTTTATATAAGCTGCTAATGACTCATCTTTACTCAAATCCATCAGTTCTTTATACAAATCACTTTTATAATAAGTAGACCATACAGTCATTGGATTACCATGATCCGGATCACCAGAACGGGGATTAGGATATACATATAATGTATCGCTATTTACAAGATTTCCATCTTTTGTAATCTGAGTATTCGTCCATCCGGAAAGAGGATCAGATGCTAAAGCTGCATATTCTAATTGTGAAAGTCCGGCATTTTTCGGATATGAACTCCAGTTAGATGTCAAATTACTATCATCAAGAGATAATACCACTCCGGCACAATACCGTTTTACCCAATCTTCACTCATTCCATCTATAACATAACCACCATCCTCACGGGATTTTCCATATTTACCTGTACCTCCGGAAACTCCCGCATAAGCTCCCCAGTGGGAACCTGCCTTTAACGAAATATCCACAATACAATCTTCAGGAACATCAAACGTATACTCAAGCCATGCGCCCCAATTCTTTTTGGCATTCTCTATCGTTATCTTATTTGAAGTTTCGTCGATATATTCTCCTGAATAAGTATTCCAGGTTGCACCATTGGGACACATGTTCTTTACCGCACGTCCATACCAGTCGTCCTTATGACCATTCCCAAGAGTCCAGGACTGGAAAAATGCACCGTCATCCTGCCATGAAACATACAAATCAGCATCACTTTCACGATATTGATTGGCACCACCAATCGGAGAATACGCCTTACGATTATTTATCCAATATTCGTTATAATCTTCAGCTTGGATATAGATAGTATTACCAGCCTTTACTTCCGGCATAAACCACTCACTGGCAAGATCGATGTAACTAAATGAAACATATTCATCCTTTTTCAAATTCTCGAATATAACCTTAATATAGCGAACCTTTCCTTCAAATGCTACTCCTGCTGAGATTGCTGCTGTATCACATATCACCCGGCTATCATCATCAGGTGCCGTCTTAAATGTAAACGTAACCGACTCACCATTTTCACCTTCAAGAATGACTTTAGGAACAACATGAGCAACTCCATTGGTACCGGTTCCTGAGATATACTTCAAAATAGCTTGCGACACATAAGGTTGTTCTCTGGTTCCGGCTTGAGTTTCTAAATCACGAGTCCATATTACAGGTCCATTACCATCGGCAATAATACCAAATAATCCCGCGTCAGCTTCACCAGTACCACCGGTTACCGTCCATCCGTCAGACTCCGGATTATCACCCATTGTAAACCCGAAATAGTCTTCTCTATGAGCAAAGACACTCGTTGCTAATAAGCAACATAAAACAAAATGTAATAATTTCAATTTCATAATCTTTTTGATTTTAGTTAATAAATATCGCAAATGTAGCCGATCGGTATATCTTCACCTTTCCGTAATGTTCCAATTTTCTAAACATTTGTTCCAAATACACTTTTCGGCTAACTTTTACTCATTTTGAAAAATAAATTAATGATAATAATTCCGGTGACCCCATTTACGGCATACATATAAAAAAGAAAGCTTATCATTTATTCTACCACAAATTTTTGTATCCCGGATTTACCATCAAGCAAATATTTCACTATATAAAAGCCATCGTTCAAGCGTACTTCAGTGCAACTTCCCGATTTATCCATAATATATTTTATTATGCGTCCTGTAATATCAAAAACCTGAATTAAGACATTCACCGACAGGTCATAAGAGAATGTTACATTTTCACCCAATCTGAATATGTCAAATTTCGTATTATCTACTTTAGCATGGGATATTCCGGTAGGTAATGAAGAACCTTTGTAGCGATAGTTAAAACGACCATCGGGAGCAACATCACCGTCAGAGATAAAAGTCATGATATCCGGATTATTATCTGTGATGTTATCTGCCCATTTAAAATCGATATCACAATCTTTTGTTAATCCTAATGCAGATTTAGGTATGCACAAATGCATCTCATTTCCTGATACCTTAAAATCGACGGAAGCAATGACTTTCCATTCAAATTTATTATTGACATTCTTCATCAATGAATATTTTCCATTCGATGCATCTTTATAAACCATGTAGTCGTAGCCACCCCAACCTGTAGTATAACAAGTATCGGTGTTCAAGAATAAGCGCATCCAATATTTGGATGTTTCAAAATCACTCAATGCTTCCAAAGTTTTCACATAGAAATATAAATTGTCCGCATCCTTAGTCACTTTCGAGACTATGATGTCATTCGTTTTCCGGTCAAGTGTTTCAGGCGTTTGAACCGCCGATCTATATACTGCATCGCCCTTTTCATCTCTATATTCCACAGATTCCACATTCCATTGGGAAAAATCTCCGGCTATATCTATCGGGATATTTACAGTAGGCACAGGTATCTTATTGACTCCACGATATTTACGCGCATTAGAGACAAGTTGAAGATAATAGTTATCACGTATCAGAGGGTGGGTAGAAGGTTCCAAATCGCGACTGAATTCCGCATTATAAACATCAACAAAATAAGTTTCTCCGATTGCCGAAGTACCACCCGGACGAATATCTCCAAATTCTTTCTCGCTACGAACCACAAAACGTTGGGCTATCCATTCGTTAAACTGAGTAACCATTACAATCGGTGGATGTACTGCAATAGCCTGATTCCACTGTTCCTGAAAATACAGCCCATAAGGGGTCTCCTTACACAATCCATATTTATCATAAGCAGGTTGTTTCCCATTATGATAACTTTTCCCCACCTTTGTAGTAGCATGTTGAGCAACACTTACCGAAATTTGTTCGGTCTTCTTGGCAGTATTACCCAAAACACTATTATAAGTATTTGTCCATCCGGGCTTCTGTGGATAAAACTCAAGCCAGGACCATTCATCAGCTTTTGCACCTTTCATCCACGCCCAGGAATTACGAAAAGTGAACCGGTCCATCAAACCAGGAACCAACGTTACCGATATTTCAGCTTTATCTCCCAGCAGTAACGGTTTCCCCTCGTATTCATACCAGTATTTATCATACTTGGAGTCTTTGTAGAATTGGTTATATATATTCTCGGCTGTTGTAGCAGGATTTGAATGTACCATAAATGCAAGTTTCGGACTCTTCATTCCTAAAGCTTCACGCCTATCTATCTCCCGCATTATAACCTCAACCCTTGTGGGATAATGGAAACTATTCGTTGCATCAAAAAACAGAAAGTCTACCCCCGCATCCACTAACATCTGAATATGTTTGGCCACAACATATTTATCGCCTGCCGTATAATATCCTAACCAAGGCTTATATCCCCAATGAAACGTTTGTTCTGCTCCCCAATTAGGGTTTTCAAGGTTTTCATTCAAGAGTTCCGTAATATCTTTTCCAGCCATGGTATGCATCCCGTGCCAGATGTAATAAAACATTCCGATAGTACAGTTCTTATCAACCTCATTTCGAGTTACACCTGCATCAGAGGACGCTACATTCCTACCTAATTCGTCAACAGCTACCCAAGTATCCGGATAGGTTTCCCATGTTTGGGCCTTGACTGGAGTTAGTATAGACAGCAGACCTAATAATGTTAAAAAAGTATATCTTCGTTTATTCATTTTTATAATAGTATTTACCGAATTATTTCAATTTTCAAAATCAAAACATTCTATATATCCGAACATGTATCAATTATTCCCAACCGGGATTCTGAAAGTTCTGCCCTGTGTGCATTTTTAAGCGAACGACCTCTTCGCCCGGAATGGGAAACCGCAGGTATTTATCGGAATATGAGTTCCGTCGACTGACTACAAAACGCTCGTACCCTCCTAAAGGGATTGCTTTCATTCCGGTAACAACCCGATCGGTACTTCCCAGAATCATCCAACGACGAACGTCATAAAAGCGTTGCTCCTCGAATGCAAATTCTACCAACCGTTCGTTGCGCACTCTCTTTCTAAACTCCTCTTTCGAGAGCCCGTAAGGTATTTTGGGCATTTTTACCCGATCTCTAACTGTATTGACAGCATCTACAGCCTCATCGGGAGCCAATAAATCCGCCGATTCATTGAGCGCTTCGGCATAATTGAGATATAGTTCGGCCAAGCGGAAGATACGAAAGTATCCATCATTGTTTCCATTACGGTTGGATGTTGGATTATTGAACTTACGCAGGTAATACCCCGTACGGGTATTTCGTTTACTACTGCTCGACAACGCACAGTTTCCCCCTTCAAAGGTTTCAACAAATTCGCTCCCTCCTACTTTAAAAGGCGCCCCATCAAAATAAATGCTCGCCGCCAGACGCGGATCACGATTGGCGTAGGGGTTATCTTCGTCGTAAAGCTTGGCATCCGGATTGAGAATGGGTTGGAGGTGGTCATCATCGGCATAACCGAGTATCGGCGATTGCCCGTCGATAGTTTCATACCGATCAACCAGTTCCTGTGAAGGACATGAACCCGCGCGAGTCTGCCCTACCGTAACCGGTAGTCCACAATACCCCCAGACCGATAATTGATTCGGTCCTGTCATTATTGTCTCGGGATCTTCTTGCCCTCTCACATCGGCAGCTGTCATAAAGTACAAATCGTAAGGGCCATAGGCCGTTGAAAGCGACTCGCCCTGAGGGGCCACTGTATAAAGAGAGTATCCATTGTCAAGACAACCGTCAAGCGCTTCTTTTGTAATCTTTGCCGCTTCTTCCCAATCCAATGTGCCGTCATTATTCAACGGACTGGCTGCATACAAAGCGGCCTGAGACATGACAGCTGCAGACATGGCTTTACTCCAACGGTAACGATCTTTATCGGAACTTCCGGAATGCCATCCCATCGTCTTATTATCCATAGCAACACGGCAATCGGAAATAATTTGGCGCACACACTCAGAAAAGGTAGCCCGACTTAATTTTGAGTAATCATAATCATCTTCGGAGGCATTATCAAGAATAAGAGGTACACCTCCATAATTCTTAATCATCTGAAGGTAATAGAAAGCTCTCAACCCGAATGCCTCGCCCTTGTAACTTTCACGCTGATCTTCCAAATGCATATTGGCCGTGGCAATGCGAGCAATCAGGATGTTGCATTTTCGGATGGGACTATATAAGCTCCACTTTTCGGGAGAAGCCAACGGATTGGAGAATGCGGAAACGAATCCGTTATTCCATTGAGACATTGCCCCATTGGTCACATCACACACATCGTGAGCCTCATCACAAGCCGATGACAGAAAGGTTTTATCGCTGTAGTTATCGCCTACATTTCTTGCAACTCCACCATAACAACTATTCATATATCCGGCAACAAGCTTCTGGTTTTGAAATATATGATCAAAATCTAATCTTCCATCAGGATAATCATCTATGGATGTACACCCGGAAGGTGTAATTGCCACAACGGCCAACATAATATATAATAATCTGTACTTTTTCATTTTATCCTTATTTATTTAGAAATTGAGATTTAATCCGAAATTAAACATTCTGTATGCAAACGAGTCTATGCTTGAACACTCCGGATCAAATCCTTTGAATTTAAGGTCAGTCATTGTAAGAAGATTCTGTCCCGTAACATATACACGGAATTGATTCATTCTCATTTTCTTAATGACTTTTTCAGGTAATGAATATCCGAGAGTAATATTTTTAAGTCGTAGATAATTAGCTTTTGACACAAAAAAGTCATTCGCGGTAAGACTTGATGATGAAGTAGATGTCAAAGCCGGATATTCTATTTTTTCTCCTGCAGCATAACGTTCCGGAGTCCATGCCGACTGATGCATCTTAAGATATACGCCTTGATTCTTATTTTCAAATACGCCAAGGCCATTGTAAAGAGCATTACGCCCAGTCTCACCTTGCAACTGGATGTATAGATCAAAATTCTTATACGTCAACTGTACCGAAGCTCCGGCCATAAAATTAGGCATTGTTTTTACACCATCGAGAGGCGCTTTATCACGTTCGTCTATGATGCCATCACCATTAAGATCTTTGTATATAAAATCGCCGATACGCGGAGCTGTACCCTGATAAGTAAGATTCCGTTTTTCTATCTCTTCCTCACTGTTAAAGAAGCCATTACCATTAGAATAGTCTATTAAATATCCAAATTTTTGGCCGATACTGTATCCGGTCTTACGGTAAGGATAATAATATCCAATGTCGGAATAGTTAAGATCATACGCATCGACGATCTTATTCTTATTCCATGAAAAATCTCCAGTTACCGTAATACCAAGGCCACAACCTGCCTTTTTAGTATAACCAACTTCAATGTCCACTCCCTGATTCAATACTTTACCGAGATTTTCATATGGAAAATCACTGGAAGAGAAACCACTTAATTCAGGAATCAACTCACTTTTACAAAGTACACTCCGTTGTTTAGTTTTCCAATAGTCGACCGATAGATTCAATACATTGAACAAACTCAAATCAATGCCATAATTCTGCTGATAGGATTTTTCCCATTTTATTTTTGGGTTTCCTAAAGCTCCTTCAGTTACAAGAGCACAAGTAAATATACTATTTATCAATCCGGATCCATTGGCTTGTCTGATGTCGTCAGCATACAGATAACGGCTTGAAAAATTCCATAGATTATCATACTCAAGTGCACCAAATGACACCCTGAATTTCAACAAGTTCACAACATCCTGATTCTTCATAAATGCCTCATTTGAAACAATCCAAGCACCGGATACGGTAGGTGAGAAATGAAATTGATTACCTTTCATCATCTGCTCCGAACCGGCATGAGTAAAGTCAAATTGAAGAAAATAGCGGTTATCATAACCGTATTTTGCGTGTCCTCCCAATTGAATACGATGAAACGGTAACAACCATCCTGAACTGTAATCACTTCCCAGCTTATCTTCTGCCAGATAATTCAGAAATGCGTCGACCGAGTGAACTCCAAAATTCCGACTGTATTCAAGCATTCCCTGAAAGTTCATGAAGTACACTGTTGAAGAAGATTTTGACCAACCTAAAGCCGTCTCAACATTAGTACCCAACTGAACCAGATCTCCATTTTCGTTTCTGACATAACGAGTGTAATTATAGGAGCCTTTCCGGGTTCCGGCATAGTATGAATGGTATCCTACAATGCCTTTTATTGATAATCCTTTAGTCAAGGCACTTAAATCGACGTTAACTCCAAGATCAACATTTACATCTGTGGCAGTCTTCATACTAACCCCTTTATAATTGATCGAACCGTAAATCGGATCAGGAAAGTTCTCATTGGTTATAATCTTACCATCCTCTGACAGGGGACCTTCTACCGTATTCGGTGTGCTATAAATTTTATTTATGATCTTTTCGCCTCCTGTATCATTAACACGATATATACGCATATTCGTATTCAGAAATGCTGTCATAAAGCTAAACAGGTTTACATCTATATTAGAGGCCAATGTAAAGCGATTCTCGTTATTTGCCGGATTGTATTTCTCTGTCCAATCTACTTTATACATTCCTTCTGTTCTGGCGTAACCGGCATTCACATAATAACGTACTTTGTCATTACCACCGTTCAGCTCTATGTTATAACGCTGAGAAGTACGCATGTCTTTCAAGAACATTTTACGCCAGTCATTATCAATTCCGGTTCCGTTGGCAAATGCATCAAGTTCGTTTTGATTAAAAGCCAACGGAAGTCCGTCATTAGACAAAGCTTCATTTCGCAAAATAGCATAATCATAAGAATGGAGCATATCTGCTCTCATCGTAGGCGCCTCTAAAGCATAATTCAGATTTACATTCACTTTAGTTTTTCCCGGATAACCTTTTTTAGTTGTCACAAGAATTACACCTTGTGCTCCAAGAGGTCCATATAGAGCTTTTGCCGCCGCATCTTTCAGGATACTAACAGACTCCACTGTTCTCGGATCAAGAGAACTCAAATCGATTGTCGGTGCAGGTACACCATCGAGTACAATCAGGATTGCTTCTCCATTCATCGAATTCATTCCCCGAATATGCCCGTTGGCATATCCTGCAAGTTTTCCCTGAAGAGTTTCTGTAAGTCCTTGTGACTGCCACTGTTCTATTTCTCCACTCTTAACCGTACTAATAGCTCCGGTATAAGAGATGCGTGATTCTTTACGATTCAATGCAACATCCATCATTTCATCACTGCATGAAACATCGGGAGACAGCCTCACTGTTATTTCTGAGTCTGCTTTTATCGGTAATACCTCGTTTTTATAACCGATATAGCTACAAAGAATATGACCACTCATTTTATCTGTATTTATATAGAACCGACCTTCCGAATCGGTCACTACGTATTCCGAAGAATCCTGGATTTTCACAGATGCTCCCTCGATAGGTACTCCTTCCTTATCGCGAACAATACCTGTTAACTGAATTGTTTGAGAAGCAGCCTCATTTGTCCATATAAAAGAACAAACTGCAACGGCAACCATTACTATTTCTCTTATTATTTTCATAACTTTTTTTTTAAGACTTATTACCAACCATAATTCTGCCAGTTATCTCCGGTCAAATTTTCAAGTGAAGATGCATCACTAATAGGAATCGGCAAGAAATGCCATTTAGCCTTATAAGATAGTTTACTGGGAGAAGTCCCATCGGAACCAACAATAAAACGTTCATATACGATCTTACGTCCCGAACGTATCGCTTTCATGCCTGTACAGTATTTCTCATTTTCTAAATCCTCATCATTTCTTGTCCATCTTCTTACATCAAAAAAACGATGTTCCTCAAAAGCAAATTCAACTTGGCGTTCATGACGTACCAAAAGACGAGCCTCCTCTTTAGAAGAGGCTTTCACATCTACAGATGGATCAAATCCTGCACGATGCCGGATTTCATTTACAAGTTGTAACCCTTCGTCTATATGTCCGGCTTCGACTGCCGCTTCGGCAAGATTCAAATAGACCTCGCCTAAACGATAAAATTTCCATTTACCATCTTCTCCGGGCATTCCCGAAAAAGCATTCCAGTTACGATATTTGTTCATATAATAACCAGTGCGCGTATATCTACGATCATTATCGCGAAGTTCACAATTTCCACCGGAATAGGTTTGTATAACAGAGTTAGTACTACCAACATATATATGCGCTCCATTATAAATGACAGTTGCATAAAAACGAGGGTCTCTCCCTTCGTAAGGACGTTCAGCATCGTATCCCGAATTCTCATTATAATTCGGTTGCAAGTGTACCTCATCAAAATATGGCTTCTCAATATTTAAAACAGGTTTTCCCGTCTCTAACATATCATATGCATCAACCAGTTCTTGTGAAGGGACATCGCCCGCCCGGTAATTACTCTGTATAGGCATACCCCATACCCACCACATTTTATGATTATCTTTAATACTTCCCCATATGGTTTCACGATCAACTGGATTGGCTCCACCACTACTGTTTTGTGCAAAATACTCACCATAAGCACAAGAATACTCATCTGTTTGCATCTTCGTATAAAGCTCATAGCCATTTTCCTTCAACTTCCTGAGACATTCTTTATTCTTTTCATACGCATAATTCCAGTTGTCTTCTCCCCCGCAATACAAAGGGCTTGCAGCATATAAAGCAGCTTGCGAACATATAGCAGCAGCCATGGAACGAGATAATCGTCTGAATTCACTACTATTTACAATTCGCCATGGAAGTTCTTCATATTTCAACGCCTCTTCACAATCTTCTACAATGAATTTCAAACACTCCACTGTTGTATTCTTTTTCAACGTTGAATAATCTACATCATCAGGAAACGGTTCTCTTACAATAGGAAGTGCACCATACCATTTCACTAACTGTAGATAATAAAACGCCCGTAGCACATGAGCCTCTGCTGTCCATCTTGCCCGATTGACTTCACTATCAACTGTTGCAGTAGGTATATGCTGGAGAAAAACATTTAATATTCTGATTGACTTCCAATATTTTGTCCAGTAACTACTATCAAATTGATCATTATACTGAGTTTCGAATATATTCTCACGAGCACTGCCTTGCCCTTTATAAGCATTTACAGCTCCGGTACCTTCGACATCATCACATGACCAGGACTCATCACTCAATGCCGATGGCAGATTGTCAAACCAATAATACCATGACATCTTATAGGGTATGGCATCAA
Organism: Bacteroides sp.; assembly: GCA_019416685.1. GTDB lineage: Bacteria > Bacteroidota > Bacteroidia > Bacteroidales > Bacteroidaceae > Bacteroides. Next base: position 103,452 of record DXWV01000034.1, read on the forward strand.
ATGCAGTACTAAAATATGCAGGAACATATTCCGGATTAGAAAAGACCTCTTCTATAGTTAAACGCCCGTCAGGAATAATATCCATTTCACTATTGCAAGAACTCAATGGGAACATCAATAAGATGAATGCCGACGTATATAATATTACCTTTTTCATATCTTCCGAATATTAAAATTGAAAATTTATTCCACAACTAAAAGAGCGCATAAGTGGATAATCGAGAACAGAAGTTTGTTCCGGATCAAAAGCTTTTGTAAGCAGATTTGTCCAAGTACACAGATTATCACCGGAAATATAAACACGCACATTACTCATCTTTGCCTTCTTTATAAACTGAGAAGGAAACGTATATCCAATCTCTGCTTTTTTAAGGCGCATATAAGATGCATCCATTATATAGTAATCATTCTGTACATGGCTTGTAGAGCCAGAGTTTGCCAAACGGGGATGCGTAATTTTCTCTCCGTTAGCATACCGTTCTTCCGTCCAGCGATTGTCACATATATCTAAGAAATATTTCGAGCCTTCTTCCTCGAACACACCACGTCCCGAATAGTATTTTGAGTATTGCCCTACCCCTTGAAACATGACTGAGAAATCTATTCCTTTGAACGAACCACCAACGCTGAACCCATAATTAATGCGTGGTACTAAAGAAGAATATTTAATCGGAGCCATATCTTTTTCATTGATAATATTGTCTCCGTTTAAGTCTTTATAGATAAAATCACCCGGACGCGGCATTCCTCCACCGGTCTCATACAACAATCCACTTTTAGCTACATCATCATTCGTATTGAAAAATCCGGATCCGTCTTTACCATGTTCCAAATCAACCGAACGATCGATCACATATCCCCAGTTTTGTCCTAAAGAAAATCCGGTATCACGATATCTATAAGCATAATCTTTTGCCAACATAGCTTCGTCGGCCGAAATCACCTTATTTTTAGTATAAGAAAAGTTCCCACTGATATTAGCACTTAAGTGCTGAGTGAAATATTTTTTATAAGAAAGAGTAACCTCAAAACCTTTATTATTGATCTCTCCCATATTGACCCGCGGTAATTGACTTTGAGTCAGACCAGCTATAACCGGCACCGTTTTTCTCGCTATAAGGATATCAGTTCGATTTTCAATAAAGTAGTCGAATGTCAAATCCAAATCTTTCAACAAAGTCAAATCTATTGCATAGTTTTGTTTCCAGGCTGTCTCCCAATGGATATTTTTATTTCCTAACATTTTCTCGGAAATTTTTCCTCCATTTCCAAGTGATATAATATGGTTTACATCCACATGATAACTAATGTTATCCAAATACAGAAAGCGCGTCCCACCCAGACCATCATTTCCTACCTTGCCGACAGAAGCTCTTAGCTTTAGTTTAGAAATTATCCCGTTTTCACGCAAATTGGCCATAAACGCCTCATTTGAGATGACCCAACCTAATGAAAATGCCGGAAAAAAGCCAAACCTCTTGGACGGTGCAAACTGTTCCGTCCCATTATAACCCATATTTACTTCCATCAGGTAACGACTGTCAAATGCGTATGTTCCGCGAACTGATAATCCTACCATATTATAAGGGATGTCTCCACCATCAGCTTCACGCAAGTCCCTTTGGAAAAGCAGCATTGCAGTCACATCATGTTTTTCATTAAATGTCCGGTTATAATTCAACTGCATTTGCATATTCAAAAACCAATTGCTACTTGTGCTACGCCCCAGGCTCAATTGGTCATCTTCCTCATTATCTCCGTCAAAAGTATATATCGGTTCATCCAATCCGGATGGATGACGCTCATATTTATAAGTAACAAATCCTTTTAAAGCGGAAGTTATATTATTACTTCTTGACTCAAACGACACCAGACCTTTTGCGTTTAACCCCTTTGTAATAAAGCCAAGATCAACATTCAACGTACCAATGGCATTCACTCCCGAACGTGTCTGAAGTGAATATCCGCTACGATTCATATTTCCATACCCAGACTGTAGTGTCTGAGCCGGATCATGAACGACCTGTCCTGCCCTAACTTCGTGAACCAATACATTTCCCTCTGCATCTGTTCCATTTTCACGCACATTAAATCCGGCAACTGTAAGAGGTCCGGGTGATGTAGGACGCGCAGTTATCGCATCCCCCCACAATGCTTCCTGAACACCATTCGTTCCGTTTACCTTCTCAATGAAGCTTGACAAGTCAAAGGAAGCCTTCACTCTGCTATTGAATGAATAGTCTATATTGGAACGGAAATTGTACCGGTTCATCTTTGCCTGAGGATCATATCCGAGTTGCGATTTCGGTTCGGTATTATACATACCTCCCTGATATACATAACCTGCATTTATAAAGTATTGCAATCTTTCCGAGCCACCCGAAATATCGACATTCGCTCTTACCATTGATGCATAATCTTTAAAATAAATACTTTGCCAATCGGTATTCGGATACCAATACCGATCACTCACACTGGAAGGTCCCGAACCATCACGCCAGGCATCAAATTTTGCAATTTCCTCAGGTAAAAATTCGGGAGCAGCACCTTCATTAGCACGTGCCTCATTAAGCATTCTTACATAATCCCAAGAATCGCGACGGGTAGATTTTCTGGCAAACGACTGCATACTGTAAGCTACGGAAGGGTTGACAGACACCTTTCCTTTTTCTCCTCTACGGGTAGTTATAAGAATTACACCATTGGCTCCGCGAACTCCAAACACAGCAGTAGAACTTGCATCTTTTAATACCGTTATGGCCTGTACCTCATTAGCATCTATTTCCCGAATGCTCTGCCGTGGAATACCATCCACAAGAATCAACGGACTTTTATCATTATAGGTAGCAGCTCCACGTAAAAACAGAGTTACATCATCTTTACCCGGAGCACCGTTAGATTGGATTGTTGCCAATCCGGGAAGTTTTCCTGCAATTGCTGCCGTTATATTCGGTGCAGCACTCTTTTTAATATCTTCAGAACCAATCGAAGCAATGGATCCTGTCACTGTAACTTTCTTTTGAGTACCATATGCAACTACAACAACAGCATCAAGTGACACCGCCGATACTTGCATTACAATCTTTACCTTAGAAGACTTTACAGGATACGTCATCTTCTCATATCCTATATAACTAATTTCCAGAACAGGATTAGGTGATGAAAGTTTCAAACTGAATACACCCTCATTATTAGTTATAGTAGCGTTATTCGTTCCTTTTTCTATTACTGTAGCCCCAATCAGACATTCTCCGGCTTCATCTACTACCACACCGCTTACATTTTTAATTTCAGCATATACTATTGCCGGAGCGAATAATATAAGTCCAATAAGCAAACAGACTCTACGTAGATGTTTCATTCGAAATTCAAATCTTTCAGAATTCATATACATTAAATTTTCGGTTATTTTTTATTGTGCAAAGTAAAGTAGTTCTAAAATAAGTCATGTTGCTATTCGTTCTAACAATTTATATATTTGTTCCAAACTTATATTGGCTGTGTTTATCAGCAAACAACACAACTAAAACTTCCCGATATACAGACTATCGGAACCCATTATTTAAAAACCTTCTGAACAAATTCTGTAAGGTAAATACGCCAATTCAGCCAACCATGTCCTCCACCTGTTTCAAAATAAGTATAAGGGTAATGGTTCTGATCTAAAAAATTTCGATAATCACGATTCGGTCCATATAGAAAATCTGAATTACCAATTCCAATCCAATACAACTTGGGCTTCTTGTCAAATTGTATCTTCAATTTAACCTCAGCATTATTATAAATATCACTGTATACGCCTTTTTCGGGGGTAATGGCAGCAGAAAACAATCCGATATAATCAAAGACATCCGGATACTGAGCAGAAATAAACTTAGCATGATATCCGCCCATCGATAATCCGCAAATAGCACGGTGTGACTTCTTACGATATGTCCGATAATGCGTATCAACATAGTCTACAATATCGGGAAATGAACTTTCGAACGTCCCTTCCATTGTTTTTGGCAAGTCGGGTGTCGGAGGAATAAAGCCAAGTGAAGATTCTCCGGGAGCTGCTTCCTGAGCCACATTCCCATTAGGTATGACCACAATCATAGGTTTCGCCTTTCCGGCAGCAATCAGATTGTCTAATATCTGGGTAGCCCGTCCTAAAGCCATCCATGCTTCTTCATCTCCTCCCATACCATGTAACAAATACAGTACAGGATATTTTTTATTTGAACCAGCATCATAACCGGCAGGCGTATAAACTATAAGCCGGCGTTTCATATTCAAAGTCGGACTATTATACCATAAACGCGATACTGCTCCATGAGGCACTGCATTTACCTTATAAAGACTTCCGGGATCACCTCCCACAATAAAAATATTCATTATTGTCGAGACATCACGAATCATATATACATTAGATGGATCCAACATTCTCACCCCGTCGACAATAAAAAAATAGCTGTACAATTCTGAAACCAATGTATCAGGAGTCGTAAACTCCCAGACTCCATCTTCATTTTTCTTCAAGTCCGCACTTCCGGAAGGAAAACAATCACTCCCAATTCTCACCTGAGCTACATGAGCTGGAGTCACCAAACGAAAAGTAACCCGGTTATCATCATGAATTTCAGGAGAAACAACGGCTTTCCCTTGAGCGAATAATAGCATACAAACCATTAAAGCACTCGTTAACAAAAAAAATCTTCTCATATTAATTATTTTAAATCTTAATTACGCAATAAGCAGACATTACTTCTCATTTGAATACACTTATTACTTTCGCATAGTTGTATCCATATTTATCATAAACCTGAGATAAATGTTTTAACCGCTGTAGGAAATCGCAATAATTCATCCGTTCGGACACTGACCATTGAACCTCAGACAAAGCTGCAAGTCTGGGTAACAACATAAATTGAACTCTATTGAATGTTGGTATATATTCCGTCCAAACATTTGCTTGGACACCTAATATATGAGATAACTTTACTGCATCAACCCCTTCGGGAATCGGATTTAAAGCATACACCTTGTCTATTGGCGTTACTTTCTCCTGATCATAATCAAAATAGCAGTGTGATGTCGGAGAAAGTATGGCATCATGCCCTTGATTGACTGCCTCAATAGCACCATTCATACCACGCCAAGAATGAACTGTCGCATTCGGACCTAATCCACCTTCAAGTATCTCATCCCAACCAATAACTTTACGCCCTTTCTTTGCCAGAAAATTCTCTATCGATACCATTATATAGCTTTGTAATTTCTGCTCAGCTGAGTGTTTTGAATCCGGCACTATTCCCAATTCTTTTATTTTATCCTGGCATTTTTGACATTTTTGCCAACGTTGTTTGGGGCATTCATCGCCACCGATATGAATATATTCTGATGGAAACAAGTCTACAATTTCGGAAAAGACATCATATAAGAAGCGCATTGTTTCCTGCTTTCCGGCACACAATACATCTGCCGGTCCGCCCCATACTTCACATACTTTATACGGACCACCCGTACATCCTAATTCCGGGTATGAAGCTAATGCTGCAGCTGTATGCCCCGGAATGTCTATTTCAGGAATAATAGTAATATACCGTTCTTTTGCATAGTTTACTATATCGCGTATTTCTTCTTGCGTGTAAAATCCACAATGGGGCTTACCATCTCCCGTGGTTTGTGAGCGACAAGAACCAACTGAAGTCAATTGAGGCCGCGACTTTATTTCAATCCTCCACCCCTGATCATCCGAAAGATGCCAATGAAATCGATTTACATTATGAAGCGCTATAATATCTATATACTGTTTTATCGAATCTGCCGGAAAGAAATGCCTTGCAACATCAAGATGTACTCCCCGGTAACCAAAGCGGGGACTATCTTCTACCTTGCCCGATGGAATCTCTATTTTATTGGCTCGTACAACCGGTAGTGCTTTCCGTAACGTCTGCATCCCATAAAAAACTCCTGCTGAAGAATTTCCTGTTATACGTATTTCTTTCTTGTTGACGGTCAAAGTATATTTTTCCGGATTACCGGATATATCTTTTTCCAATACAAGTTTTATCACATTGTTTTTCTGTTGTTTATCAGTCAATTTTAATGTAAGGCCTGTAATATCCAAAATATACTGTTGAAGAAATGAAGCATTATGTTCTTGACCCTCTTCATAATATATCTTACTTCTACCATTCAGAATGAATGGAGCGGACGAACCGACTTCAATTGTTTGTGGAATGGGTATCACATTAAAATTAGCTTTCGGCTCAATTGCAAATACGCTATTTAAACCGGCAAATAACAATATAACTGCTATGATTATACTTTTCATAAAATAGAATTATTGATTATCAACTTTGAATTTATATACTCCTTGCGGAACTTCGACCACGTAGTATCCGTCTTGTAAACCTGAGAATTTGATTGTATCAGAAGTTCGAACCAATGTGTTGCTCTCGGTCACTTTCGAACCAACACTTGAGGTTACCGGAATATGTATCGTTGCGGTACTTCCTACCGGGACTGTCACATTCATTTCCAGGTTATTGCCAATTTGTTTAATCTCAGATATTACTTTTCCATAAGGTGTAATATGGGAATAGTAAATATCGGGGAGCTGTTTATTCAGAATTGGCTTTATAATAATATGTTTATATCCAGGTTTATCCACATCCGCATTCACTCCGGCAAGTATTCTGTAAAACCAGGTAAGTCCTCCTCCGAACATCGGATGATTATGAGAATCTCTTCCGTTCCATTGTTCCCATGTAACAGTGGCTCCTTGCTTTATCCAATTTCCGAAACCGGGAAAATCTTCCTGATTCATTGCGGCATATGCAATATCGTTAAGCCCATTCAATGCTAATGTTTCGAAGAAAAATTGCGTACCGTAAATACCGGTATTGAGATGATTGTTATATTTCACAGAGATTTCTTGTTTTAAAGTCTCCACAACATCGTCATACCGATCTTCCGGTACACCCAAAACCAAGGCATATACGTTACTTCCGAAATCGCCATAAGATTTAACTTCTTCGTTATAAAACTTTTCATTGAATGCTTTCTTTACATTACCGGCAAGCAGCGAATAATATTTGGCATCACCTTGTAATCCCATTACCTTGGCGGCTTTTGACGTAAAATCAGCACAACGCCATAAATAAAATGTATGTACAAGCTCTGAAGACGGATTGTCAAATGACGGAGCCCAATCACCTAAATTAAGCCAATAATTCGGTTGAGTCGAATTAAGATTAGAACGTTGTGCCAACATAGTACCATCCGGAGTAAGCCACGTAAGCATATAGCGCACTTGCTCCTTCATAGCAAAGTAATTGTCTTCTATCATTTTCTTATCGCCATAGTGTATATAAAATTCCCATGGCATGATATTCATTGCAGCCCCCCAAGGGACTCCCCCCCCACAACCCGGCTGCCAGGGAGCTCCATTCGGCACATAACCGGTCTCTATATTTTGAACGTCCCTCATATCGCGAATCCATTTCTGATAAAAAGCAGCAGCATCAAAATTATGCATTACTGTAACACATGCTACTTGTCCGTCACCTGTATATGGCGAACGCTCACGATGGGGGCAGTCACTGGCTATACCACCGTGCATATTATCGATTTGGCTTTGCTGCCAAATCTGGTTTATTTTATTAAACAGTTCATTGGAAGTTCTGAATTCAGCATTAATTTCGACATCTGTATTCACAGCTTCCGCCGTTATATTTTTAACTGAAATGTCTCGTATCCCCGATATGATGGCTTTACTAAAAACATACCATGTAAACCGGGGTGCATAATTTTCTTTTCCCGTTCCTTTAAAAATATATCGATATACCCCAAGCGGAGATTCACAGATATACTTCACATTTAATGTATCCCCCCTATTACCTTTAATATCCTTGAAACGAATCCAACCGGAAATTTCTTTTGCAAAATCAACTTCATAAGTGCCATCATCCAACTTCTTTAGCGATACAGGTTTTAGAACTTCCGTTATTTTATCTGTTGGAGCTGTATTTGCTGTCAATTTTCCATCAGGAGCTTTCCGATATACGGCATTTTTCCAGTCAGCATCATCACAGCCGACATTACACCAGTCCTTAATCTCCCTATTAGCATCATATACTTCACCGTCAAACACACCATCAACCAAAATTGGCGATTCTGTCACTTTCCAGGTATTATCCGTACAGATCATTTCTTTTGCTCCATCGGCATATATTACTTCTATCTGACATAAAAAACGGGGTGAACCAAACGGACATACCCAACTCGTAGAACAATCATAAAACCCATTTCCCAATATTGCTCCTGCTACGTTCTCTTTTTTATTGAGCATTTTTGTTATATCATAAGCCAGATACATGACACGATAATCCCGAAATTTGTTATCAATAGAAATTCCGTAATTCTTAATATCCTCCCGTACGCTATAATTCGTAAAATTGGGCACTAAATAATCATCCCCGACTTTCTCTCCATTCATATAAAACTCGAAGTAACCCAACCCCGTAACAAAAGCTTTTGCGGAAACAACATCTCCCTTCAAATTAAATGCCTTACGAAATAACGGAGCCGCATAACTCCTTTGTTTATACTCCACAGGACTGAGCACTTTTCTCGGAGCCTCCCCTTGCCAAGGAACTCCGATCCATTTTGCCTTCCATTCATCGGAACTCAAAAGTCCCATCCCCCAATAGGCCGGAGAACTCCATTCCGAAGCTTTCCCATTATTATCCCAAACCATCACCCGCCACCAATAATCTTTAGCCGACTGCAGTTGAACACCATTATAATTTATCAAATGCGAATCGGAAGATATTCGTTTTCCACTATCCCATGCATCATACTCCCCTTTCACTAACTTTTCTTTTGAAGTAGACACCACAATACGATATGCTTGTTGAGATAATCCACGATCACGTGCCGAAGCCGCTTCATTTATCCAGGAGAGTCGTGGTGACAATGAACCAACAACTTTCGGATTATCCATATATTCACATTTTAAAGTCCCGGGAATGATTTTTCCAAAAGCCATAGTAGTGAACGCAAACAGCATCACTCCTAAGTAAAAAGCACCATATATGCCTCGTCTGCCGGGAGCCTGAGACAATTTTATTCTAAATTTATTTATAGTCATCGCTTAGTTTTTAAATAATAAAGACATTTCTTCTCCATTGGGTTCTATCTTGAATATTCGACCGGAGGAGTCTTTACAGTCAACAAAGGTTCCTCCTTTACACGAAATCTTATACCCAAATGCTTTTTCTTTGGAATTAATATAAGAACTGCAAATATCTGTGAAAGGTAACTTGGTTCCCGGCACAACCGAAAGCTCCAAATACCACTTAAAATCAGAGTGATTCCCGATAATACACTTCATTCTAACCTTATCTTCATCAAATGCCATCATAAACGATGAGTTCGGCATATCTAAAGGCCATTCTACCAAAAGACGTTCTCCTTTATGACTAATTTTCGGAGCTCCTCCCTTCGCTTCAACCATTTGACCATTTTCATTGGTATAAAAGAGCCGAAGCCCCGCCATTTTATGATCTGAACTCCACATATTTCCATCAACAAAAGGCAACGTAGTATATACACAAGTCGATGACGTACAGGGTTTGTCAATATAATCGGAAGCATATTTTTCATTAAACAGATGTATATCTCTGAATCTAAAAGAACTTCCTTCCCAAAGCAAATTTGCCCGATAATACTTACTATTGTACCATACCGTCTTCTTATCGTTTCCCTTATAATCAGTAAGTGCACTAATTGCTGTTGGCGGAGTTGTTGAGAAATTATCTTTATACCATTTCCCTGTTTCAGATAAGGTTTCCACACGAATTATATCATTTTTCTGTAATTCAGACAATAGTGGTATCTGAATTTCCAATCCCTTTTTCATTGCTCCCCAGGTAAACGAATTTTCTTGTCCGGCCTGAGTATATGAAAACGTCATACAGGGATCTTTAAACATAGAGTTAAAAAACCATTCCACCCAGGGTTTAGAACCACCGGCACCTCCATATACAGGTTCTAAGGTTACTACCCCTTGATAATTTCCGCCTATCCCCAGGTCATATTGATAGATCGGATCACTACCCAACATACGAAATACCGGAACCTGAATCTGGCCATTCTTCGTCTGTGCCGGCATATATGCATTCCTCCTGCTGGGATAATATCCTTGTCCCCAATATCCGCCCCACATTGTATACCCATCGGTACCTATCTGGTCTCTACAGTTACAAGATGCTACTATATGATATTTATCATACATGTATGCTAAAGTATGAGCATCTATAAACCAACAACCTATTGCCGTTGGATATTTGCCGAATATTTCTTTAAACTTCTCCATATACACATCTACAAGCTTTTCCCGTTCTTCCGGTGTATAGCCGGTAGCAAACCCCACATCTGCATGCCAATCCCAGGGATACCGCCCACGCCACTTTAATCCGGCAGCCTCTACATGGGGCTGGGTAATTTCCCACCATCCTCCTATCTCCGTACCTGGAAATGTTTCGTTCTTTAGCAAGTTCTGATAAGAAGATGAGATTAAAGCATCATATTGCAATAAGTATGTCCCCTTAATGTTATAATGATTTAATAATTTGACCTGTTCGGCAACTGTTTCGTACAAAACTTTATCAGTAATAGCATCAATACGGGGTTCAGTCTGCCGAATGAAATTAATTACATTGACAATTCTGGGAGTAGAAGTATCTCCTCCTTTTGCATTTATTTCTATTCCGAAAATCGTGAAAAGTAAGATTAGAATATATAATCTCTTTAACAATGTCGTCATGGTTTTGATATTAAAAAGTTTGTAATTATGATTATTAACAAAGAGGTGTAATCTGGTTATTTATAGCAGTAATCAAATGCGAATATATAAACGCCGGCAGTCCATCCCATAAAAGCCCCAGGCATTGTATATTCATCTTTCACATCTATATCACCACTGACTGCATTATATTTTTCCCACAAATTCCCGGTTCTTTTATAAATGTCAGCCATACTAAGGACATATTTTTGGGCTATTCTGTAAGATGCTTCTTTATAGCCGTAATTATCAAGCCCCTTTATTGCCAGGTAGTTAAGTGCAGCCCAGCCATTCGGATAATCCCATTGATACGATCTGATACGATCGCTATTTGCACAAGCAGCCACTCCATTTGCACACTCAAGTTTACCCAAATTACGATATATTGCCCTTGCTTGTTTTTTACCGGCTAACCTGACAAACAAAGTGTTGAATATGGCAGCCGACAGAATAGGTGAACGACGGTTGTGTATGTAGTCGTAGTCATAATAAAGCATATCTTCCGGATTCAGACATAGCTTATCCATTAAAGTCTTACGTCGCGATGCGGTCTTAACCCATTTTTGGTATTCTCCAAGACCTATTTCTTTATAGAAATAGGCAAAATTATGTTCGTATGCATAAAGATTAGCATTGAGGTCTATCGGGTTAAAGTCCTCACATCTTGAGTCGAAACGAGGATTAAAATCCCAGCCCGATTCTGCTTCGGCAAGAAAATGAGATGCTACGGCCAAACGCTCTTCATCGTTATTACATTCATTTTGGTTTAACCCAAGTCTACCTGCCACATAATAATAAAAAGACATCAACGAACTTTTATCTGCATGATTCGAATATCGATTCAATCCGTTAGAGGTAATACGTTCAGTCATCCAGAATTTATATTCTTTTTCAAGAATCTTACAAGCATACGACAGCCATATTTTATCATGAGTCAGCTCATATACCTCTCTAACCATCATACTTGCGTAGGGTGGCTGTGATCTGTTCAGCATTCCTTCATTGGTAGCATTCGGCATATATCCGAATCTGTCGATCATTACCAGAATATTATCAATATTATTTTTTGCTTGTTCTATATTTCCGTCAAGCAGAAGTCCTACATTGGTGAAGTATGTATCCCAATAAAATAAATTTTGGAAACCATTTACAATACAAGGTACACTGAATGGATAAGGCAACGCAAAGTTACCTAAAGTATCATTCTTACATACACGTATTGTTTTAGGCATATCACGATCAATATATGCCCTAAGATTCCTCACATTGTCAGGAATTTGCGTTTGCGCCACACTTGTCAAAGAACAAACAAAGAAAATTATACAAAAAAAACTCTTCATATTAGTTGTTATGATTCATAGTATTCAGATATTGTCGTATTTTTCCCATAACACGGTAAGTTTTTGCAAATCCCGCGAATTAGGGCCAACAAAGATATTGAATTCCCCTCCCTCCCAATCATATTTTAATGCTTGATTAAAAAATTTGAGCTGTTCGGTTGTCAAAGTAAATGTGACAGTTTGTGTCTCTCCCGGAGATAGATTGATTTTTCTAAAATCTTTCAACTCCATAACCGGTCTTGAAATTGAGGCTATCGGATCACCGATGTATAGTTGAACTATTTCCTGCCCATTATATTTTCCGGAATTAGAAATGTCAATCCGAACGGCTACCGAGTCTTTATCTCCTTTCGCTTTTATCTTGCTCAGAGACGGTTTACCATATATGTATTTATTATAACTGAGTCCATAACCAAACGGGAAAAGAGGTTCATTTGAACAGTCTATATATTTTGTAGTCGCCCAAAAATCAGAATACGGACGGCCTGTATTTAAACAATTATAATATATCGGGATCTGACCTAAATGACGGGGAAATGTTGCTGTAATCTTTCCTGAAGGACATACTTTTCCTGTCAGGATATCACTCAAGGCTTCACCTGCCATTGTGCCTCCATGCCAAGCTTCGACTATCGTTGAAAATTCATCGTTTTCTTCCGTAAGAATCAACGGTCTACCACTTAAAATTACCACAACTACCGGTTTTCCAGTCTTTTTCAATTCACAAAGCATCTTTTTCTGGCAATCCGGTAACGACGGATTAACACGGCTTCTTGCTTCCCCACTCCAAGAAGCCGGTTCGCCTACTGCCGCTATAATCACATCGGCATTTCTCGTCCCTTCAATCGCATGCTGAATCAACGAATCGGTCGGTTCCGAAAAACTTCCGTTATAAATGCAATGATCTTCAATATAATTCGCACCTTGATAATAAGTAACTTCACATTTTTCGGAAAGGGCTTCACGTAGTGCTTCATAAACTGAGTTCATCTTATCTTTTGAATAAGAATACGCCCAAGTGCCCAGTAACTCTTCACGAACATTACCCAAAGGTCCTACTACAGCAATTTCTTTATAATTGCTAATCGGCAATAAATTCTCGGAATTTTTAAGCAAAACAATAGATTCGGTGGCAAGCCGGCGCGCTACGTCACGATTCTCTGCAGACAATACCTGAGCCCGTGACAGCTGATTGTTCAAGTATCGAAACGGATCATCAAAAAGTCCCAGTTTATATTTAGCCTCAAGAATTCTACGACAAGCTATATCTATTTGTTTTATTGAAACGCGCTTTTCCTTCACAGCCTTTTTCAAACAAAGCACGAACAGACTCGAGCTCATATCCATATCAAGTCCTGCATTTATTGCAAGTTCGGTTATCGATTGAATATTCCCCATCCCATGTGCTCCCATTTCTGCTACTGAATTAGCGTCCGAAACCATAAAGCCTTTAAACTTCCATTCATCGCGTAACAAATCGGTAAGAAGCCACTTGTTCCCCGTTGCCGGAATTCCGTTTACAACATTGAATGAACTCATGCCACTTCCTGCTCCCGCATCAAAAGACGCTTTATATGGCGGCAAAAAATAATTATACATTGTAACCAAATCCATACTTACCGTATTATAATCACGACCGGATTCAGAAGCACCATATAGTGCAAAATGCTTTACACAAGCAAGTATGGTGTTATTCTTTGTCAAGTCATCACCCTGAAATCCTCTGACCATCGCTTGTCCTATCAAAGAACCCAAAAACGGATCTTCCCCAGCACCTTCAGCAATACGCCCCCATCTTGGATCACGACAAATATCTACCATCGGTGCAAAGGTCCAGTTTATTCCGAAAGATGAAGCTTCGCCAGCAGCGACCCGTGCACTTTTTTCTATTAAGGGTATATTCCAGCTACAAGCACTGGCTAACGGTATTGGGAAAATGGTATAATATCCATGAACAACATCCAAACCTGTTATTAACGGAATCTTAAGACGTGAGTTTTCAACGGTAAATCTTTGTGCATCTTCAGCTGCCTTGGAGTCAAAACCTCCGACAGCACTTACAAGGCCGTTTCTTATCGCCTCATCCAATCCAATCGCGCTACCCACCACTTTTGGATTTCCCACACCACCAAGATTCAACTGCCCTATTTTTTCATCCAACGTCATACGCTTCATTAATGAACTAATGAAACGATCCATCTGCTTATCGGTCGTAGTTTGTCCCACTACCGAGTAATGCAATGTTGTCAATATGACAATAAGAAAAACACATGTTCGCTTCATACTCAATAAAATCATGATATTACTATTTCATGTAGCTATGTGAAAAGATTATTCCATTACAATTTTAATTCCCTCCGGAGCCTTTACATCACTCACAACTTTACCCTTATCATTTTTGGAACAATTTATTGTTACTATACCATAAGGAGTTGGTAATGTTCCTTTTACAGATTTCAATGGTCCGAGGTTCGGTTTGATTTTAAGCGTACCACATCCTGGTTCCACAGGAGTTACCCCAAGAACATGTTTCGTAAGCCAGGAAGTTGGTCCGGAAGCCCAACCATGACAAAGGCTGAGTCGTAAACCTTTATAGCAATACGCTCCTCCTCCTGAATGTATATCATATTTATTTTCCGGAACTATTTCGTCTATACGTCCGGCATTGGCAACATCCGAATATTTTAAATCTTCCCAGAATGTTGTGGCACCAAGATCCAACATGGCTCCCCAATATTTAGAGATTAAATCAAGGGCCTCATCATATTTCCCATTCATAGCAAGTGCTTCCAACATATAATATCCATAGAACGTTGAAAAGCCATTTAACCCATTTTCCAATATTATTGCACAATCTTTTTTCGGATTCAGACTTAGTCCTGATATAATATTCAATGCTGCCGCCTGACTGTTATTAAAAGAGTCCACATGTACATTTTTCATTCGCTTCACACAGTTAGACGCTATTTCCTTAATTGCATCATCTTTAATATATTCTCCAATTTGCTGTGCCGCTTTCATCGCCATAAACGAAAGAGATTGTAATCCGCTATGTATCACATCCTTATTTTCAGATGTCGGCCAATCAAGGAAACGAGTCCCATCAAGTTGTTCCACTCCTTTTTTATCGATTTTCGCATCAATCTGCTTAACAAGATTATACAGATAATCACGCTGACATTTCAGAAAATCAAGATTCCCCTGATACAGATACAAATCTCTGTGTATTATTATCCACCACAGTGAATAAGAACACATTCCATTCATCCAACCAGGCAAAGGAGTATCTTCACGAACAAGATCAAGGCTTTTATAAACCACTTCACTATCTCCGAATGCATTATTTATCGCCATAACTTCAGGATGCATATCTCCAACCCACACAAGACGATCCCGTTTTATACCATCCCAAATATACTCCTGCATATTTAATTTCACGGTATACACACCAGTTTCCCAAATTCTATTTATCCGTTCATTATCCGAACAGAAGGAACCTTTTTGTTCATCATCTCTTATTATCGAGACTACCGATATATTACGCAGATTGTATTTCACATCCTTGTCAACCAGATCTATTCTAACAAATCTAAAGCCACTGTTGCCACATTGAACAGTACCAAGCCATGGAGCAGAGATCGTAAAATCCCGTAACGAATGTTCATTAGTCGGATTCTGTGGATTATCCGGTATATTTATATCGCACATAGCTTCTGTTACAGATTCACCAAACCGGATTCTTAATTTAACCGGATCCTTGCAGTCTCTTATAGCAGAAGATATTTTCACTCCTCCATAGATTTCTTTACCGAAATCCAATAATATGGATGCCTGATGTGTATCAGAACTCATGAGCTCCGTATATTTATTATCGGATACCGATAATTGATCACTAAACGAATTTAGCAAGTTATCAGAGTTTACCACATACTTTCCGGAATTATCCGACATCCAGATAATTCTTACCGGATATATATTTGTATATGTAATTTTCGCATCAGCCTCGAATGCAAACAAACAAAACAGAATAAACAGAGTAAGTGAACGGCGTTTTATCATCATATTAGTAATCTTTTAAAATGTTATTTTTCACTTTGCAATTTTAGTCAAATTTCCGCCACACTTCATTTCGTGTTTGTTCTGATTTGTTTGACATTTATTCCAAATAATACTGGTTCTGTTTCAAATATTTTAATATATGTTCCAATTATCAAAAACCTCATTTTTTTATTTTGGATTATCCGATATTTTAGCATAATTTTGAGCATCAATTAGTCTAATCTATGATATATTTACGCATGAAAAGGATTTTAATAGCGTTGTGCCTTACACTAATCTCATCATTCTGTCTGATCTCCTTCTCCCAGCCTTTGCACCGCACTGACTTATCCAATTTACACGTCAATGCTTTTGCACAAGACAGCCTCGGTTATATATGGATAGCAACAGCTAACGGACTCTGTAAAAGCTACGGTAATAGTTATGATGTGTTTTTTTATAATGAGAAAAACGCTCATTCCATACCGTCCAACAATGTCACCGGATTATACATCGATAAGGAATCGAGATTATGGATATCCACCGGACAAGGAATATGTTCGATGTCAAAAGAGAAATATGAATTTCAGCGCTATTCAAAGAATTCTCAAACTGAATCTGAAGGTTTTTTCCTTGGCTTTATTGAATATGCGGGAAAAATATTCACCTATGGGCACAATGGACTCTATGAAATTGATAAGAAAAATAAATTATTAATCCCACGCCTAAAAGTAGATAGGCAGGTCATCTATGAGGCCTTACTCGATACACAAAACAATCTATGGGTAACTAATGGCATAGAACTAATAAGCCTGAACCAATCCTTGAATCTTGTATCAAAAATATCTATTGATAAAAGTGATAAGATAAACTGCATGATTAATTATGGCAAAGATATTCTCTTGGGTACCGAGAATGGCATAAAACGTCTTGACTTGCAAAATCTGAAGATAGACAGCAATACCTTTCTGAACTCACCTAATGATCTGCGAATAAACCGGATGCAGTTAATTGACGAAGGTCACAAACTACAAATAAATACCAAAAACAAAGGAGTACTGGTATATGATTTATTAACTCATGAATTAAAAGACAAAAATGGTAATATAGATTTTTCTGATATACCTTCAATTGATATTACAACAGCATTCGTTGATAAAGAAAAAAACATCTGGCTCGGAACATTTGATCGCGGATATTTCATGTTTTCAAATAAGAAGAAGATTTTCAATGAAAATAAAAATTTTGTAAATATGTTCAGGAATAAGTTTGTAACGCGCATGACAAACGACCGATTCGGTAACATATGGATTGGAACCCGGTATGACGGTTTTATACATTATAATACAGAAAGCAAAAAAATAACCAGATATAATGATTCCACAACACCGTGGTTATCCGTATTCAAAAGTAATTTTGTTCAGGAAATATACTGTGACACCAAAAACAGATTATGGATAGGATATGGTAACTTACTGATTGTTTGCAAAATAACTCAAGACGGAAAGGTTTCATTAGAAAAGACTTATCCCGGAACAGGAAATGTGGTGACAATTGCTGAAGATGCCAACAATAGAATATGGGCAGGGTCGTCAGATAAAGGATTATATATATATAATGATGACCTGACTCTCAAACAATATATAACGTCCACTGTATCCAACAGTAATAACATAACTAAAATCATTTCTTTTTCAAATGATAAAATGCTGTTTTCGGCATACATGGACAACATCTATACAATTGACATAAATTCCTTAGTATCCAACGCCTTAGATTCTAAATACCAGAATAAGTGGTGTAATACTATCGACATCAAACTCGATGACAAAAATAATTTATGGATCGGCACTTATGGTAACGGACTCATGCAATATAACCTTGAGAAAAAGAGGCTGAAACAATATAACGAACTGCAATCCAATGATATCGTCGGAATCGAATACGACAAACATTATAACATCTGGGCGAGCTCTTCTTACGGAATATACAGGATATCACCATCAACAGGTACTATGAATACATACTTGGAACACGATGGCACCGGTGGAAATCAATACCATGAGAAATGCACATTCAAAGACACAATTTCCGGACTTATTTATTTCGGAGGAAACACCGGAATTGAAGAAATTACCCCCGATAATGTAGAATCTGCCAAACAGAATATTCCGATATACCTCACTGATTTCAAACTGTTCGGAAACAGCGTAGTACCGAAAGATGGAGGTATTATCAGTAAAGACATATCATTGGTAAAAGAATTAGAACTCAATTACAATGAAAATATGGTGAGTCTCGAATTCACTGGCATCTGCTACGATTGTTTGTCGTTTTCAGAATATGCTTATATACTCGATGGATTTGAAACCACATGGAACTATACCGGAAAATACAACCGCGCAACGTATTCGAACCTACCGGCAGGCAGCTACTCATTCATTGTTAAAGT
Source organism: Bacteroides sp. (assembly GCA_019416685.1). Lineage (GTDB taxonomy): Bacteria > Bacteroidota > Bacteroidia > Bacteroidales > Bacteroidaceae > Bacteroides. The sequence continues at coordinate 122,116 of DXWV01000034.1, forward strand.
TAAAAACAAAAACGGCGAATGGGGCCCACCCAGCAAGCTACTTGATATAACAATTAACCCGGCTCCATGGCTACACCCCTTCGCATTGTTTATATACGCAGTCGTACTGATACTATTAATTATTTTATTCAACAGATTATACATTCGCTTAAAACTCGCAAAAGAAAGACTTGCAATTACCGAAGAGCGGATAGCTCAGGAGTATAAAATGTCACAAATGAAAGTGAATTTCTTCACGAATATATCGCACGAGTTAAGAACTCCCCTAACTCTGATTTATGCTCCCGTCAAAATGCTCAGGGAAAAGTATCAGACTTTTAACGAACAACAAATGGAATCAAATCTTGATTTCATTGCAAATAATGTAGATCGTCTGCTGGACCTGATTGACCAGCTACTCAAATTTCGGAATATTAAGGAGGAAACTTTACCGCTTAAAGTTGGCTATCATGACTGTGTCTTGCAACTATCTAACATTGTCAAATTATACAACATATATGTAGCTGAGAAAAACCTCACTGTAGAGTTCAACTGTTCGTATGAAAGTCTTTCAGTAATATATGACTCTGACAAATTAGATAAGATTATGAACAATCTACTTATGAACGCAACTAAATATGCGCCCGACAGTGGTCGTATCATTGTAAAGCTTGACCTCATAAAACACCCTGAAGATGTAGAAAATAACAACAAATGGACTTATATAGAAATTCGTGTAATTGATAACGGTATAGGCATTGATAAAAGCGATATTGCACGCTTATTCAAACGATTCGGACGTTTTGTAAGCCCCTCAAAGCGTAACCAGATAAAAGGATTCGGAATAGGGCTCAACTACGTATACCATTTAGTCAACAATCATAAAGGAAAAATCCGTGCTGAGCAGAATGCCACTAAAGGAATGACTTTTATCATTGACATACCTGTTTGCGAAAATGCCTACAGTGGAGATGAATGGACAACCAACAACGTTGACATAAAACCAGACACTAAAACTATTGACTGTGACGAATTTGTTGCAACAATCCCTAATTTGGAAAATATAACCAACGAAGAAGAATCGGAAACAGACCGAAAAAGCATTCTTGTAGTCGAAGATAATCCTGAAATGAGCAGTTTCATAGCTGGTATATTCAGTGATAAATTTGATGTAACAATTGCATCCGACGGACTTAACGGATTGCAGCGTGCCATTGAGATAACTCCCGATATAATCATTAGTGATGTATTGATGCCTCGTATGGATGGGTATGAATTATGTGGCGAAATTAAAGAGAACAAAGATATTTGTCACATACCGGTGATTCTCCTTACCGCCAAAACAATGGATGAAGATCAAATAAAGGGATACGATCACGGTGCTGACATGTATCTTAGCAAACCATTTAATCCGAACATCTTAATTTCGATAGTAAACCGGATGATTGCCAAGCAAAACATGCAGCAAACCCTTCTTATTTCAGCATGTGGAACCCAAAATTCTATTCCGGTAGAAGACGCCCAACTCGAGCTCAGCCCACTTGACCAGAAATTCTTAAACAAACTTTACAAATATATTGAAGATAACATCTCAAACAGTGAAATCAATGTGAATCTGTTAGGTCGCGAATTAGGATATTCAAGAACTAATTTCTACCGGAAAGTGAAAGCCCTTACCAATGTTACTCCAAACGATTTGCTAAGGACCTACCGACTGAACCGGGCTGCCGAACTCATATTGAAGCGGGAATATTCTTTGGGAGAAATCAGTGAAATGACTGGCTTCGGAATACAATCACACTTCTCCAGTTTATTTAAAAAACACTTTGGAGTATCTCCAAAAGATTATTTTTCAAATCAATCCAACAAATAAATGTCGTTGCATCATGTGATATTACGAAGCATTGAAATAACTGTATCAGAGTTAGCCAAATTGGAACAATTATTAAAATCATTGAAACATACCCATATATATGTATGACTCTAATGCCGGTATCTTTGCAAAACCATATCAATAAATTTGAAATCTATGACTATAAAATCTGTATTAACAGCTGTATGCCTGTTTTTTTCCATTCCCCAAATAAGTTTAGCGACAACTCCCGGCAACGATCCGAACATACGTGATACATTTCGTTCACCAGAAGATGTCCAGACATCCTGCTATTGGTACTGGATTTCCGGTAATATCAGTAAAGAAGGGGTAATAAACGATTTAAAGTCGATGAAAAAAGCGGGAATAAACCGGGCTTTCATTGGCTATCAGGGTATTTCCGAGGTTCCTCGTGGAAATGTATACATACAAAGTGACGAGTGGTACGACATCGTTCATGCTGCTCTAAAAACCGCTACTGAAGAAAATATAGAAATCGGTATGTTCAATGGTCCGGGATGGAGCCAGGCAGGAGGTCCCTGGATTAAGCCTGAACAATCCATGCGTTATTTAGCTTCGCAGCATGCATTAGTTACAGGAGGTGGAGAAAAATTAATAGAATTTTCCCAGCCCGACAATTTCTTACAGAATGTGAAAGTTTTAGCTTTCAAGCGTAACAATATGAATCCCAACATACTGGCAACAATAGATAATATTACTGCTGACGGAGTGACCGATGTAGCAAAAATGTTTGATAAAGACAGTAATACTCTTGGAGGATTTGAACGTGACAAAGTTAGTATCACGATAAAACCATCAAAATCCAATTTCACACTTCGATCCATCCGGCTCGAAAGTGCTACGCCAATCAGAGCCTATTTCTCCATAAAAGTCAAACGAAATAATACTTTTGAAGAAATTTGTAACTTTGCTGCCGATCGTACCAATATGATGATTGAAGTAGGCTATGATATATTGGCACCGATAGCCATTGCTATTCCGGAAACAAGTGGCGACGAATTCAGAATTGACATCAACATTAACGCAAATTGCAAAATCAAGGAGTTAGAGTTATCTGAAGATCCCATCGTAGATCATTATGCAGATAAAATACTTAGCAAAATGCACCAAACCCCGCAACCTTACTGGCACGACTACAAATGGACTAACACAGTCACCTACTCGCCGGACGAAGTAATTTCTGAAAAAGATATAATTGACATTACCGACCACATGGAAGGTAATCATATTAAATGGACTTTTCCGGAAGGAAATTGGGAGATTGTACGCACTTATATGGCACCAACCAACATTTGCAATTCTCCTGCTTTAAGCGGTGACGGACAAGGACTCGAAGTAGACCGTTGGAATAAAAAAAGCCTTAGACATCATTACGATAGCTTTATTGGTGAAATACTAAAACGAGTCCCGGAGTCCGATCGAAAAACATGGAAAGTAATAGTGTGCGACAGTTATGAAAGAGCAACACAAAATTATGGGGACGATTTCATCGAATATTTCAAAAATCAATTTGGATATGATCCCACTCCCTACTTACTTACCTTCGACGGAATTGTAGTAGGTAGCGCCGATAAATCAGACCGCTTTCTGTGGGATCTCCGGCGAACGATCGCCGACCGCTTGGCATACGACCATATCGGCGGTATGCGAGAACTTGCACACAAAGACGGATTCGGTATCTGGTTAGAATCATACGGACACTGGGGCTTTCCCGGAGAGTTTTTGCAATATGGCGGACAATCGGACGAAGTTGCCGGAGAATTTTGGAGTGAAGGTTCACTCGGTGACATAGAGAATCGTGCAGCCTCATCAGTAGCACATATATACGGAAAGAAAAAGGTATCTTCCGAATCATTTACCTGTGGAGGTCCTGAATTTGCCCGTAGCCCACGCAATATGAAACAACGCGGTGACAAATTCTTCACAGAAGGTATTAATAATACTTTGCTACATCTATTCGTCTCACAACCAGACGAAACATCTATTCCGGGCATGAATTGCCCGTTTGGAAATGAATTCAACCGTAAAAACACGTGGTATAGTCATTTGGATTTATTCACTGACTATCTGAAACGTTGTAACTGGCTCTTACAACAAGGTAACTATGTAGCCGATGTTGCTTATTATATAGGTGAAGATACTCCGATAATGACAGGAATTACCGAGCCTGCATTGCCCAAAGGATTTCAATATGATTTTATTAATGCCGAAGTTATTGAGAAATATCTTTCAGCCGACGCTGACCACATCTTATCATTACCGCACGGAACACGCTACAAACTGCTTGTCTTGCCTCCGAGCCAAACCATGCGTCCGGAAGTTATCAGAAAAATAAAACAACTTCTTGAGGCAGGAGCCATCATATTAGGCCCCAAACCTGAAAGATCACCCAGTCTTCAAGATTATATGAATGCCGATGCAGAAGTTAAGTCCATTGCCGACGAGATATGGGGTAATGATGAGAGTAACCAAACGATACGCCGAATCGGTAAAGGAACTTTGTTTTCAGGATATAGTATCGACGCTATATTCAACATGATGGGACATAAACCGGATTTTGTCATATCCGGTGAAGATGATGTAAAATATGCACATACCACCATGCTCGGACGTGACATCTATTTCATCGCAAACCAAACTGAAAAAGAGATAGAATTCACAGCCCAGTTCCGCATCGGAGGAAAAGTTCCTGAACAATGGAACCCAATTGACGGTTCCATATGCAATTTTAAATCGTTTGTCAACGTAAAAGACATCACTAACATACCGATGAAGTTATCTTCTAATGAAAGCATGTTTGTAGTCTTTGAAAAAGATCTATCTACCGAAACACAGGTAATGAACAGAGCGCTTAATTATCCGGAAACAAAAGAGCTACTGCAAATTAATAATAATTGGAACCTGACATTAGAATCGTTAGTTCACGATGGCAAGAAAATCAAATTAGATAAACTTAAAGACCTAACGACTGTCAACGATGACTATATCAAATATTTCTCCGGTACGAGTATCTATACCAACACTTTCAAAATGAAGCAAATCCCTGTAAATAAAAAGATAATGCTCGATTTGGGTGAAGTATGTGAAATGGCAAAAGTAAAAATCAATGGAAAATACGTAGGAGGAGTATGGACTACACCATACACCATCGATATTACCGATGCTCTAAAATCAGGCAAAAATACAATCGAAATTACAGTAGTCAATAATTGGGTGAATCGTCTTGTAGGCGACTCCAACTTACCGGAAAATAAGCGTAAAACCTCTTATGTATATCGAACTTATAATCCGAGTACTCCATTACAGAAATCGGGCCTCATCGGTCCGGTAAGTATCCGGACTGAATAACCTTCTACCAAATAAAAGTAGAATCGTAAGAGCATACATTCTTAACCAGACTAAGAATGTATGCTTTTATCATGTAAAGTCATCCCCTCTTATCTGCATAATCATCAATCAACCGTCCAACCAACTACAATATATTCAATCCCGCCAATATTGTATGTTATTCGCCTTCTCACTTTTCTACATCTAACTATGGCTAAAATGAGTACATTAGTACAGCCTTTTTGGGCTATATTTGCCATAGACACAGAAATAGTATTTTCCAATTAATTATATATCTAAAAATTAGTATGATAAGAAAAGAAGGACGATTCGATTTACTCAAAATAGTCATCATGGCTTTTTTAGTTCTATCTTCTATCAATGGTGCTTCGGCAAAAGAGAAAGACACAACATGGAAATCTCTCCAAAAGGAATTTTCAAATCCATCAAAAGAGTATCGTTCGGCTCCTCTGTGGGTCTGGAACAGTAAAGTAACTCATTCGGAAATAGACCGGATGTTACTGGAACTACACGAAGCAGGATTCGGAGGAGCATTTGTACACCCACGCCCGGGCTTAATTACCGAATATATGTCCGACGAATGGTATGAGCTGTTCAAATACAGTGTGGAAGTAGGTAAACGGCTCAATCTGGACATATGGATCTATGATGAAAACTCCTATCCGAGTGGCTACGCCGGAGGACATGTACCGGCTACAATGCCCGAATCCTACAATCAGGGACAAGGACTAAGCATGACTGCTTGCGAAATATTACCGGAAAACGTTTCGGAATTCTTCATTTGCCAGAAAAAGGAAAACAATGGCTATACAGACATAACACAACACATCAACGATTATAAAGAGAAAAAAGGAGAATACATTCTCTGGAAAAAGACTTATTACGGCCGCTCCGGATGGATGGCAGGTTATTCATACGTAGACCTGCTATACAAAGGGGTAACAGAAAAGTTTTTGGAGCTAACAATGAGCGGATACGAACGGGTATTGGGAGCTGATTTAGGACCGATAGTAAAAGGGGTATTCTCCGATGAACCTCAAATTAACAGTTCGGGAGGTGTCAGATGGACCCCGGACTTATTTGTAGAATTCCGGAAACGGTGGGGATACTCACTGGAAGAAAACCTACCCTTGCTGATCCGGGAGGAAAAGAACTGGAAAGAAGTGCGTCACCATTATTTCGAAACATTGCTTCAGATGTTCATAGACCGTTGGGCAAAACCAATACACGACTATTGTGAACAAAAGGGATTGATCTGGACCGGGCATTACTGGGAACATAAATGGCCGGACCTGAGTAGCGGGCCGGATAATATGGCGATGTATGCATGGCATCAGATGCCGGCTGTAGATATGTTATTCAATCAGTTTGACGAAGTCAGCCCAACAGCACAGTTTGGTAACGTACGTGCCATCAAAGAGTTGCGTAGTGTAGCCAACCAGATGGGGAGGGAACGAACCTTGAGTGAGACCTATGGCGGTGGAGGCTGGGACGTAACATTTGAAGATCTGAAACGCCTGGGAGACTGGGAGTATGTATTAGGAGTCAATTTCATGAATCAGCACCTGTCACACATGACGCTGACGGGGGCACGGAAATATGATTATCCACCTGTATTTACTTATCATTCAACCTGGTGGTCATATTATAAGACACAAAATGATTACTTCGCCCGGTTATCTTATATATTAAGTAAAGGAGAACAGTTGAATGACGTACTGGTATTAGAACCAACTACCTCCTTGTGGTGCTACTATTCGGCTCACAAATCAAATCCGCGATTGGATCAGATCGGAAAAGGATTTCAGGCCTTTGTAACTCAGTTAGAAAAACTACAGATAGAATATGACCTGGGATGCGAGAATATAATAAGAGACCGGGGAAGTGTGGAAGGCAAAGAGTTCATTGTCGGCCAAAGGAAATATCAGAAAGTAGTGCTCCCTCCTTTCATGGATAATATCGAAAGTAAGACTTTTGAGCTACTACGTAATTTTGTAAAAGAAGGAGGAGAATTGATTGCCTATTCCACTCCTACCTTACTGGATGGTAGTGAGAATGAGAATTTAAATAAATTTTTCACCAACAATAGTCAGATCACATATGCTGAGGTAAAAAACACAGATAACACCTATAAACTACTGTCAAGCGATGTTATCAGCTTCTCTAATATCTCAGGAGAAGGTTTATATCACCAACGCAGACAATTCAAAGAAGGTGAAATTCTGTTTTTAGTAAATTCTTCACTTGAACAGGAGGCGAAAGCTAATATTACCATCAATGGGCGTAGTCTGGTAGAGATGGATGCATTCAGCGGTACGCACTATGCATATCCGGCCACATACTCCGGCAAGAAAGTGACTACACAAGTAATTCTCCCTCCCGCAGGCAGTTTATTGCTATATGTATCCGGAGAGAAGCAGAAATTGCTCCCACGCAAACAGATAACAGACACCCGGGAAGTAGTTCCTACGACTCCTGTGGAAGTAAAACGATTGAAAGAAAATGCTTTATTTATCGACTTTTGTGATTTGGATATAGCAGGAAAGTCTTATGCCAATATGCACACAGCAGAAGCCGAACAAAGATACTATAAAGCAATCGGTGAGCCTTATAACCCTTGGCGGGCTTCGATACAGTTTAAGAATCAAACCGTAGAACGGGAGAAGAAAGACGGACATGCAACAGTTACCTATCACATCAACATAGCCAAAGGAGTGGATTGCAGCCTGTTTAAATTGGTAGTAGAGCAACCACAATTATGGAAAGTGATAGTGAACGGTATACCCGTAAATGCAATCCAGGGAGAATGGTGGCTGGATAAATCATTCGGTGTATATCACGCAGGAAAAGCTTTGCGGGAAGGAGAAAACAAGGTAGTACTGGATATCAGTCCAACAAGTATCTTTGCAGAGATACAACCTATTTATCTGACAGGAGATTTTCATCTTTCACCCGCTGCACAAGGCTGGCTGGTAGAACGTCCGGAACACTCCTTAACACTGGGGAGCTGGAAGCAGCAAGGCTTACCTTTCTATTCCTGGGACATAGCCTATTCACAACATTTCAACATTAGTGATCCGAAAGCGACCTATGAGATACAGTTGACCGACTGGGACGGTACTGTGTCTGAAGTATTCGTTAATGGAGAAAGTACAGGAATTATCGCCTATCAGCCTTATAAACTGGACGTTTCAAAATGGATACGCAAAGGGGACAATCAAATTGAAGTACGGGTAATGGGAAGTCACCGGAGCTTATTGGGCCCACATCATAATAAAACGGCACAAGGCATATCCGGTCCCTGGCATTGGCAAAAAGTATCAGGAGAAATGCCTGCCGGTGAACAATATATATTGCCGGACTATGGCATGAATCAACCTTTTGTGCTAAGAAGCGGAGAATGAAAGATCCATCCGATAAATGCGTAGTTATCAAAAAAGTAATTATAGTTTTTTTTTAAGAGGAAATATAAACATCCAATAAAAGATTCACTCTTATGTAATCAACTGATTTATAGCGTATCTGGATCTCCTATTTTAAGTATAACAAGAATGTACACTTTAGTATGTGTTAATTGTACATTCTTGTCATACTAAAATGTACAATCTTGAGGTTCTTCTTCAATTTAGTTGAACCGTGTTTGATAAGTCACTTTTGCAAAGTTGG
>DXWV01000035.1 GCA_019416685.1 Bacteroides sp.
TAATTCGCAATGAAGTAGTTGCCTTTAATTTTATTATTTTAGGAATATCCCTAAATAACCCTTATTTAGTTGAGAGTTAGCTGCGCTGTTATGCTGCATAGTAACTCTCAACTTTCAACTCTCAAAGTCCCTTCTTCTTTGCTTCGTTCCAGATACGGTCCATTTCTTCGAGTGACATGTCTTTAAGGTTTTTGCCCTCTTTGATCGTGTGTTCTTCCAGATAATTGAATCGACGGATAAATTTTTGATTTGTAAGCTCCAATGCATTATCCGGGTTGATTTTATATAAGCGGGCAGCATTGATAAGACTGAACATTACATCGCCGAATTCTGCTTCCGCTTTGACCTTGTCCATATTGGCTACCTCTTCCTGAAATTCTGCAATTTCTTCTTTTACTTTATCCCACACCTGTTCTTTTTCTTCCCAATCGAAACCTACATTCCGGGCTTTGTCTTGTATACGATAAGCTTTTATTAAAGAGGGCAAGGCGGATGGTACACCGCTAAGTACTGTCTTATTACCGTCTTTTTCCTTTAGCTTCAATTGTTCCCAATTCTCTGAAACCTGTCCGGCGGTTTCTGCTTTTACTTCTCCGAATACATGAGGATGGCGGAAGATTAATTTCTCACAGAGCTTATCACATACATCCTTTATGTCAAAGTCTCCTGTCTCCGAGCCTATCTTGGCATAAAAAGCTACGTGCAGCAGCACATCTCCCAACTCTTTACAGATGTCCTTCTTATCATCGCGCATCAGAGCGTCACAGAGTTCATAAGTCTCCTCAATCGTATTAGGGCGTAAACTTTCATTAGTCTGTTTACGATCCCACGGACATTTTACGCGTAACTCGTCCAGTATGTCCAGGAAGCGGCCGAAGGCTTCCATTTGTTCTTTTCTTGAATGCATCTTTTCTTTTATATGAGAAATATTAGAGTCTATATAATTTTTTGCAAAGATAGAGAAATTCGAGGCAAAGTATTCCTCTTTTAGTTTGTTTTGTTTCATTGGTACTTTAAGGTTGGTTTATGCAGGGAACTGCCAAAGAATATAGTGTGACGAGCCTTTATAAGGCCATTTTTTATTAACTTTACCGCTAAAATTTTAAGACTATGTTTCATAAACTTGTAGCGATAGAACCGGTGAGCCTGGTTCCTTCAGCAGAAGAAGCGTTGCATTCTTTTGCAAATGAAGTTATTATGTATTCCGATATACCGGAGGGAGATGATGAAGTTGCAGCCCGTATTGGTGATGCCGATGCTGTACTTTTAAGTTATACTTCCCGGATAAACCGGTATACATTGGAGAAATGCCCTAATGTTAAGTATATCGGCATGTGTTGTTCACTCTATTCTCCGGAAAGTGCTAATGTAGATATTCGTTATGCCAACCAACAGGGGATTACGGTAACGGGTATCCGCGATTATGGTGATGAAGGAGTGGTAGAGTATGTGATTAGTGAACTGGTACGTTGTTTGCATGGATTCGGGCAGGAACCATGGGATGGTATGGCACGTGAGATTACCGGATTGAAGGTTGGTATTGTGGGACTTGGTAAGTCCGGTGGCATGATAGCAGATGCATTGAATTTTCTGGGTGCTGATATTGCTTATTATGCCCGTAGTGAGAAAAAAGAAGCAGCAGCCAAAGGATATCGTTTCATGCCGTTAAATGAGCTTCTTACTCAGAGCGAAGTAGTTTTTTGTTGTCTCAACAAAAATACAGTTTTATTGCATGATGCTGAATTCAAAGCGCTTGGAAATAAAAAGATATTGTTTAATACCGGCTTATCACCGGCATGGGATGAACCTGCCTTTGCACAATGGCTCGAAGGAGATAATCTTTGTTTTTGTGATACGGTGGGTGCATTGGGAGGCACACAGTATCTCAATCATCCGCATGTGCGTTGTATGCAGGTATCAACAGGACGCACCCGCCAGGCGTTTGACCGCCTGAGCGAAAAAGTGCTTGCCAATCTGTCAGAATACAATGGGTGAGGTTATATTGATCAGGGTGTTCACTACAGACCACCCTGCAATATCGGACGTAGCGCTGTACACCTCTACTACAGCATGTACCTGATCATTTTTTATTTCAACCTTTTGAGTATCTCCCACGAATCCGGGGGTGGATTGTATGGATACTTGCATATTCTCCGGACCAACAGAGGCCAGTGAGGCAGCAACTGCCACATTGACTTTGGTTGGAAACATGCCTATTGCTTCTGTTGCATTTCCGGAAAAGACGATACGTTGTTCTGTCTGTAAAGTTTCATTGTATACAGCTGTACCTTTCAATGCATTCGGACCTTTTTCATTAAAAAAACGGGCAGAAGCATTTCCCATTAAAAAAGCCGTTCTTAAAACATCAAACCCTCCGGTAGCTCCGGATACAGGGTATACACGTGTACCATTCTCCCTGGCTGTTTTCTTCACTTCCTCATAAAAGGTGGTATCTGCCAAAGCACCGATAGACAAGGTGATGATGGAAGTACCGTTTTTTAACGCAGGCAAAGCAAGCGCTTTCATAGCACTGGGAGAAGCTGACTCCACCAGATAATCGGGTTTCAAGCCGAACAGCTCTTCCAGAGTAGCACAGGCTGCACAGGGTTTTCCATACTGTTGCATTTTAGTTACAATACGTTCGGCTTTTGATGCCGTACGCGAATAAACACCTACCAGATCATAATCGGGTAATAATCCATTGACAACTGCATCCGCAACGATTTCAGCAAGTCGTCCACATCCTACAATTACTAATTTTTTCATACGGCAAAGATACAGCTTTTAAGCATATAACCTATAATGTATATATCTACCTGTTTGTTGATTTACTATTTTCCCGTTTGGTAATCCCGGTATGAGATTAAAAGTCCTACTACTTCCGAATAGTTTTTGCGTCCGCTTTCTATTTTGTTTCCTTTGAGGTAAAGGTCGTATATCCAGTCTTGGATACTACCAACCAGAGGACTGTATTTTGCCATCCAGTATTCCTGATTAGAGCGGGCAAGTTCAATGATTTCCGGTCGGATACGTTTGAATAGCTCATTGTATTCTTCTTCTGTCATGAGTCGGCGTGCATTGCCCAGAATATGACTCAGAACAGAGAAATAACCACTGAAACGGATACTTTCCACTTGCGAACGTGTACATACCTGATATGCATAAAAGTTGGCTTCGGCTTCGCTGGTGATGCCCAGCAAATGGGCAAGTTCATGCGTATACGTTGCCGGATACTGGGAAGGGAGTAAGTCACCGTTCAGTGTGAATTCACAAAAGAAAGGTCCCATACTTCCGCTTACGCCAACCATCGATATGAATGGAGTGAATAGCATTGTTTTTACTTTGGGTGAATTGTATGGAGGACGATGTACGCCCAGGGTATCACTGATCTCTCTGTATCCTTTGACTGCTTCCCGGCAGATAATATCCTTATTTATATCTCTAATAGGGACATAAGAGTCATTCAGGTGTTGAATGTATTCGTCCACAAATGCTTTGAACTTATCTGGGGTATAGGCAACATAGGGAATGTTTGTACGTTCGTAAAAGTTCTTTTGCGAATAATTCAGTCCCCATGCAAGGTAAAACCATACGTATACCCACAAAAGATATTCGCCTTCACGTAGTAAAATCTTTTTCCAGGGATATTTTTTTATCCTTCCGTAAATCGGATAGATGATGACACCGGTAATACTGAGAAATATGAATAAATCGCCTATGGCAAAAGGAAATATGCGTGAGAATGAAGACAGGCTAAACGAAATAACCGGGTATACGGACCGGGCATAGGTTTCGCCCATCGCCGGAATAAGCTGAGTGGTCCAGATAAGTAACAGGAGAGTTCCCAGAATGATATAGCGTATCTTTTGTTTTCGCTTCATAGTCAAGTTCTTTTCATCGGACAAAAATATGTATTAATTGAATGCCGTGCAGAAAATTACCTCTATATTTGCAAAATTTCTGTTAATAATTTATCTGAATTCTAACAAAAAACTCTGTGGTGGGGTTCCACAGAGTTTTAAATCTTTATTGAAACGCAGATTAACGCGAATTCTCGCAAAGAGAAACAGGGGTAAGATAAAGAAATACAACCTTTTAATCAGCGTTTATCTGTGTTAATCCACGTTTCATCCGGTAAATAGTACTCTGTGAAACTCTGTGCGACTCTGTGGTGAACTGATTCATTTCCGATCAGATATGAACTAAATTTGGTGCAGTTGCCCTGAGAAACAGCCGGAGAGTGGTAAGATTTGAATTTAAATTATTAATTTTGCATCCATTATTCGCAATAAATTAAACATATAGAAATATAACATGGAATTAGCAAGTAAGTACAATCCCGCTGACGTGGAGGGAAAGTGGTACCAGTATTGGTTGGATCACAAATTATTTAGTTCAAAACCCGATGGTCGTGAACCTTACACCATCGTCATTCCTCCTCCTAACGTCACTGGTGTGTTACACATGGGACACATGCTTAATAATACCATTCAGGATATTCTTGTTCGCCGTGCCCGTATGGAAGGTAAAAATGCCTGTTGGGTACCGGGAACAGATCATGCTTCTATTGCAACTGAAGCCAAGGTGGTAAACAGGCTTGCAGCGGAAGGAATCAAAAAGACTGACCTGACCCGTGACGAATTTCTCAAACATGCCTGGGCATGGACCGAAGAGCACGGAGGTATTATCCTGAAACAGCTTCGCAAATTGGGAGCATCTTGTGATTGGGATCGTACCGCATTCACTATGGACGAAAAGCGTAGCGAAAGTGTACTGAAGGTTTTTGTAGATCTTTATAATAAAGGACTTATCTACCGGGGAGTTCGCATGGTGAACTGGGACCCTAAAGCATTAACAGCCCTTTCTGACGAAGAAGTGATTTATAAGGAGGAACATGGAAAACTTTATTATTTGCGCTATAAAGTAGAAGGGGATCCGGAAGGACGTTATGCGGTTGTAGCTACTACCCGTCCGGAAACAATTATGGGTGATACGGCTATGTGTATCAATCCTGCCGATCCTAAAAACACCTGGTTGAAAGGTAAAAAAGTAATCGTACCGTTGGTAGGTCGCGCTATTCCGGTAATCGAAGATGATTACGTAGATATCGAATTCGGTACGGGTTGTCTGAAAGTGACTCCGGCACATGATGTGAACGACTATATGCTGGGCGAAAAATACAATTTGCCGAGTATTGATATTTTCAATGATAACGGAACATTAAGTGAAGCTGCCGGTATGTATATCGGTATGGATCGTTTTGATGTTCGTAAGCAGATAGAGAAAGATCTTGAAGCTGCCGGATTGCTTGAAAAGACAGAGGCTTATACGAATAAGGTAGGTTATTCAGAGCGTACGAATGTAGTGATTGAGCCGAAACTGTCTATGCAGTGGTTTCTTAAGATGCAGCACTTTGCAGAGATGGCATTGCCACCTGTAATGAATGATGAACTGAAATTTTATCCTCCTAAGTATAAGAATACTTACCGGCACTGGATGGAAAACATTAAAGACTGGTGTATCAGCCGTCAGCTATGGTGGGGACATCGTATTCCGGCATATTTTTTACCTGAAGGTGGTTATGTAGTAGCTGCTACAGACGAGGAAGCATTGAAACTTGCCAAAGAAAAAACAGGAAATGACGCACTGACTCTGGCCGATCTCCGTCAGGATGAAGATTGTCTGGATACCTGGTTCTCTTCCTGGTTGTGGCCTATTTCATTGTTTGACGGTATTAATAATCCGAGTAACAAAGAGATTGAGTATTATTATCCTACAAGTGATCTCGTTACGGGGCCGGATATCATTTTCTTCTGGGTGGCTCGTATGATTATGGCCGGTTATGAATATGAAGGGAAAATGCCGTTTAAGAATGTATATTTCACTGGTATTGTTCGTGATAAGCTGGGGCGCAAAATGTCTAAATCATTGGGCAATTCACCCGATCCATTGGAACTAATTGAAAAATACGGTGCCGATGGGGTACGTATGGGTATGATGCTTGCGGCTCCTGCCGGAAACGACATTCTCTTTGATGATGCATTGTGCGAACAAGGACGTAATTTCTGTAATAAGATATGGAATGCTTTCCGGTTGATCAAAGGATGGCAGGTTGCTGATAATGCTGAAGTTCCTGAAGCATCTAAGTTGGCTGTCCGCTGGTTTGAGTCCAAACAGAATGAAGTAGCTGCTGAGGTTGCCGATCTGTTTAGCAAATATCGATTAAGTGAAGCACTTATGGCTGTTTATAAGTTATTCTGGGATGAATTCTCTTCCTGGTATCTGGAAATGATTAAGCCGGCTTACGGACAAGCTATTGACCGTGTTACTTTTGATGCTACTATTGGATTCCTGAACAATCTGCTTCATTTGCTTCATCCGTTTATGCCTTTCATTACTGAAGAGTTGTGGCAGCAAATGGCCGAACGTAAGGCGGGAGAGAGTCTGATGGTGAATTCTTTATTGTTGAATGGAACTGTTGATGAAGTGTTTATTCAGCAGTTTGAGGTGGTGAAGGAAGTGATCAGTAATATCCGTACGATTCGTTTGCAGAAGAATATAGCACAGAAAGAAGCGCTTGAATTGCAGGTGATAGGTGAAAATCCGGTTACTGCATTTAATGCTGTGATTATTAAGATTTGTAATCTGTCCGGTATTGCAGTGGTAGAAGCCAAAGCAGAAGGTGCATCTTCTTTCATGGTAGGTACTATTGAGTTTGCTGTTCCGCTTGGTAATATGATTGACGTAGAAGCAGAGATTGCTCGTATGGAAGCTGAACTGAAACATAAAGAAGGATTCCTACAAGGTGTACTGAAGAAACTCAGTAACGAGAAATTTGTAAATAATGCTCCACCGGCTGTAATTGAGATTGAGCGAAAAAAACAGGCAGACGCCGAAAGCATTATTAATTCACTGAAAGAAAGTATAGCTTCATTAAAGAAGGTATAAACTGATTTTATAGAAGTAGAAAGGCATCTCAAAATATTGGGGTGCCTTTCTTTTTTTTATCAAAATAAATTTTACCTTTGCCTCTGTTATAAAAACAATCAAACAAATGAAACAGGCAACTCTATTATTGTCTTTTATTGCTTTACTACTATATGGAACGAGCTCTTCTATATTTGCTCATGGCAACAATGGAGAAGAAATTTTATTTTTGAACTCAATAAATTTTAATCTACCCTGGGCAAAGGCTATGTATTGGCATGCCAGTGAAGACTTGGAAAAGAAAGGGTTTAATGTAAAAGCAGAATCATTATCCGTGCCTGCTCTTAGAGACCAAAGTGAAGTGGATGCAGTATTGTTGCATCTGAAAGAAAAATATCCACTCCCTCCAAAATTGATAGTTATGATAGGTGATCCTGGCTGGATTGTATGCCGGGAACTTTTTGATGGAATTTGGAAAGATGTTCCCGTGATTATAACCAATTCCCGTGAGCATTTGCCGGCTACGCTTGAAGTTCTTTTATCTCACGAACCATTGACTGCAGCTAATTCTGTTTCGGCAGATGTCTGGCGTAAAGGATACAATGTCACGTTTTTACGTCAGGTATATTACGTTAAGGAAACCATAGAGTTAATGCAGAAGATAATGCCCGAAATGAAACGTATTGCTTTTATTTCAGACGATCGTTATATTAGTAAGATGGCTTGTTCGGATGTAGAAAATGCTGTTGAGAATTTCTTTCCGGATCAGGAGCTTCATCAGCTTTCCACGACTTTTCTTTCTACTGAAATGCTATTGGATACGCTGCGTAGTTATGATCGTACTACCGGACTTATTTATTACTCTTGGTTCGAGTCTCACAATCGTAATGATAATAATTATCTCTTTGATCATTTGCAGGATATTATTCATAATTTTGTTCATACTCCTTTGTTTTTGCTTGCTGCTGAAGATCTGTCCAAAGATACTTTCGCCGGCGGTTATTATGTGTCTTCTGAGTCTTTTGGTAATTCATTGCTTTCCATAATTTATCGTGTATTAGATGGGGAATCGCCCCGGGATATCCCCGGAATGGACGGTGGAATGCCTTCTGCTACTCTCTGTTATCCGGTGTTGCAGGAACATGAGATCCCAGAATCCCTTTATCCGGAAGATGTGATTTATGTGAACAAGCCGGCCCCTTTTCTGGAACAGTACGAGAAGCAGTTACTTTGGGCGGGTATTTCTTTTTTAGTGGTGGTGATTGCTGTTATCTATTATATTTCTATTCTTAAAAAGGCGTATGGCCGTCTGAAAGAGGCAAAGGAGCAGGCGGAAGTTGCCAATCAGCTAAAATCAGCTTTCCTTGCCAATATGAGTCATGAGATTCGTACTCCTCTGAATGCCATTGTGGGTTTCTCTAATATGTTGCCTCATGTTGAGGGGAAGGAAGAGATGGAGGAGTATGTTTGTATTATTGAGAATAATACAAATTTACTTCTTCAGTTAATCAGTGATATTTTGGATATGGCGAAAATAGGAGCCGGGACATATGATTTTCATGAAACGTATGTGGATGTCAATTCGATACTGGATGAAATAGAACAAAGTATCCGGTTGAGAATTAAAAATGAGAAAGTGGATCTTATTTTTGAAGAACGCTTACCACAATGTGTATTATATACTGACCGGAACAGACTGATACAAGTGATAACCAATTTCCTGACCAATGCTATTAAATTCACGGAAAACGGGACCATCACAATGGGATATCGTTTGAAAGATAAACATACAATTTATTTCTATGTCTCTGATACCGGGTGTGGTATGTCTGATGAACAGTGCCAACATGTGTTTGAACGATTTATAAAATACAACTCGTTCATTCAGGGTACAGGATTAGGATTATCTATCTGTAAAATGATAATTGAAAAAATGGGCGGAAAAATAGGAGTCAACTCAACACCAGATAAAGGCTCTGTATTTTGGTTTACTCTTCCTTATCGACAAGAATAGTATTTTTCCTGTCGGTAAAGGAAACTTTTATTATTTTTCAAGTAATTCTTTCAGAAAACTATCCAGTTCTTCATCCAGACCTTTTAAAAGTTCGTCATTTACAAGCAGTGTATCATCATCTACCAGAAGTAATTCGGCTACTGTCTCTTTCTCTTCGTCTACTAACACAAAAGAGTAAGGTTTGAGGATTGTTAGCTTATCAAAATCTCCTCCGTCCTTCATCCGGCAAAGGATAGGCCGAAGAACACGTTCGGTATTCTCATAAAAATCATCACTTTCATACGCAGACCATTCGTCGATGGTCACATTGACCAGTTCATCGTCTTCGTCATCGAAGATGGATAGTTCGCCGGAATTCTGATTGGGTTGTATGTGAATATCTGTAACGATTGTTTGTTCGCAGCCGCAAGTAAACTTTGCGACTGCTTTTCGTATAGCCGATTCGATTGCAGATTGTGATTGTTGACTCAGTTTCATTGGTTTTCCTCCTTTTATTTAGATCAAAGGTATAAAAAAAATGCAAACCCGACTATGTTTTGATTAAAAATCATCATTAAATCGGTTCATTTGCATATTTAATGATGACAATCCGGCTGTCCGTTTCTGTAACTCTACCACATAAAGACTGGTCATTACATAATTCGGTATTTCGGATATGTCTACATTATCTTTGTTTCTTTGATCTATTTTATCTATTTTGTGAGCCAGTTCCTGAGCTTTTAGTGCCCATGTTTCGGCCTGTTCCAGTTCGTCTTTTATTTCGTAGTAAACAGCAATATTGTATGCAGACTGCATTTTCTTTTTATCACTTTTCGCTGTATTGAAAGCCTGTTCCCAAAGCTTGAAAGCCTTGTCCCATGAGTTTTCACGGACGTATACGGCAGCATCACGCATATTTACGGAACCATTGTTGTAGAGATTGCGTGTGGCTGATGTCCAGTAGGGCAGGAGGTGTTTTACAGGAATCGTTCCGGCAAACTCTGAAGCTTCTTGCTGTATCTGAGAATCTTTGATGAGGTGCGTCTGTACATATGAACTTGTGTTACCAAATTCTTCCCAGAAAATACTGTCATTAGGAGCGATGGTCAGCATGGGATTTTTACGCTTGGGAATGTAAATTCTAAGCGTTGGGTATACTTTTACATCTACACTACCATAATAACAGCTCCAGTCCGGAATATAACGAATGGTTTTGGTTGCTTTTAGCTGAAGATTTTCCAGTGAGATCAGAAAGTCAACATCCAGATTTTCTGTCAGATCTTTTACTTCTTCCTGAGTCAGTGTTTCTTCACGTGTAAATTTATCGTTGGCCCGCAGAGCAGAGTCACAAATAATAACTTCATCAAAATAGTTTTCGTTTGCTATGGCTTCAGCCAATGATTCAGCTGCTATTTTGGCATCTCCGTTGTGATAGGCTACAGCACGGACAATTTCATCGTCCTTCCGTGATGCGTCCGACTCTATCCATTTATTGTCAGGCGTACTACTGGTATTGTTGACAATTGCGACCCGACGCAGTTCGGGAGGAAAGTTTATTTCCGCAGGCATCATATATTCGATAGGAATTTGCTCTATTGTCTGGCATGAACTGAATACCAGACAGAAGAGTAACAATAACGAGAGTGAGTATTTTGCCATAGTTTGCTTTCTTTTTCAGCAAAAGTACGATTTTGTATGAATAAAAAAAAGTTCAAAACAATATTTAATTGTTTTGAACTTTTTTAGAAGTTAGAATTTAGTAGTCAGTAGTCAGAATCCCTTCGGCATGACAATGCTTTCATACTGCATAGATTCTAACTACTAACTACTGAATTCTAGCTACTGATTCTAACTTCTGAATCTTACGCCCTTCCGTGGCAGTTTTTGTACTTCTTACCGCTGCCGCAAGGACAAGGATCGTTGCGTCCTACTGTTTTTTCTGCACGTACGGGTTCACGCTTTACAGCTTCGCGGGTATCCTGCTGTGCAGCAGCTTGCTGATTCGGATCGTTCAGGTCTTGTTTCTGTTCACGATATTTACTCAAATCCTGGCGGCGTTCGGGAGCGGCTTCACGTACTTCTACACGTTGTGCCTGTTCGGGAGCTTCCTGCACCGGGATTTGTCCGCGCATCAGAATAGATACGGTTTGATTATTGATCTTGTTTACCATAGTATCAAACAAGTTCACAGATTCCAGTTTATAGATCAATAGCGGATCTTTCTGTTCATAGCTGGCATTTTGTACCGAATGTTTCAACTCATCCAGTTCGCGGAGGTTTTCTTTCCATGCTTCGTCAATTACGTGAAGCAGGATTGATTTCTCAAATGATTTCACTACCTCTTTAGACTCACTTTCGTAAGCAGCTTTCAGATTACAAGAGATGTTGTACATGCGTTTTCCGTCTGTGATAGGAATCAAGATGTTTTCGTACATATGTCCCTGGTTTTCATATACCTGTTTGATTACAGGGTTCGCTATTTGTGCCAGACGTTCACTCTTACGCTTGAAGTTAGCCATTGCTTGATCAAAGGTTTTTTCTACCAGTGCCTCCTTCTTTTCACTGCGGAATTCCTCTTCTGTGAAAGGAGTCTCCATGGCCAATGTCTGAAGTAGGTCGAACTTACAGTTTTCGTATTCTGCATTGTTTTCGATGGCAGCTGCACAACGGTCCCAGATCATATTTACAATATCCATACCGATACGTTCACCCATTAATGCATGACGACGTTTCGTATAAACTACTGTACGTTGCTTATTCATTACGTCATCATATTCCAGCAAACGTTTACGGATACCGAAGTTATTTTCTTCCACCTTCTTCTGTGCACGTTCAATGGAATTTGAAATCATTTTATGCTCGATCATTTCTCCTTCCTGGAATCCAAGTCTGTCCATTACACCGGCAATACGGTCAGAAGAGAAAAGGCGCATCAAATCGTCTTCCAGAGAAACGAAGAATACAGAAGAACCCGGGTCACCCTGGCGTCCGGCACGACCACGCAACTGGCGGTCTACACGGCGGGATTCGTGACGTTCTGTACCAATAATAGCCAAACCACCGGCAGCCTTAACTTCCGGACTCAGCTTGATATCGGTACCACGACCTGCCATGTTGGTAGCAATGGTTACTGTTCCACTCAAACCGGCAGTTGCTACAATGTCGGCTTCTCGTTGGTGTAACTTAGCATTCAATACCTTATGGTCAATTTTGCGCATAGTCAACATCTTACTCAGCATTTCGGAGATTTCTACCGAAGTAGTACCTACCAGTACCGGGCGGCCGGCATTGACCAATTGCTCTATTTCCTCAATAACGGCTTTATATTTTTCGCGTTTTGTTTTATAAACGCGGTCGTTCATATCTTTACGGGCAATAGGACGGTTGGTGGGGATCACCACTACATCGAGTTTGTAGATGTCCCAAAGTTCACCTGCTTCTGTTTCGGCAGTACCGGTCATACCCGATAGTTTGTGATACATACGGAAATAGTTCTGCAATGTAATAGTAGCAAAAGTTTGTGTCGCTGCTTCCACTTTTACACGCTCTTTAGCTTCGATTGCCTGGTGAAGTCCGTCCGAATAACGACGACCTTCCATAATACGGCCGGTTTGTTCATCAACAATCTTCACCTGTCCGTCGATAACGACATATTCGTCATCTTTCTCAAACATAGTATATGCTTTCAGCAACTGATTGATCGTATGCACGCGTTCCGATTTGATGGCGTAGTTAGTCATCAGGGCATCTTTCTTTTCCAGTTTCTGCTCGTCACTCAGATCCTTCTCATTTTCCAGTTCAGAGAGCTGTGCTGCGATATCCGGTAATACAAACAGAGTCGGGTCGTCAGAGTTACCTGTGATCAGATCCACACCTTTGTCCGTCAGGTCTACGCTGTTCATCTTTTCTTCAATAACGAAATACAATGGGTCAGTAGCCTCATGCATACGTTTATTGTTCTGTTCCATGTAGATCTCTTCTGTTTTCAGCATACCGGCTTTGATACCCTGTTCACTCAAGAACTTGATCAATGCTTTGTTTTTGGGTAATGCCTTATGACTGCGGAAGAGAGCGAGGAATCCTTCTTCTACCTCTTTTTTATCGTTTGATGCAATTAATCTTTTAGCATCTGTCAGATATTTGGTTGCCAATACCTTCTGGGCTTCTACAAGACGTTCTACCAGTGGGCAAAGAGATTCGAAAAGCTGGTCTTCACCTTTAGGAACAGGACCGGAGATAATCAATGGGGTACGGGCATCATCAATCAATACAGAGTCTACCTCATCGACAATGGCATAGTTATGTTGGCGTTGTACAAGGTCTTTGGGGCTGATGGCCATATTGTCGCGCAGGTAGTCGAAACCAAATTCATTATTTGTACCGAAAGTAATATCAGCCAGATAAGCCTGACGACGTGCATCTGAGTTTGGCTGATGACGGTCGATACAGTCAACGCTTAACCCATGGAACATATAAAGCGGTCCCATCCATTCGGAGTCACGTTTTGCCAGGTAGTCATTCACTGTTACTACATGTACACCGTTTCCTGTCAGTGCATTGAGGAATACAGGCAGGGTTGCTACGAGGGTTTTACCTTCACCTGTTGCCATTTCGGCAATTTTTCCTTTATGAAGTACTACACCACCAAAAAGCTGTACATCATAGTGAATCATATTCCATACCGTGTCATTTCCACCGGCATTCCAATGATTCTGATAGATAGCTTTGTCACCTTCGATACGTACGAAATCTTTAGTTGCGGCCAGTGTACGGTCAAAGTCCGTAGCGGTTACCACAATTTCTTCATTTTCGGTGAAACGTCTGGCTGTGTCTTTTACAATAGAGAAGGCTACCGGGAGTACTTCTTCCAGTGCTTTTTCATATATTTCGAGTATCTCTTTTTCGAGTTTATCAATTTGAACAAATACTTCTTCGCGATCTTCCAGTTCTATTGATTCAATACTCGCTTTCAGTTCTTCCACTTTGGCACGTTCCTGAGTAGCAGAGTTGTAGATGTATTGTTTCAATTCTTGTGTTTTGGCGCGAAGTCCATCATTATCCAATTTCTCAACCTCAGGGTAAGCTGCTTTGATTTTGTCTACCCAAGGTTGAATTTCTTTCATGTCTCGTGTGGATTTGTTTCCGAAAATCGAGCTCAAAAATTCATTAAATCCCATTTGTGTATTATATTTATTATTATTTACTAAGTTGAAAAAAGTGTGTTTTTACCGTATGGTAAGTGGAGTTGAAGAGCAGGCATTAGGAGCCCGTATCCTCATAGTATGAGCCAGTGTTGGTGCGATATGGCCTACACTTACAGGGGTTTCTATAATCTCCGGTTTTACCGAGTTACCAAAAAACACAAGTGGTACCGGGATATGCGCACTGCGGATTATTCTGTTTTCCGTCGGATTGGATTCATTGACAATTGTCCATCCCGGCAGTACCTCAATGAGCAGGTCTCCCGAACGCTTACGGTGAAATCCGTTGCGTATCAGTTCTATTTCCGGTGTCCATGAGCCTAAAAGCAATCGTTGTGCCGAATATGCTTCGTTTACACCGCTGAATTGCATCAAGAAATCGGCTGCTTTATTCTGTATTTCTGAAAGATCGAGTTGTTTCTTCTCTATCAGTTTATGGTTGAGATATATTTGTTGGTCATAATAAGCCTCTACATATTGTCCTTCGCCGTAAGTGGCCATCAGAAACATATTCAGCAGGGCTGCGCAACGATTCAGATGGAATTCTCCTCCGGGAATGCGGTAAAGCCCGTGATCGGCCGATTCTGTGTCTACATATCCTGTAGAAGTAATACAGAAAAGCACATTCTGAAGTCCTATTTTTTTGTCGATCACATCCAACAGGTGGGCGATACTGCGGTCCAGTCTTACGTATGTATCCTGCAATTCCATAGCACACTCCTGTGAGGTTTTATGGGCATAATTGCCAGCATAATACATCAGCGAAAGCATGTCCGGAACTTCATCTTTTCCTATGTTACTTTTATCCAGTAATTCTTCGGTCAGTAAGTTTACCTCGTCATTAACAAACGGACTGGCTATCAGTCTGCGGAACTTATTTCTCCGGTCATCATCAAATTTATATTTGAAAGGGGTGTCTCTCCATTCCGGCAGATAAATATATTTCTCCATGGGATGAACCGGTGTCCATGTCATATCTCCGATACGGAAATCAACAGCCTGACGATCATTGTATTGGCTAACCCACCAGGGAAATTCTGTATAATAAGTGGTGCTACACCATTTTCCGGTATTGCTATTCAGCCAGAAAGCACCGTTTCCGGCATGTCCTGCTGCAAATATGGCAGCATCACGGAAAGGGGCAATAGCGTATACCAGCCCTTTGTTGCGTGTAGCTATTTTAAGTTCATCGGCGATAGTGGAAGTGAGCAATAGGGCGGGAGAACTGCTCTCGTCTGTATAGTTTCCCATAAATGCCGGATCGTCCACACAGTTAATAGGGCGTAGTGTCGAAATATCCAACCATTGATTGGCGGTAATTCCGTTCATAGAAGGCGTTGTTCCGGTATAAATGGCAGCTATAGCCGAGGCGCGGTCTACTTTGCTGAAGTTATATTCCGCATTACGAAATACTTTGCCTTCTTTCCAGAGTCTTTTGAATCCTTTTTCGCCATATAGGGAGGAGAAAGCTTCCAAATAGTCTGTACGCAACTGATCAATGGTCAGGCCTACCACCAGTTTTGGAGTAGCAGGTAGCGGCTGAGCCTGTAGCCCGGTAATGGTAAGTACAGTAAGTATGGAAGTCAGTAATCCTTTCATTTCGTTTTTTTATAGGTCAAAATAAGATTGCTTGCTGAACGTATCAACAAACTGAGTGCCAAAGGTACGACAGCTAAATCAATTCTTTGCGGTATTACCGGAAAAAGCAGTATAAAAAGTGTTAAAACAATACAGTTTAGCATGTGGTACCAACATTTTCGTCCTTTTCTGGCAGCATTTACAATGATTGGCAGAAAGATAAGCTCTCCCGGATGGAATACAAAAAGCAGGTAATTGGAGCTGACAGCAGGATGTTCTGAAAACAGGGCGAGAAATGCAATAATACAACCGGCAATGCCTGCTGTACCAAACAATATAAGATCAATTCCCCAAAGTCCTCTTTTCTTTCGGATACCATAGATGCTGGCACCTGTTACAATGATAAACAAAAGCAGCGCCGATCTCATTGGGGTGAATATATCCGCGATACTTATTGGGGCAGGTGATGAATTTTCGTCTTCACAATTGATAATTAGTTCTGTATCTGCCACCAGTGGCTTTTCATTCCCGTTATTCGTGATTTTTGCTGTTGCAAGTGCATTTTTCAGATAAAACGGAGCAAATACCATCTGTCGGCTTGTAATGGGGCGGTCTGCTTCGCTTCCGATGCAAAAGTCAATACCGAATTGTGCCCATGGATGTCCGTTGGTATATTGGTGTACAATGTCGCGGAATGATTTCGTGCCGTCTTTCTCCGGATAGTTGTAAATCACTTTTCCCTGTATACTTTCTTCTATTTTATCCCGTGGGCGGGTAGCGCAGTTATCGTAGAAAAAGTTATACCGGTATATCCGGTTTTCCGGCCGGCTGTTTTCTATCAGTAGCGTATGGAGTTTTTGTTTTTCTTCCGGAGCCAGGTTGAGTGTTTGTTGCCATACGCTACGTCCATCGAGGATGTATTCGGCGGCGAACCGGTCATAGCTCATTCCTCCGAGAATGTAATCAGTCTGTCCCAGCGCAAAGCGAAAAATAAAGTTGGGTGCACCGAAGTTAAATATTCCGTAGTTAAATACCCAATCGATACCTTTAGACGGTTCTTCATACCGGATGGCAGTATGTCCGAAATAAGAATAAATCTCATCTCCGGGAGCACATGTCAGCAGACTAAGGCGAATAGCATCCGTGTTGTTAACAGGTGTTCCTTTCGCATAGGCTGTTATGCACAAAAGGAACAGTATTACTATTGTTTTTATTTTTTTCATCATGAGGGTTTTAAGCAGATACCTTCATTTTTTTTGCAAAGGTAAGGATAAAAACCGAAAAACTAAATAGATCAATAGGCTTGCTATTAAAACAATCTTTCTTACCTTTGTACAAAGTGTTTAATCCGATCATTTTATGGAAAGAATTTATCCGATAGGTATACAGAATTTTGAGAAGATACGTAGAGACGGTTATATATACGTAGATAAGACTCGTTTTGTCTATCAACTGGCAAAAACCGGTTCATATTATTTTCTGAGCCGCCCGCGCCGGTTTGGCAAAAGCTTACTCATCTCCACGCTTCAGGCTTATTTTGAGGGAAAAAAAGACCTTTTCAAAGGACTTGCCATTGAGCAGTTGGAAAAAGACTGGACCGTTTATCCGGTGTTGCACCTGGATTTGAACGCCCGTAACTACGAGGATGAGAATTCGCTTCTCGAAGAACTGAATAAACACCTGGAGATTTGGGAACAACAGTATGGTAGCCCTTACGGTGACCGGGCACCGGAAGAAAGATTCTTTCATGTCATTCGGCTGGCTCATGAAAAAACGGGGCAACGGGTTGTTATTCTCGTGGATGAATACGACAAACCCATGCTTCAGGCCATAGAAAATGACGAGTTGCAACGGGTGTACCGCAATCAACTGAAACCTTTCTATGGTGTACTGAAAAGTATGGATGGCTATATCAAACTGGCCTTTCTCACCGGAGTAACCAAATTCGGCAAAGTGAGTGTCTTCAGTGATTTGAACAATCTGACCGATCTTTCGATGAATCCCAACTATGTGGAAATCTGCGGAATGACCGAACAGGAAATACATCAGTATTTTGAAACGGACATTCATACATTAGCCGAAAAAGAGAAACTATCCTATGAAGAGACCTGTGAATTGCTGAAAACCAATTATGACGGTTATCATTTCACAGAGAACTCTGTGGGGATATACAACCCTTTCAGCTTGCTCAATACCTTTTTCTCGATGCGCCCCGATAGCTACTGGTTTGCTACGGGTACTCCCAGTTACCTGGTATATCTGCTGCAAAGATATCATTACGACCTCTGGTACCTGGACAAGGAAGAGACCACTTCGGATGTCTTAGACAGCATTGATTCCCTATCCAAAAATCCGATTCCTGTGATTTACCAGAGCGGATACCTCACTATTAAGGGATACGACAAACGTTTTAAGATGTATTCTTTGGGCTTTCCCAATCAGGAAGTAAAAGAGGGTTTTTTTAAATACTTACTGCCTCATTATGCCAGTGTGTCAGAAACAGATACCACTTTTAATATTCAAAAGTTTGTGAATGAAGTAGAGCAGGGTGATTACGATTCCTTCCTCTCCCGCCTGCAAACCTTCTTCTGCAACATTCCCTATGAACTGGTGACCGACCTGGAGAAACATTATCAAAACGTACTCTTCATTGTTAGTAGCCTGATGGGCTTCTATGTCGACGCCGAATTTCATACCAACCGCGGACGGGTAGATCTGATTTTGAAAACCTCCGGCTATATTTACATCATGGAGTTTAAGCTGGATGGCACCGTCGAAGAAGCCATTCGGCAGATAGAGGAAAAAGGCTATGCCGAACCCTTTGCACATGATCCCCGCAAACTGATTAAACTGGCTGTAAACTTCAGTTCCGAAACCCGCAATATTGCGGAGTGGGAAGTAGTGTAAGTAAGATCGTACACTCCTGTATAACAAGATCGTACATTTTTGTATGACAAGAATGTACATTCTTATGGTGCAAGGTTGTACACTCTTGCCACATAAGAGTGTACAACCTTATAACCATTGATTATCAGCCACTTCTGAGTACTTTTATGAGATACTTCCCCGGCATCCCTATCTTTGCCCACGAAGTTTGCGCCAGCACCTTCCACACCGGATTACCTATCTCCCCATAATTCGACATTCGCAGAATGGCCTTTACATCTCCGACATCCGTCACCTTAATCCGTTCCAACGTCAGTAACAAACCCTCATAGTTGTGCGTCTTTTTGTTGAGCGCATATTCCGGAGGCGGAGGCAAAGCAGAATTCTCCTCCTCCTTCTTCTTCTTTTCTTCTACTTTACTTTCTTTTACTTTACTTTGTCTGAAAATGTCTGCATTTTCCAGACTCAACTCCATCTGAACGGGAAAAATGTTCGCATTTTCTGAGTTCGTACTCTCTTTCTGCTTACATTTTATCTCTTCCTCCTTACATTTCACCTCTTCCAGGAGATAGGGTAATTTTGCTAAATCCCTCTTTCTCCGGCTGGTAGCCTCCAACCATACCCGCTGAATATCCACCGAGGTCAGTATACGATGCTTTTCATAGCTTTCCTTATCAAAAAATCCTTTTTCAATCAGTATACCGATTATACTGTCTACTTCTTCTTTCGTATATTCCCTTCCCAATTTATAGGCAAATATCTCACATTGTTCCTCATCCCATTGTATGTAATACCCCTCTTTATATATCTTACAAAGTATTTTTATTATCAGATAAGGTCCTTTGATACCATATTTAGCCTCCAATGATTCGGATACGGCTCCCTCAAAGAAAGCTGCTTTCGTAGGAAAATAAACGATTCCATTAAATTCTGTTGCCATATTTGTTTAATTGAAAGTTGAAAGTTGAAAGTTGAAAATTGAAAGTTGAAAATTGAAAATTGGCTGCGCTATCATGCTGAACAGCAATTTTCAATTTTCAACTTTCAATTTTCAATTAAATACACTTTTTCCATTCCAAAAAGTTCTCCACCCGGAAGCGTTTCCACTTTCCTTCCTCTACATCCCAGTACATCACAGCTTCCTGTACTTTGCTTGCTTCGTACTCCCGTTTGAAGTCGTATCTGTAATAAATCAGTGTTGCTTTTACAAACTGAAACTCTCCATCAATAGCCCTACGATAAGCAATCACCGCATGCCCATGTTGCATCCAGTCTATCAGTGCCTCAATACGCTCTGCCATCCATATAGCAGTGGTTTGTGTATAACCTTTCTCTTGTACGATTTGTCTTGTCCATCTCCTTTTTACATTCTCCATAACAGGTTCCAAATTTCTTTTTTTCATTTCATTTTGTTTTATGAGTTTATATTTTTCCGATAACGGTTGCAAGGTCGGGATAATATTCGGATGGAACTAATCGTTGGAAAAATGTAAAAATCCGCTCAAATGGCGGATTTTTATTGTATCTACTTTTTGAAGTTTATATCTACTTTTTACGGGATGTGATCGTTCTGCCAATCTCAGTTGTTAATGTTTTGAATTCAACCTCCTTATATATTCCTTGTTTTTTATATTCAAATCGAAATAGAGTATTGATTTCTTTGGCAATTTCCGTTACACTGACTGTTGTTTTTTCTTCTGAGGCAAGCGAAATAGCCAGTGCTTTTATTAAAGATCCTTTGTGATGTCTGATTACTATTCTGTGGTCAATTTCTTGTTTGTCAATGCGCTGTACATTGATAATACCTTCTATCGTTTCTCCGTTTCCGAGTTCTATCTTTATAGAACCGTTAAAATCTGTTTTTTTTGATCGTTGTTTGTCATAAA
>DXWV01000036.1:0-8843 GCA_019416685.1 Bacteroides sp.
AAGGTTAACAAAGGTTGGAGCAAGGCGTTGCTCCTTTTTTTATGCCTATACGTTTGCTTTCTCTAAAAATAGTAATACATTTGCAATACAGACATTTCCTCCAAACAGCCAAGTATTATCATATAAATAAATTCAAAGCTTTATCAAGAGTTATAATAAGACAAAATGTATTCTAACATAATTTTATTGATAAAATACATAGATTGTTTCATTCAAATAAAACTATAAATCAATATATAGAATTTGTAAGTTGAAGATATCAAGAATAAAAAGCTATTAAAATAATTATGAAACAACAACCTCAACTCAACGATCACAATAAACAGGAGTATCCTCCTATGCATTCAGTAGAACACATTCTGAACGCAACCATGGTGAAAACTTTTGGCTGTCCACGCTCGCGAACGGCTCATATAGAAAAGAAGAAAAGTAAATGTGACTACGAACTTTCTTCCTGCCCTACTGATGAACAAATACAGGCTGTAGAAGATAAAGTAAATGAAGTTATCAATCAACATCTCCCTGTAACGATTAAATTCATGCCCAAAAAAGAAGCTAAAGATATTGTAGATCTTAGTAAGTTGCCGGAAGATGCAAGTGAAACTCTACGTATTGTCCGTATAGGAGATTATGATGCTTGTGCCTGCATCGGACTACATGTAGAGAACACCTCTGAAATAGATACATTCAAAATCATCAGCCACGATTATGATGAAGAAAAAAAAGTATTAAGGATACGGTTTAAGCTAATAAAACAATAAGAGAAAAAACAAAAATCTATCTATCTTATATAAAATAAACAAAAACAAGTAACATTATGGCATAAACAGCGAAACTTTGGCACTTCAGTTATGACAAATAGTCAAATACAAGAACAAAAATGCCTTGGCACATGTTTTGCCTAATTATTAGTGAACAACGGTTCCGGAAACGGGACGGCAGTTCATTAATTAACCGAATGTTTAACTAAAAGATAGGAGACTAAAATTATGATGCCTGTTAGAAGAACTCAGAACTGGTTACCAAGTATCTTTAACGATTTCTTTGATAATGAATGGATGGTAAAAGCAAATGCTACTGCACCTGCTATTAACGTGATCGAATCAGAAAAAGAATACAAAGTAGAGGTGGCTGCTCCGGGGATGACAAAGGAAGATTTCAACATCCGTATTGATGAAGATAATAACCTCGTTATTTCTATGGAGAAAAAAACAGAAAACAAGGAAGAAAAGAAAGACGGTCGCTATCTGCGCCGTGAGTTCTCATACTCCAAATTTCAGCAAACAATGATTTTGCCTGACAATGTAGACAAAGAAAAAATTTCAGCTCAGGTTGAAAATGGTGTCCTTGCCATTGAACTTCCAAAGCTTAGCGAAGAAGAGATTAAAAAGCCTGAAAGAACCATCGAAATAAAATAATTATAAGACAGACTTTACTATAGAATTAAATTAAGAAACTGTTTCCCACTTAAAAAAGGGAAACAGTTTTTTTATTATCACATTCATATAAATTATTGATAGCAGGAATGTAAATCAAAACATTCCCTATACCCTTTTCCGATAACTTTGCACAGCCCATATATTAAAAAATAATACAAATGCCAATAATGCCCCCAATTGTGGTAACATATCTGCAAAACCACTACCTTTCAGATAAACCATACGCATCACTTGCATTAAATATTTCAACGGGTTCAGAACAGTAATCGCTTGTGCCCACTCTGGCATACTACTAATAGGAGTAAACAAGCCACTCATCAGAATAAGGATAAGCATACAGAACCACATGACAAACATGGCTTGTTGCATGGTAGCAGAATGATTGGAGATAACCAAACCCAATCCAGACATGGAAAGAACAAACAGAACAGCGAAGCAGTAAATAACCAGAAAATGTCCCGCAGGCAGAATACCATAAAGCAGCCAGGCAAGGATAAAGCAGATGGTGAGTACTACAAAGCCAATGAGCCAATACGGAATGAGTTTTGCCAGAATAAAAGTAAACTTGCCGACAGGAGTAACATTGATTTGCTCGATAGTACCCACTTCCTTCTCACTAACGATATTAAGAGTAGGCAGAAATCCACAGATAAGAGTAAGCAACATTACCATAAGAGCCGGGACCATGAACAATTTATAATTAAGGTTAGGATTGAATAAGTTGAGAGTTGTGTAGTCAGTTGAAAGTTGGGAATTCATCATGACACTTATATCGCCCGGCGTATCTCCCCGTGTAGGAAGCACCATTACTTCAGAAGCATAACTTTGAATGATATTAGAGAGGTAAGAACCTCCGAGCCCACCTTTGGTACCATTTACTGCATTAGCAGCAATAAGAATGTGAGAACTACGCCCTACAGTGCAATCTTTTTCAAAATCACGAGGGATTTCGAGAATGATATCGGCATCACCTGCTTCTACATTCTTTAGCGCCTCATCATACGAGTCAGGAAGCGCTGTCAAACGAAAATAAGTAGAAGCAGAAATCTTATCAACTAACCGACGGGAAGTAGCAGAATGATCATTGTCTACAATATTGAGAGAAACATTCCGTATTTCCAGATTCATAGCCCAAGGCATAAGAACCATAATCATACAAGGAAAAACAAGTATGAGACGCGGAAGAAAGGAGTTGCGAAACAACTGCTTGAATTCTTTTTCAATGAGAAACTTTATCATATTCAATAATGTGCCAATATACTAATGTGCCAATTGGCTGGCGTATTTAACCGGTTAATTATATTAATTAATTCTCGCTTGTTGATATATCATTCCAATCTGCTTTTGAATTTTTTAAAACTAATCGTTATCAGTACTGCTGCCATTAATGCCAGAATGCCTACTTCTTTCAAAACCAGCGTAATATCCACCCCTTCAATCATTAGTTTGCGCACAGCCTGAATATACCAACGGGCAGGCAATATATCAGAAATTATCTGCAATATCAGCGGCATGCTCTCTATAGGAAAAATCATACCGGAAAGAATCATTGTCGGCATCATCAGTATCAACCCCGAAGCAAGCATAGCAGCCACCTGTGTTCGTGTCACAGAAGAAATAAGCAGCCCTAATGCCAATGACACAAATATAAATAATAAAGACACCGTTATCAGCCAAAACAAACTACCAGCCACCGGCACGTGCAGTACATAAACTGACAGTAACAGAATAGTGACCAAATTAATGAACGACAGTACAAAATAAGGTACTGCCTTCGATAAAATAACGAAAAGCGGTTTCACCGGAGAGACTAACAGAATCTCCATCGTACCGGTTTCTTTCTCACGGACAATTGAAATGGAAGTCATCATTGCACAAATCAGCATAAGTATAAGTCCCATCACACCAGGCACAAAGTTATAAGTACTCTTCATCTGTGGATTATAGAGTAGTTTCACATCCGGCACAATAGTAGCAACCGACATACCCGGAGGCAGCATTTCCTGCTGTACAGAAGCAATGATACCGGCAGCATAGTTCGTTCGGGTAGTTGCCATATTGGGATCAGTAGCATCGGCCACAAGCTGTATTTGTGAATCACCTGTATAAATACCATCAGCAAAACGGGTACTGAACACAATGGCCAGATCGGCGTCTCCTTCACGAAAAATCGTTTCCAACTCTTCCGGAGAGTGTATCATGCGTTCCATCCTAAAGTATTCACTGGCGCCGATACGGTCTACAATACGGCGAGTCATCACATCATTACTGGGATCAAGTACCACTACCCGCACATTTTTCACCTCTGTAGAGATAGCAAAACCAAAGAGGATAATTTGAACAATAGGCATACCCAAAAGGATTAGCATCGTTCTCCGGTCACGGAAAATATGATAAAATTCTTTTCTTACAAAGGCAAAAAACTGTTTCATAACTTAATCTGCTTTACGAACGGCCTTACGGGCCAATTGTTGAAATACGTCATCCATTGTTTGAGTATGAAACTTCTCTTTGAGCCCGCGGGGAGTATCAAGAGCTTCAATACGTCCATCCACCATAATAGAAACACGGTCGCAATACTCAGCCTCATCCATATAATGAGTGGTGACAAAGACAGTTATACCACGGTCGGCCGCCCGATAGATGAGTTCCCAGAATTGACGGCGGGTAGCAGGATCTACACCTCCGGTCGGCTCATCCAGAAAAACAATCTTCGGTTCATGAAAAATAGAGACTGAAAAGGCCAGCTTCTGTTTCCATCCTAAAGGGAGACTTTTCACAAGCATTTCACGTTCAGCAGTAAAGCCAAGACGTTCCAATAATTCATCGGTTTTATTAGCTATCTCCCTCTCTTTCATACCATATATACCGGCAAAAAGACGAATATTTTCCCATACTTTAAGATCCTCGTACAATGAAAACCTCTGACTCATATAGCCTATATTTTTCTTAATTTCTTCAGACTGAGTGAAAAGATCAAATCCGGCTACCCTACCACTACCGGCAGTAGGTTTACTTAGTCCGCAAAGCATACGCATAGCAGTCGTCTTTCCGGCACCATTGGCACCCAAAAAACCAAAAATTTCACCCCGGTTTACCTGAAACGAGATATGATCTACAGCAGTAAACGTGCCGAAACGTTTACAAAGGTTGTCAACTTCGATAACTGTTTCGCCTTTATGACGTAACTCCTCCCGTTCCAATCCCGGCGGGCACAGGATATGAGCGAATTCCCGGAGGATGTGCTCCGGAGTATCAATGCCATGTATTTGTCCTTCATTGATAAATGCGATCCGGTCACACTGGCGGGCCTCATCCATGATCGGTGTGGATACTATAATAGTAATGCCCTGCTCTTTGAGACGGCGCAGCATTTCCCAGAACTCTTTGCGTGAAACCGGATCGACTCCGGTAGTAGGTTCATCCAGAAAGAGAATATCCGGTTTATGGATCAAGGCACAACTTAGTGCAAGCTTCTGTTTCATTCCGCCCGACAATGCTCCTGCACGACGTTTCTTAAAAGGTTCTATCTGTTGATAGATATCTTTCACCAAATCATAATTTTCTTCTATCGTAGTGTGAAAAACAGTAGCAAAAAAGTTCAGGTTCTCTTCCACCGTCAGGTCCTGGTAAAGTGAAAACCTGCCGGGCATATAGCCCACTTTCCGGCGAATCTCTTTATAACCTTTCACCACATCCTTCCCACCTACAGTAGCCGTACCTTCATCGGCAAGCAATAAGGTAGTAAGTATACGAAAAAGTGTGCTCTTACCTGCTCCATCCGGACCAATAAGTCCAAATAGTTCACCGGGTTTCACAGCAAAAGAAACTCCACGAAGCGCCTCTACCTTCCCATAACGTTTGCTTATATTATCCACCACTACTTCCATCTCCATCCTTCCTCAACTTTCAATCTTTATTTCCAACTTTCCATTTTCAATTAAAACAAACTCCTCCATACATCCCTATCTTCAAGTAGCCGTCATTCTTCACAGTTATCTTCACTGCATATACCAGATTAGCGCGTTCATCTTTAGTAAGGATGGTTTTTGGTGTAAACTCCGAACGGTCAGATATCCAGGTAACAACTCCCGGGTACTCTTTTCGGATATCATTACCATAATCGGAAAACACAGTCACCTTTTGTCCAAGTTTCACCTTAGAAAGCTGTTCAGAAGTTATATAGGCACGAATATACATCTGTTCCATATCCGCCACTTTAAACAAAGGTTTCCCCATAGTAGCAAGCTCACCGGCTTCGGCATATTTGGCAAGAACCGTTCCATTAAGAGGAGATGTTATGTGACATTTTATTAATTGGTCTTCTATCTGTGCCACCTGAATAGCTACCGAAGAACTCTGCCACGTAAGGCTTTGCCGGCTATTAAGCAAGGTTGAGCCCTGGGCAATCAGTTGCCGTTGAAGAACAGAGAGGTGTGCATCCGCATCATCCAGTTGCTTTTGATTCGCCGCTCCTGCCTTCAACAGATTTTCAACACGACGTTTCTCACGTTCGGCAGTGACAATCTGTTCTTTCAAAGCAGCCACCTGTTTCAGGATATCAGGTCGCTGATCTTCCACTGACCTCACATTTGCTTCCAATTGTATCTTCTTCAGATAAAGCTGAACAGTATCTACAAGCCCCACCTGTTGACCGGCTTTCACCAGTGTACCTTCTTCTACTTCCAGACTGAGTAACTTACCGGCCGCTTCGGAAGAAACAAGTACTTCGGTTGTTTCAAATGTTCCGGTAGCGTCATAATCGGGGCTACCGCTTCCACAAGCAGCAGCTATGAACAGTAGGGAAGAAAATCCTATAAATTTCATTCGTTTCATAACAGGGCTATTTTATAAATTAATGGTATATTTTAGTTTCCAGATATTCATCAGTAATTGAATTTCGTGTAGAGCTTTGGTTTGCCGCGCCATACTCTCTGAAGTAATCTCACGCAACAGATCCGTAACAGTCAGAGTGCCGTTTGCCACTTTTGCTTCAGCTGCCAGGCGGATATTAGTACGCAGACGAATTATCTCTTCGTCATCCTGCATCTGTTTCCGCATAGAAACAATACCACTATTCTGTTGAGTAGCTTGCAGGCGGGTATTAAAAAGAAAGACATCCCGGTTGCTTTGTAGTTGTTGCTTATAGTTCGATATCAGTCTTTTATCATTGCGCAGTGTATACAAGCTCCCAAAATTCCACGACAACCGCACTCCTGCTATATAAAAGGGAGTAAATTCATCTTTCAGCATATTCAATCCGGGATTACCGTAAGCTCCCTGTATAAAAAGTCCGAAACGAGGCATATAACCTGTTTTCAATGCTTTTTCCTGTATTTGCAGACGTTGATTTTGCGCATCAAACCACGTCAATTCCGGACGACGTATATCTCCCCAGAGAGACACCTCACTTTCCACAGGTTTCATCAATATGGTATTTTCCGTCAACCCCTCCCCTGTCAGTAATGCCAGCATCTGTATATAGGCTTGTCTCGAAGCAGAAAGCTCCACCCGCTTCTGCCGGGTATTCAACTGTTCCACTCTCACAGCGTCAAGATCAGATTGACTGGCTATTCCATTCTCCATATAAGCACTGATCTGCCGGAAGTTACGTTCAAGTTCATCTTGCAAAAGACGGTTTTGTATAAGCTGTTCATCCAACAGGAGAATACTGAAATACAATTGGTCTACTCTTTCATTCAGAGCATACATATCTACATTCAACTTTTCCCGTTCCACATCAGAAGATGCAAGGGTTATCTCTTTTTTAGTATGTATCTCTCCACCATCCCAAATGTTCTGTTTCAGCTCTAACATCACCTGATATTGATCCTTAGGCTGACCTTTAATATCTATTCCCTGAATCTTCACAGGAAGTTCGGTCACGTCACTCTGATAACTGACTTTTGCCGAAAGGGCAAACTGCGGTAGATATCCTTTCGAAGCATTATTCAGATTATACTCTTTAGTTTTTTCTATAAGATCATACTGCCTCACTAACGGATAGTTATCCTGCGTTTTCTGCCGACACTCTTCCAACGTTATCTGTCCGTACATACACGATACAGCCAGCAGAAATGATAATGAAAGAATCATTCGTTTCATATTCCTCTTCTCTATTAGTTTCTTTTCTGCAAAGATAGACAAATAGAATATGCAACCAGGTTCCAATAGTTTGCAATGATGTCCCATTAGTTCGATTTTACAATAAAATTGAATAAAATTCACCTACAGATTACAATGCCATCTTATCTTCTATTGTATCTTTGTCAAAAATACAATGATTCATTAATCATGGAAGAAAAGAATAAACCCCTCGAACTGGCACTCGACCTGCTAAAACATACAACAATTGCACGTAACAATGAATACCGGTACATAAATCCCGATTTTGGTATCGTCATTAGTTTTGCCGGATTGGATAGTTATCTCTTTAAAATAGGACAACCCTACCGTACCAAAGAGGGACGAATCATCCGCGCCTTACGAGGAAGGGCCCGTATATCAGTCAATCTGATAGAATACGATGCTTTTCCGGAAATGATAATTGTCACTCCACCGGACTCTATCATTCAGGTGATAAGCTTTTCCCCCGACTATGATTTTCAAGTGATTGTAGCAAGCAACAACTTTTTGTCTGTTCCCCACAGAGAAGATCTGACCGATTCATATATGAAACAGGGTATTGTGATAAAACTGACGGATAAAGAATGGAACGAAACGGGAATGTACTTCTCACTGATCTGGGAAACAGCACAAGAACCCACCTTCCGGAAGGAAGTAATACAACATCTGCTTACAGCTCTTCTATATAATATAAGGTATATACAAAAAAAGAATCAAAGCAGCATCAGCCAATCGCCCTCACATCAGGAAGAATTGTTCCGCCGATTCATAGCTTTGGTCAATGAGCATAATAAAAAAGAACGAACCGTAAGTTTCTATGCAGACAAACTTTGCCTTACTCCCCGTTATCTGAACACTGTCATCCGGCAAGTGAGCCAACAGACAGTAATGGAATGGATTAACCAGGCTGTCACACTCGAAGCGCAGGTATTACTGAAACATAGTAACTTAATGGTCTATCAGATTGCTGATGAACTGAACTTTCCAAATCCTTCTTTCTTTTGCAAATTTTTCAAAAGAAGAACGGGTATGACGCCACAAGAATATCAGAAAAAGTAGCAACAGACGTACACAGGATTTCGCATATTGCAAATAATCAATAAGATACTTTGCCAGTTCAAACTAAAACCGTATCTTTGCGCCCGCTATTACGAGATAGTAGCATTAATTCAAATCATTAATTAAAAACATTTATTTAAAATGGCAACCAAAATCAGATTGCAAAGACACGGACGTAAAAGTTACGCGTTTTATTCAATTGTAATTGCAGACAGCAGA
>DXWV01000036.1:8853-44244 GCA_019416685.1 Bacteroides sp.
AACACCAATCCTGCTACAGTAGATTTGAATTTCGACGCTGCATTGGCATGGGTATTGAAAGGTGCACAACCTACCGATACTGTACGCAACATCCTTTCTCGCGAAGGTGTTTACATGAAAAAACATCTCCTTGGCGGTGTAGCTAAAGGCGCATTCGGTGAAGCTGAAGCTGAAGCAAAATTCGAAGCTTGGAAAAACAACAAGCAAACAGGACTTGCTACTCTGAAAGCTAAAGAAGATGAAGCTAAAAAAGCAGAAGCAAAAGCACGTCTGGAAGCTGAAAAGAAAGTAAACGAAGCAAAAGCGAAAGCATTGGCAGAAAAGAAAGCTGCTGAAGCTGCTGAAAAGGCTGCTGCTGAAGCACCTGCAGAAGAAGCTGCTGCTCCGTCAGAAGAAGCCCCTGCTACTGAAGCTGCTGAATAATAGTAAGCAAATTCACCAAAATGGGATTAAAACTATAAGGTCCTCTCCGGCTTGCCGGGGAGGATTTTTTGTGCTTCCCGCACGGGGAGGTTCGGCAGGCGATGGTAAAGAGACGTACTCTTACATCCTGAAAGTACGTATTTAACTATCAATAAAATACGTACTTTTATAGTATTAAAGTACGTATTCTTGTACCCCAAAAGTACGTACTTCTATCGGTATGAAAAATAGGATTCCGAAAAGGCATTAACATTGTTAATTCACGCCCCTATTTACAAACCTTATCACCTTTTTTAATTGATCCACTTCTTCAATTCCTTATACAAAGCTTCTGTGATTTCGCTGTTCTTCGAATTAAAGAATATCTCCTTACCTGTATTCTCCTTAAACATAATATAAGGTTTACTATGTGAAGAAAGTAATAACAGACAGTTACCCCCGTCTTTCAACTTGAACCACCCTTTACTTATACCACCGATAGAAAGACCATTAAGACGAAGCCCAATATCGGGAAGAGAGTCTATTAAACAAACTCCGGTTATCTCTTCCAGTGTTCTGGATGTACCATACATTCCCGTGAAAATCAGCTTATCATCCTTTATCTTTATAGTTGCCGGATTCATGCCATAGGCTATAAATGCGGCAATCACTGCAATAGTAAGCACACTAATAGCAACCACATACTTTGTACTTTTCTTGGGAGGATTATGGTCAAATTTATTTGCCTTGATTATCAGATACGGAATATAGAGTATAGGCAGAAGTATACAATAACTGGCCCAATCTGCATGCCCTACTCCAAGGCAGGCATAATAAGTAAGTAAAGGTACGGTTCCCATTCCTACCAGGCTATAACACATAAAAGTAGACAGCCCTTTGACATCTACATTTTCTTTCTCCTCTTTAGACATTGTATTATATCCTGCAATAAGAATCGGGAAGCGCTTTACGAGTACCCCGATCCCAATGAGGATGAAAGCTGTAATCAACACTGTAGTTTCCATAATCAAGTTTATTAACTCATTTTCACATCAACGAAAATCCCTTATTTTACCTCCGAAAGATAAGAATTATTATTCAGAAAACAGGTAAAGTTGTTCTTTTCCTTGCAAATCGACTATATTGAGTGACTGCGCACGCGAACTACGTAGTTTTAACAAAGCACGTATCAAAAAGAAATTTCCGCTCAGCACCATTCACTGAAGCGGAAATTAAAATACGATCCTGAGAAAATTCAAAAGGAATGGTATCGGCAAAATTCTTTTCACTGGTATAAGGAATCTTTTTCTCTTTGGGTACACTGTAATATTCATATACCTTCCGGGATATTTCAGAGATAAGAGCCGCATTCGTTTTGTCATCCTCTCCGGAATCTGTCACAAACACTGCTATGTTATATTGTCTCCCATCCGGCAAACGGACAAATCCCATGTCATTGTCTCCCGCTTTCAACCCCGATTCGTTTCTGCCGGAAGACCCCGTCTTATGCCCTAATACAACCTCCTGAGGTAATCCGGCTTTTAACTTATCTTTTCCTGTAACAGTTCCTGTCATTAACTTCTCCAGAAACTCTTTATACCCGGAATGCTGAAACAATGTTTCTGTACAAAACTTTTCCAACACCTGAACAGCAGCAAACGGTGTAGTCCAGTTGATATACTGATATTCAAAAGCTTCGTTCAGCTTC
Source organism: Bacteroides sp. (assembly GCA_019416685.1). Classification (GTDB taxonomy): domain Bacteria; phylum Bacteroidota; class Bacteroidia; order Bacteroidales; family Bacteroidaceae; genus Bacteroides. The sequence goes on from DXWV01000036.1 coordinate 10,964, forward strand.
TCTTCATTTGCCTCAATCTTAAAATCTTCTATGCCCAACGTTCGAATATATTTATCGACTACCCCCGTACCACCAATATAACGAAACAAAATATCACAAGCATTATTATCACTCTCCGATATGCTGTACCGCAATAATTCCCCTACAGAGATATTAAACTCTCCTGCGGGACGGGCATCTCTCAGAGGACTATAAGTATCGGGCAGCAGATCTGCTTTGCGAACATATATTTCAGTTTCCAAAGGTAATTGCCGTGTATCAAGATAATTCATTACCGCCAATGCCTGATGAAACTTAAAAACACTCATTAAAGGGTAATGATACTGATTATTGTAAGTAAACGTATCCCGCCCTTCAAACACAACAGCCACTCCTACCTTCGCCTGTTTTCCTTGCAACAATAAGTCAAGTTCTTTAGTCAAAGAATGTTGCGCTTTTGCATAAGGCAATATTAACAGCAGACACATCATCAGCAATCCCCGCACAAAAACAGTTCTTTTTGTATCCATTACTCTCTCTCTCCTATTTATTTTCTGTTACTCCAATAAAAGCTCTCCCAGGCCTGCAATATCCTCCACAATATAATCTGCTCCGGCTTTCGTCAGTTCCTCTCTGTCGCCATATCCGTAAAGTACACCAATTGAATCAATGCCTACCGCCTTTGCACCTATGACATCATGCTTCCGGTCACCAATCATCACCACACGGTTCAGATCTGTAATTCCGTTTTCATGCAGTACATATTCTATCACCTCTGCTTTCGTATGCCGTGAACCATCCAACCCACTGCCACCTACGAAAGAAAAACAACCGTCCAAATGAAAATGTTCCAAAATAAGCCGGGCAAAAACATCCGGTTTGGAAGTTGCCATCATCAACTGATATCCTTGTTGACGAGCCTTTTTCAGAAGCTCGGCAATGCCGGGATACACCTCATTCTCATAAAGCCCTGTCTCCGAATACCGTTCCCGGTACTTCTTCACTGCCTCCTCTGCCTGTGCTTCTGTAAACTGATAAAACTCCATAAAAGAGTCTTTCAGCGGAGGACCGATAAAAGGACACAACTCCCGAAGGTCATTCACAACGATACCAAAATGATTGAGTGCATAATCTACAGAACGGGTGATGCCCTGCATAGGATCAGTAACGGTACCATCCAGATCGAAAAAAAGATACCGGTATTTAGCGGATAATTTATGTTTCTGTTTCATCCTCTTTTTGACGGACGAAGATAAGGCAAAAGAGTGGCAAAAGCAAATGAAGAACAAAACGTTATCCAAACCATTCGAAGCCAGGTAATTGTGAATATCCAAATATTAAAAGTCGTAGTCAGAAAAAAGAAACGCCACACTACACCGGGACAAAATAAATCAATCGGCATCAAGCCTAATACAATCAGATTGCTGTAATACAGTATTTTATCTATCCGGGAAGGTTGGCGGCTATAGTACCACAACATATACCCCAACAACGCTATTACATAAGTGTGATACTCCGATGATGTACCGAAAAGAATAACCCATCCCATTAATATGCCAAGTGCCTGTACTCTAAATGCAAAATCCTTGTATTTAGATCGATTCAATAAAACAAGAAGAGCCAATAGAACTATAGCAAGGATTTGGGCTATTGTAGTCCATGCGGGCGGCTGTGAAAAAAATGGTTTCAGATAGAAGAAAGTATGAAAAACACGAAGTGTTTTCTGATGTGCCAGCCCATTAAACCAATGTTCGTAATATTCTGGTAATTCCACAACAGGTATATTTATCAATGGTATGAAAATATACAGAGCTGCAATCAATGCAACATAACCGAAGTTTTTCCACACTTTAGGATAAAACAGCAACATTCCCAACTGAAAAACACCATAGATTTTAGTAAATCCGGATAACAATATAATCAGGATAGCCGGCAGATACTTGCCACGTTCCAGCAAAGAAAATGAAAAGATAAAAAAATAAGCAACGCTGACATTATACTGAAATGATAACAATGTAGTTGCCAAAATAGGCAGTGTATACAGGAATATCTTACACTTTGTCTCCTGTGTATATTTATCCGGCAACGTAAATATAGAAATAAAATAGAGAGTAAAATTCATTAAGTTCCACACAAAAGGCGCAAGCCACGAAGGCAAATAAGCAAACGGACTAAAAAGTATATTAAACAAAGGTCCATAAAGAAACACATCATGTCCTTTTTCCTCCGCCCATGCTGCTCCGTATGGAATTATACCATTCCAGAAATCCCGGGTAGCATCACTAAATATCATAAAGTTATATTGTCTGCCACGTGCTACTTCAGAAAACGTAAGGGCAGTCGTCAAAATAAAGCCAATTGTAAACCATAAATTAGTCTTTGCAAAAAGGTTGTTACCAACTATTTGCTTCTTAAAAATGTACATGATTATTTGTGTATTTGAAAGTCTAAAATCAGATCAGTTTGTTTCTTCAATGTTTGTACTGTATTCATTTATATAATAGACAGGCCGTTTCTTCGTTTCAGAAAAGACAATACCTAAATATTCGCCTATAATCCCTAACGCGAGTAATTGAATTCCTCCTAAAAAGAGAATAACGCTCATCAATGACGGATATCCTGATACAGGATCGCCCCAAATAGCAGCCCGTACAACAACAGTTATTAAATAAACGAATGCCGTGAAAGATACTATGACACCAATTAACGATACAATACGCAAAGGAGTTTTGGAAAACGAAGTAAAGCCTTTAATTGCCAGATTAGTCAATTTCCAATAATTCCATTTGGTACAACCTGCCACTCTTGCATCCCGCTCATAATATATAGGTTTCTTTTTAAGGCCAATGTAAGAAAACAGTCCTTTCATATTCCGCTCATTTTCTTTCAATTGCCGCAACGCATCAATAGCCCGTTTACTAAACATCCTATAATCACCCGTATCTTCCTGAATAGGAATATCCGACATTATTTTCAATAACCTATAATATAGCTTAGAAGTACCTTTCTTTAAAAAGGATTCTCCTTTCCTATTAGAGCGCTTTGCATACACATCATCATATCCCTGCTCTATTTCCTTAAACATTTCAAGAATCAGTTCGGGAGGATCCTGTAAATCGGCATCAATGATGACCAATGCATCACCTTTTATATAATCAATGCCGGCAGCCATTGCAATCTCCTTTCCGAAATTACGTGATAAATCAACCAAAGACACCCGTTTATCCTTCTTTTGAACTTCCTTCATCAAAAGCAGAGAGTTATCTTTACTACCATCATTCACAAACAGTATTTCAGATTTACAAGGTAGTTTTGAAAGTACTCGACTCAGTCTCTCATAGAGTAACAGGAAGCACTCTTCCTCATTATAGACAGGTACCAGTACACTTAACATATTAATATCCATGACGAATTGTTACATTATATTATTGCTTAACGCTTATTTTGCACCGAAATATAAATAATATTTTCTTAACTATACAATCTTTTACCATAAAAAAGATAACAATGCAAATAAAAGAATCCATTCTATAACAATCTCTTCAATATGCCAATGCAAACTCTCTCTATAGAGTAACAAACATTTTTTCTAATCACTTTCTAATCTCACCTAAGTGTATTATAATCACCTTTAGAATGCCTTTCGAAGAGAGAGCTTTACTTTTGTCCGCAAATTGAAAGTAAGAATGAAAAGACTGATTATTATTTTATTTTTCTCTTCTATCTACGGACTCCTGCATGCACAGGAATCTCCTTTGCAGCTATCACTGAAAGATGCAGAAAAGATGTTTCTGAAACGCAACCTGTCATTAATTGCCGAACGATATAACATCGATAAGACACAGGCACAAGTGACGCAGGCAAGGTTATTTGATAACCCCGTAATCTCACTTGAGCAGAATGTATACAACCGGCTGAACGGCAAGTACTTTGATATAGGAAAAGAAGGAGAAGCCACTGCCGAAATAGAGCAGGCGATCAATCTTGCCGGACAACGCAACAAACGGGTACGGCTGGAAAAGGTAAACAAGGAGATAGCCGAACATCAATTTGAAGAAGTATTGCGTACCCTGCGAAGCGAACTAAACAAGACTTTTGTTGAAATCTGTTTCTCCACCCGCTCTATCGGGATATACGATAAAGAGATAGAATCTCTGAGTCTGTTGATGAAAGCCTTCAGAGAACAACAAAATAAAGGTAACATCTCTCTGCTGGAGAGTTCACGGTTGGAATCTTTACTGTTATCACTCCGTAAAGAGAAAAACGAACAGGAAAACAACCTCGTGAACTTGCGTGGTGAGCTAAACTTGCTGCTAAGCCTCCCTGCCGGACAGGAGATAAATCTACTGCTGGATGATGATATTCTGAAACAAGTGGATACGGCTGCCGTTCCTTTTGCGGATATGGATAATATGCTTTCTGTCCGTCCTGATCTGAAAATGGCCCATAGCAGTGTTACGGCTGCCAAAGCGAACCTGAAGTTACAACGTTCTATGGCAGCGCCGGAGTTTTCAATCAAAGGTATGTATGACCGCGCCGGAAACTTCATCAACAACTACTTCGCCGTAGGAGTCAGTGTCTCTGTCCCTATCTTCAACCGTAACCAGGGAAACATTAAATCGGCTAAAATCGATATTATGCAAAACGGAAAGGAAGAAGAGTATGCCATAGAAAAGGCACGCATGGAGTTATACGCTGCTTATAGTCAGCTACAAAAAGCTGTAGAGTTGTACCGGTCTTCCAATGACGAACTGGAACACAACTTCGGGCGCCTTATCGAAGGAGTAAATGAAAACTTCCGGAAACGGAACATCAGTATGCTTGAATTCATCGACTATTATCAAAGTTACAAAGAAACCTGCCTGCAACTGTATGAGCTCAAAAAAGATGTATTCCTCGCTATGGAGAACTTAAACACAATTGTCGGACAAACCGTATTCAACTATTAAAATCAATATGAACCGTATCTTACTACCCGTTTTCCTCTGCAGTGTGCTACTGAATGCTTGTGGCGGACAGACAGAAACTCCCAAAGAAATATCTCAGGAACTCTTCCTTACAGACAGTTTACAAAACATAGTATCGGTAGATACTGTATATGCACATGAAGTAACTGACGAGCTGACTCTCAACGGCAGGGTTACCTTCAACCAGGAACAGGTGGCACGTGTCTTTCCTATTTTCGGAGGTACAGTGACCGAAGTTTCTGCCGAAATCGGCGATCATGTAAGCAAAGGTGATGTACTTGCCACCATCCGGAGTGGCGAAGTAGCCGATTATGAAAAACAAAAGAAAGAAGCGGAACAACAACTTATCATCGCCCGCCGCAACTTGCAATCCGTACAGGATATGTTCGCCTCCGGCATGGCATCAGAACGAGATGTACTGCAAGCCCGTCAGGAACTGAGCAATGCCGAAGCAGAAGAAAAGAGAATCACAGAGATCTTCTCCATCTATCATCTTGCCGGAAAATCGCTTTATCTGGTGAAAGCCCCCGTATCAGGTTTTATCGTAGAAAAGAATATCAATAAAGAGATGCAGATACGTTCGGACCAAAACGATGAGATGTTTATCATCTCCGGGTTGGAGAATGTATGGGTAATGGCAGACGTATATGAGAGCGACATCAGTAAGGTGCACGAAGGTGCCCCGGTACGTATCACTACCCTCGCCTACCCGGACAAGGAGTTCACCGGAAAGATAGACAAAGTGTACAACATGCTGAATGATGAAAGCAAAACAATGAGTGTACGAGTAAAACTCACCAATGAAGATTATCTGCTGAAACCGGGTATGTTCACCAATGTATTCGTGATAAGTAAGACATCCGATAAAAAACTACCTCGTATAGACTCACATGCCCTTGTATTTGAGAATGGTAAAAATTATGTGGTAGTAGCGGCTACCAACAGTAAGCTCACTATAAAAGAAGTTGAAGTCTATCGGCAACTGAGCAAAGCGTGCTATCTTTCATCAGGTGTACAAGAGGGAGACCGCATTCTGAATAAAAATGTATTGCTGGTTTACAACGCATTGAATGCAGATTAAAAGGAGGGACAAACGATGCATAAGTTTATTGACAACATTGTAGCCTTCTCACTGAAGAACAAGTTTTTTATCTTTTTCTGTACCACGATAGCTGTTATTGCCGGAGTTGTATCTTTTAAACATACTCCGATTGATGCCTTTCCGGATGTAACGAATACCAAAGTTACCATCATTACCCAATGGCCGGGACGCAGTGCCGAAGAAGTAGAGAAGTTCATCACTATCCCCATTGAGATAGCAATGAATCCGGTGCAGAAGAAAACAGATATACGTTCCACCACTCTCTTTGGATTGTCGGTCATCAATGTGATGTTCGAAGATCAGGTGGACGACTTTACTGCGCGACAGCAAGTGTACAACCTATTGAATGATGCTGACTTGCCGGATGGGATAACACCGGAGGTACAACCTCTCTATGGTCCAACGGGAGAAATATTCCGCTATACATTGCGCAGTGATAAGCGAAACGTACGGGAACTGAAAACCATTCAGGACTGGGTGATTGAACGTAACCTCCGTTCGGTATCGGGCGTGGCAGATATCGTTAGTTTCGGTGGAGAGATAAAAACATTTGAAGTAAGCGTCAACCCTCACCAGCTCATTAATTACGGTATCACTGCGCTGGAGCTTTACAATGCCATCGCCAACAGTAATATCAATGTGGGTGGCGACGTGATCACCAAAAGTTCACAGGCATATGTAGTACGCGGCATCGGCCTCATCAACGACCTGGAAGAGTTACGGAACATCGTAGTGAAGAATATCAATGGTACTCCTGTGTTAGTACGCCATTTGGCAGATGTACACGAATCCTCCCTGCCCCGCCTGGGACAAGTAGGAAGAATGGATGAAGACGATGTAGTACAAGGCATCGTCGTAATGCGTAAGGGAGAAAACCCGGGAGAAGTGATTGATGCCCTAAAGACCAAAATAGAAGATATCAACAAGAATGTATTGCCTAAGGATGTACAGATTGTGCCCTTCTATGACCGTGAGGACCTTGTAAACCTCGCCGTACGAACGGTGACGCATAACCTGATCGAAGGAATCCTGCTTGTGACCTTCATTGTACTGATATTCATGGCAGACTGGCGGACTACAGTAGTAGTGGCGGTAGTTATCCCGCTGGCACTCCTCTTTGCCTTTATCTGCCTGCGTGCCATGGGCATGTCGGCCAATCTCTTATCGATGGGAGCTATCGATTTCGGTATTATTATAGACGGTGCCGTGGTAATGGTAGAAGGGGTCTTTGTGGCACTCGATAAGAAAGCACGGGAAGTGGGAATGCCGGCTTTCAACCGTATGTCAAAAATGGGGCTTATCCGCCACACTGCCAAAGACAAGGCAAAAGCTGTTTTTTTCTCCAAACTTATTATTATTACAGCACTTATTCCTATCTTCTCGTTCCAGAAGGTAGAAGGCAAAATGTTCTCACCTCTCGCCTATACCCTTGGTTTTGCCTTATTAGGTGCGTTATTATTCACCCTTACACTGGTTCCGGTGATGTCGTCTATGCTATTGAAGAAGAATGTACGTGAAAAGAACAACTTCTTTGTCCGCTTCATCAACGAGAAAGCAAGTGCCCTGTTCAATAAATGTTATGCGCACCGCAAACTATCCATCGGGTTGGCAAGTATTGTAGCTGTCGTAGGATTATGGATGTTTACTCTGTTAGGTACCGAATTCCTACCACAGTTGAATGAAGGTTCTATCTACATCCGTGCTACCCTGCCACAAAGTATCTCTCTGGACGAATCGGTGAAACTCGCCAACCAAATGAGGCATAAACTCGCTGCTTACCCTGAGGTGAGACAAGTGCTTTCACAGACCGGACGCCCCAACGACGGTACGGATGCAACAGGATTCTATAATATTGAATTCCATGTAGATATCTATCCGGAAAAGGAATGGGAAAGTAAACTGAATAAGTTACAACTGATAGATAAAATGCAGAATGACCTCGCACTCTATCCCGGTATCGACTTCAACTTCTCCCAGCCTATCACGGACAATGTGGAAGAAGCCGCTTCGGGTGTCAAAGGATCTATCGCCGTAAAAGTATTCGGCAAAGACTTGTATGAGTCCGAAAAGATAGCAGTAGAAATAGACAAAATACTCACTACCGTACAGGGCATCGAAGATCTGGGCGTTATCCGTAATATCGGACAACCGGAGCTGCGCATTGAATTGAATGAGCAGAGCCTGGCACGCTACGGTGTGGCAAAAGAAGATGTACAATCCATTATTGAAATGGCCATTGGCGGCAAGTCGGCTTCATTACTTTACGAAGACGAACGCAAGTTTAACATCATGGTGCGGTATAAACCGGAGTATCGCCAGAACGAAGAGGAAATAGGTAAGATACTGGTACCCACCATGAACAGCACCATGATACCCATCAAAGAACTGGCAGAGATAAAGACCATTACCGGACCTCTACTGATATTCCGTGATAACCACACCCGCTTCTGTGCCGTGAAATTCTCCGTACGCGGACGGGACATGGGAACTGCCGTAACCGAAGCACAGAAGAAAGTAAATGCCTCCATACATCTGCCCGAAGGCTATACACTGAAATGGACAGGAGACTTTGAGAACCAACAAAGAGCCACGAAACGACTCTCACAGGTAGTTCCGGTAAGCATTGCGATCATTTTTATCATCCTGTTTGTGTTGTTCTCCAACGCCCGGGATGCCGGACTGGTGCTGCTGAATGTACCTTTCGCTGCTGTTGGTGGTATTATAGCACTGCTCATCACCCACTTCAACTTCTCCATTTCGGCAGGTATCGGATTTATTGCCTTGTTTGGTATCTGCATCCAGAATGGTGTAATCATGATTTCGGATATCAAACACAACATACAGGCACGACTCCCCCTGCCAGAAGCGATCAAGACAAGTATGCGTTCGCGTATCCGTCCGGTAGTGATGACAGCAGCTATGGCAGCCATTGGTCTGATGCCGGCAGCAATGAGTCATGGTATCGGGTCGGAATCACAACGCCCGTTGGCTATTGTCATCATCGGCGGACTGATAGGAGCTACTTTCTTCGCCCTGTTCATTTTCCCGCTGATTGTGGAAGTGGTATACGAAAAGATGCTGTATGATAAAGAGGGAAACCTGAATCAGAGAAAGTTATGAGCAGATTCACCACAGAAGGTATGGAAAGGAACGTACCTCGTAGACAAACCTACCGGAGGTCGTAGAGGAGGGATGTTAAACATGTACATGTAAAGCAGTGAAACATGTACATCTAAAGCTGCGAAACATGTACATGTAAAGCAGTGAAACATGTACATGTAAAACAATCCACCTCACCGATGAACGAAAAGTTTCTCAGTGACAAACCCTACGTTCCATACGGGATCTCACATCACAAGGTTCAAAAGAAAAAACGCCGTATCCCCTGTGTCCTCTGTTGTGAATCTCGTATATTTGCAAAATACTAAAACAACTCGTTCATGACAAAGATATTATTAGTAGAAGATGAGATAAACATTGCCTCGTTCATCGAACGCGGATTACAGGAATTCGGCCACACAGTCATCGTAGCACATGACGGTACTTCCGGCTGGGAACTGTTGCAGAACGAAGCATTCGACTTGTTGATACTGGACGTCATCATGCCCGGAATAAACGGACTGGACTTATGCAGGCAATACCGCCAGAGAGAGGGTTATCAGACACCCGTCATTATGCTTACAGCACTGGGCACTACCGATGATATTGTGAAGGGACTCGATGCCGGAGCAGACGATTATCTGGTAAAGCCTTTCAGTTTTCAAGAGTTGGAAGCCCGTATCAAAGCATTGCTCCGCCGAGGTAAAGAAAGCCAGGCATTACAACTCACCTGCAATGACCTTATATTAGACTGTAATACCCGTCGTGCCCAGCGGGGAGAGTTCACCATTGACCTCACCGTAAAAGAGTACCGCCTTCTGGAATACTTTATGACACACCAAGGCACCGTCCTCTCGCGTCTTACACTATTGAAGGATGTGTGGGACAAAAACTTCGATACCAACACCAATGTGGTAGATGTATATGTGAACTATCTGAGGAATAAAGTAGATAAGGATTTTGAGACGAAACTCATCCATACAGTTGTGGGAATGGGGTATATTATGGGAATACAATAACAGAAAAGATCAAGGGAGGCACAAAAAATGAAAATAGGATCGAGGATTGCGGTGTTTTATACCATCATCACCGTAGGAGCCATCACTGCAGTAGTCATGGTATTTTACTTTTTCACCTCCCGGTATATCAACAATCTATATGACTCTTATCTGATAGAAAAAGCCTATCTAACCGCTCAGAAACATTGGGAAAAGGATGAAGTGGACGAATACAGTTACCGCGAAATTCAGCAGAAATACAATGAACTATTGCCACAGGCACAGGAAATATTGCTGAACATGGATAGTGTACCGATGGCCATAAATGATTCTCTGAACAAATACCTCGACAGTAACCAGCAAGCACGTTTGTTCAAAGATCTCCCGGTCTCCTTCGTTTATGGTAAGCTGAGAGGTGCTGCACTCCACTACCCCGACAATGAAGGTGATTTTGTTGTTCTGGTAATGGCAAACAATAACTATGGATACGAGATTCAAAAACATATCCTTCTACTCGCCGTATTCCTCCTGCTGATAAGCTGCGGCCTCATCTATCTCCTCGGAAAAATCTATGCCAACCGTATTCTGCGTCCCCTACAGCACATCCTCAAAGAGCTGAAACGCATTCGCGGAAACAATCTGAATGTACGGATGAAAACCTTCGGTAACAAAGATGAACTGGACGAACTTATCAGAACCCTGAATGAAATGCTGGACAGGATAGATACTGCGTTCCAGGCAGAAAAGTCATTCATCAGCAATGCCTCGCATGAACTGAATAACCCGCTCACCGCCATTCAGGGAGAATGCGAAATCAGCCTGCTCAAAGAACGTTCTGCCACGGAATATATAGATTCACTCCAACGCATTTCCACAGAGAGCAAACGCATCATCCTGCTGATAAAACACCTGCTTTTCCTTTCCCGTCAGGATGAAGAGATATTGCAAAATGCCAGAGAAGAGATAGATCTCGTTGTACTCCTGCGCGACTTGTGTCTGCAATATCCGCAGGTGACATTCAATACAGACAAAATAGAAGGAAACGTTCGCATCACAGCCAACTTCTATCTGCTGCGTATCGCACTGCAAAACGTAATAGATAATGCCCGGAAGTACTCAAAAGAACAAGTGGACGTCAGTTTAAACATTTGTGAAGGATGCCCGGTCATTGAGGTAAAAGACTATGGAATCGGTATTCCGAAGGAGGAGATACATCATATATTCCATTCCTTTTATCGGGCAAGCAATACACGTGAGTATACAGGACAAGGGATCGGACTGAGTCTATCTATGAAGATATTATCAGTGTATGGTGGTAAAATAGCAATAAATTCAGAAGTAAACAGCTACACACAAGTAACAATAACCCTTCCGGACATACTAAAATAGAATTAAAGTCCGGAGATCCGGCCTACCACTCCATACGCCTCTTGTATGACCTCTTGCGGATAACCGCAAATATCAAGAATGCGTATGGCATTACGTTCTGTCACCGGACCGGATTTTAGCTTGTAATCAAAAGATAACATACCGTCTTCTACACTTTCGCAGAAGTGATACAAGTCATATTCAGCCTTTAGTAACGATGCAAGTTCAATGTCATGAGTAGATATGAACACAAGGTTCCTTTGCACTACCAATGCCGATAGTACTGCTTTGGCTATGGCAATCCTCTCAATTGTATTAGTCCCCTTAAACAATTCATCCAGCAAAAACAGATGGTTTCCTTCCCGGCTCAGATCAATCATCTCCTTAACGGTCTGTACCTCTTGCAGAAAGAAACTTTTTCCTTCCATTAGGCTATCTTCCATATGGATAGCAGAAGCTAACTTCAAATCCGGAGAAGAACAGAAACGATGTGCAAAACAAGTATGCAACACTCTTGCAGAAAGCAGATTCACTCCTATTGAACGGATAAAACTCGTCTTTCCCGACATATTGGAACCGGTAATCAATACAGACCTGCCATAAAGAGTGAGGGTATTGGAAACACAATTTTCTATCAGTGGATGATAGATATCCTCTACTTGAAATGAATTGTCTTCAGAATCAGACTCCGGCAACGAATAGTAAGGTAATTTACTCCGAAACTCAGAAACAGAACACAATACATCTATCAGCCCGAAAAAACGGAATACCTGTTCCAGCTTTTGCTGTTTACCCTGTAAAAGAAAAAAGGCACGGGATGCAGAGATCGCTTCGGTCAGAAAAAACATATTAAACAACTCTGTGAAGAAATAAACTATGAGAACTATATCGCTTTCAAGACGGATACTCAGACGGAAAGAAGCTAAACGTTTCCTTAAAGGTATTAAATCAGACAGTACTTCCGTAATCTCCTCATTAACTGAGAGGCAAAGCGGTCGCTTCGTTAATTTCTCAGACTGTTTCAATAAATTCAGTAACTGTGGTACAGAAAACAAGTATCCTTGCATCTCTGTTTTTTTGCGATAGTGTAATACCAGATTTACCAATAACCCTGCCAGCATTAACCACAGAAACCAGACGGAAGAAGTAACATACAATAACCCCAGAGAAAGTACCGGAACAAATTGCAATACTCTCAGTAGTAAATAAAAAGAGCGTGAACTGACGGGATGAGTTGCCGAAAGCAACGAGGAAATCGAACAGGCATCCACATGATTCAACTTTTTCAGCTCATCCTGAATACCACGACGCAATGTGGTATCAGCAGAAAGAGAATCGAGTATCTTCTCCTGGTCTGCTACCTCTGATGTACGGTTATAGTGTAGTACATCATACAAATATTGCCTGCCTACACAAGAGGAAGTATGGTCAGCAAACAGGAAAAAATCATCCAGATTCAAATCGTCCCAGGTTCGTTCGGACAGTAAACCATTAGTGTCCGTCGTAGCTTTATGCTCATGATAAAGTGCAATGTCTGATAGTGTTTCTCTCATACCATAAATATATAAAAAGAAAGGCATCCAAAGAATATCTTCGGACGCCTTTTTACTATGCGTTACATAGCGTTACCGCTTTTTGTCAGATTAATATCTGTCGCGACCGCCACCGTAGCCACCGCCACGATTACCGCCACCGTAACCACCACCACGGTTTCCACCGCCGTTGTAGCCACCGCTGCGACGCGGAGCAGATTCTGTCTTAGGACGAGCTACAGATACAGCAAGCTTTCTGCCATCTATTTCTGCTTCGTTCAATGCTGCAATAGCCTTATCACCGGCTTCTTCATCTGCCATCTCTACGAAACCATAACCTTTAGAACGGCCAGTCTCTCTGTCAGAAATAACTCTTGCTGAGGCTACTTCTCCATACTCTGCAAACAACTCTGTTAAATCGGAATCGCTAATGTTATAGCTCAATCCTGCAATAAAAATGTTCATCGAAAAAAAATAATTAATTCTTAAATAATAAAATGATTTTGTTAGAGAAGTCTTGTTAAGGAGATAAATAACTCTGCAATAATATTGAGAAGGAACCGATCTTACTTATCAGAAATCTTTAAAACGTGGTAAATATAGACATTAAGTGGGGATTTAGAAAAGAAAAAGGCAATTTCTTTAAAAATAAATGCAAAAAAGGGGGGAAGGTATTATAAACAGAGCTCAAAAACAGAAAACAAAACCAGTCAGATACATCCATTCCCACTTTCTGAAGATAGTATTGTACTGATAATAAACACCTGTTTTCAACTGAAATTTATTGGTAAATTGATAAGTAACTCCCCCTCCGGCTCCCATCGTGTAAAGACTGCGTGGTGTACGATACCTATCGGATATATAGTTGGTAGAAAGGTAAAGCGAGAGCTGTTTTGTCAGTTTATAATTGGCTTCAGCTTCTGACCGGATGCTATATGCAGAATAAGTTTCTACCGGTAAAGAACCTGAAGAAAAATAATCTCCACGAACGGTTAATCGCCGGGAAGGCCTCCAGAAAGACAGGCTTCTAAGATGATTCGTCTGTGAAAAATGCACCGGAATCATGCCGGGAAGAGAAGGATGCGCCCAATGGGGAACAAAGGGTTTATCGGGGCGTAAAATCTCAAAGTCCGGCAACTTGGTAGCAGGCAGAGGAGATTTGAAAGTCCCCGGTTTACGCTCGCCGGGGACTGAAATCAAATCATCCAGATGAAGCCCTTCGAACGGGACTTCCTGTGCCATGAGAGTAACAGAACAGAATAGACATAGAATAGTATAGATGTAAATTTCCCTCATGAGGCGTCTGGTTTTATTCATTAGACGCTCGCATGAGGGAAATGCTGCAAACAAATTAATTAAAAATTGATAATCTATTAAGAGTTACAACGGCTTCGGATTCTTCTTTCTACGACTGCGCCGTCTCTGCAATTTGTTACGCTGATGACGTTGTATACGCTTGTATATCATCCATCCACTCATTACACCTATCACCACAAAAATAAGAATAGTAATACCCACTCCCAAATTGTCTCCTTTGATACGAGACCATATTTCGAGCACATCTTTGGTCTTATCGCCAAAATCACGAATCATTGCACAACGTTCTACCACACTGCGATCCGGATATTGAATACGATTGATCTGAATACTATCTGCACCGGGACCAAAGAAATAGCTTAAGTCGGAATAATAAGTCAATGTCGTATCTATTTTTTCTTCCATAATCTCAGGAGAAGCAACAGAACTTACGTATCCACAGGCATCCATATTCCGAATAGCAATATCAGGACGACACATGAAATTAATAAAATAGCTGGCAGCCTTCGGATTGCGCGCATACTTCGGAATCACCCAACCATCATACCAGATATTACTACCTTCTTTGGGTACTACATAATCAAGGTCCACACCCACTGCTTCAGCCTCTTCAATAGCCCACATAGCGTCACCACTCCATGTCATATTGATCCAGGCCTTGTTTTTTGTCATCATCTCTTTTCCGAAATCAGCCTCCCAACCGGCAATATTAGGTTTCATAGCTTTGAGATATTTCTCTACTATAGCCATCGCTTCGGGAGAATAATCGTTCATCAGTTGTTCAACCGTTACTTTCCCTTCTTCCAGCTCTTTGGCATGAGAATAGATGATAGCCGTTCCGTATGCATCGCGATAAGCATCCTTCATCAGAATTTTACCTGCATATTTCTTATCCCAAAGGCACTCCCAAGTATCTACTTCCTGCTCAGTAACAAAAGCCTTGTTATAAAGAATACCTGCCGTACCCCACATATAACAAACTGCATACTGGTTGGCAGGACGTCCTGGCTGGCTAAGTTTGGCAATCTGTTCACGGATATATGGAGAAACATTGTTCATATAATCGGGCGAATGAGCAAAAACAGTATCAATGGGCAGCAGCAAATCTTTCTTCAACATACGCTCAATAATGTACTCCGAAGGACAAACTACATCAAAATCCTCATGCCCTTTTTCAATCTTGGTAAGCATGATTTCATTGATATCAAATGTCTGATAAACAATACGAATATCCTCTCCGGTCTGTTCTTTATAATAAGCCTGAAAATCTTCCAGTACATCATCTCCGATATAATCTGCCCAATTATATATCTTCAGTACTTTTCCGCGTGGTTCACCTGTGTTGTAACAACCAGTAAGGAGAAGTCCTGACAAAATAAATATAGATAGAATTTTCTTCATAATCAGTTCTTTATATTATACTATATCATCCTTCAATTATCGCTTACCATTACTACCTGTGCGGGAAGTGCCTGCTCTGTGATTAATAACAATCAATAACGCAAGAACTACCACAAAAATAATAGTCGAAAGCGGACGAAGTTCCGGTGTCAGTCCTCCCTTACGAGCATCGGCGTAAATATAAGTAGAAAGTGTCTCTAACCCTTCGTTACCAATGGTGAACACTGTTACTGCAAAATCATCAATCGAGAGTGTCAGTGCAAGCATGAAACCACTAATCATTCCCGGACGAATCTCCGGAATGATCACTTTGCGTAGTGCCTGCATCGGAGTAGCTCCCAGATCAAGAGCCGCTTCGTAGAGGTTCGGGTTCATCTGTTTGAGACGTGGCAGCACACTAAGTACCACGTAGGGAGTACAGAATGTAATATGTGCCAGAACCACAGTTGTATAACCCTGTGAGATACCCAGTGAAACAAACAGTAGGAACAGAGATATACCAGTGATTATGTCTCCGTTCAGAATAGGGATACTATTCACAAAACCGATGGTCTTACGAGCACGATTCTTTAAATTAAAAATGCCGATAGCTGTAACACTTCCCAGCAAAGTAGAAGCTGTAGCTGCTATTAAAGCGATAGTAACTGTATTCATCAGCGCATTCATCAACGAATGATGCGTTCCGGTTGTAAACAGAGAAGAGTAGAGTTTGGTTGAAAATCCAGTCCAGTTTCCCAAAACTTTGGCTTCGGTAAATGAATAGATCACAATAATCACAATAGGCGAATAAAGCAATAAAAGCAATATCCACAGATAGGTTTGAGCAAGAATCCTTTTTACCATAACCCGCCTCCTTCGTTAGAATTGTCTTTATCATCCGTACTGAACAATGAAGTAGCAGCAATCAGCAGCAACATGATAAGAGACAGTGCCGCACCATAATTCCACATACTGTTGTTGATATTCTCCTGAATGGTAGTACCGAAAAGTTTAATATTGTTCATTGTCAGTAGCTCGGCAATGGCAAAAGTAGAAATAGTAGGCATAAACACCATCATAATGCCACTCATTACTCCCGGCATAGACAGGGGCAGAACAGCTTTGAAAAACACCTGAACCGGATTGGCTCCCAGATCCTGTGCCGCTTCAATATAACTATGATCCATCTTCTGCAACGTATTGTAAATAGGATAAATCATGAAAGGAATAAAATTGTACACCATACCGAAAATCAATGCTCCCTCTCCCAGTGGCATACTGAAGAAATCGAATAAAGCAACAGTAGCCAGTGTACGCACCAGAATATTAACCCACATAGGAAGGATAAACAATACAACCAAAGTTTTGGAACGGTTCAACTTGGCATTACTCAGAATCCAGGCTGCCGGATACCCCAAAAGGATGCAAATAAGGGTTGTTATGATAGCTATCCCGATGGAATATACAAAAGTGTTGATCGCCTCATGGTGAGTAAAGAACTTCTCAAAGTTCTCCAGTGTAAGATGCCCGCTGTCATCGGTAAATGCATAGACCACAATAAGAAGCAATGGAATAACAACGAATATCGCCGAAAAGATAATGTAAGGGAGGGTCCAACTCTTACGTGATGAAAAAAAGATTGATAACTTATTCACCTCTTTACTATTAATTTCTAATTATTAATTATCCGGATTCCGTCTGGAGGGATAGTAATACCTACACGATCGCCATCGTCCCATACGTCATTCGTATCTACAAAAACATTCTCGTCCCAATCCGACCACACAGTCAGATGATAGTGATCTCCCTTATAAAGGATAAATTTCACATCTCCCGTCAGCATACCATCTTCTTCATTATCCTGCAAAATGATTTTGTCAAAGTCTACTTCTACACGGACATCTGCACCGGCAGCAATATCAGAAACAGGAGCGCACTCAAAGTTACATCCAAGGAATTCTACATGCGTATCATCAATCAATTTACCTTCAAATGTATTGCAAATACGCTCTTTTCTCATAATATGAATATCGAATGGCTTCACCAGTAATCCTACCTCAGCACCGACTTCAAAATGATGATAATCCTGCACCAGAAATTCGTACCCATTACAAAGCACCGTCATTTCATAATGTACTCCTTTGAATACGGAAGACTGCACTACTCCCACCAGCTGTGCCATATCAGACACAGGAAAAATGTATAAATCTTCCGGACGAATGACAACATCCACCGGCACATTCTCGCCAAAACCTGCATCCACACATTCAAACTCAGTTCCGCAAAAACGAACCAGCTTATCTTTCACCATCGTCCCGTTCAGAATATTACTTTCACCTATAAAGTCGGCAACAAATGAGTTGATCGGTTCATTATATATATCAATCGGTGTACCAATCTGCTGAATTCTTCCTTCGCTCATCACCACAATGGTGTCACTCAGTGTCAACGCCTCTTCCTGATCATGTGTCACATACACAAATGTGATGCCCAGCCTCTTATGCATCTCCTTCAACTCCATCTGCATGTCCTTGCGCATCTTAAGGTCAAGTGCAGCCAATGGTTCGTCAAGCAACAATACTTCCGGCTCATTGACAATGGCCCGGGCAATAGCTACACGTTGTTGCTGCCCACCCGAAAGCGAGTCTACATCACGATATTCATAATCCGTCATGCCCACCATCTTCAAAGCAGCTTTCACTTTCTTTTCAATGACCAGCTTCGGTGTCTTTTTTAGTTTCAGACCGAAAGCAATATTATCATACACATTCAGATGAGGGAAAAGAGCATACTTCTGAAATACAGTATTCACCGGGCGCTTATGGGGCGGTGTCTGTGTTATTTCCTTTCCCGATATTCTGATCTCGCCTTCTGTAGCGGTCTGAAAACCAGCAATAAGGCGCAACAATGTGGTTTTGCCACAACCCGAAGGTCCGAGAATCGTCACGAATTCTCCCTTCTTCACATTTAAGGTCACATTATCCAAAGCGGTCTTTTCGCCAAAGAACTTTGATACGGCATTAACCTCGATAATGGATTTGTTTTCTTGCATATTCATACTCAATTTGGGATGCAAAGGTACACATTTCTGCGATTTCCTCCTACGTGTTAATCTAATATAACAGAGTTTTCCCATGATAAGACTGAAAAATAATCTATCTTTGCATAAATATTTATTCACTAATCTCACAAAAGTATGAAAAAGTTAACTTATTTGTTCGTTGCTGCTGCCGCTTTAGGTATGGTAGCATGTAACAGCAACAAACCTGGCTACGTTATCACCGGTACAGTAGAAGGAGCGGCAGACGGTGACACTGTATTTTTACAGGAAGTAGTAGGCAGACAACTTAGTAAACTGGATACTGCAATTATTACAAAAGGAACTTTTACCTTTGAAGGTGTGCAGGATTCTGCTGTCAACCGTTACATTACATCCGGTAAGGGTAACGAGGCTCTACTCATAGACTTCTTCCTTGAAAACGGTAAGATCAATATAGCACTGACCAGAGATAATGATTCGGCAACCGGTACAGCCAACAATGATGCATATCAGGAAATCCGTAACAAGATCAATGCGTTAAATCAGAAAGCAACCCCTCTTTATGAATCAATGAGAAGTGCCGACATAACTGATGAACAGAAAGAAGCCAATATGAAAGAACTTGAGAAACTCGAAGAAGAGTTGGGACAGGTTTACAAAGAAGGCATCGAGAAGAATATCACAAACCCCGTCGGTATTCATCTGTTCAAAACCAATTATTATAATATGACAACTGCTGAGAACGATGCTTTGCTACAACAGATTCCTGCACAATTTCAGAATGACGAAACAATCGTAAAGATCAAAGAAATGACTGAAAAGCAAAAGAAGACTGCTGTAGGACAAAAATTCATAGACTTCGAGATGTTGACTCCTGACGGTAAACCCGTGAAATTGTCTGATTATGTAGGCAAAGGTAAAGTTGTTCTTATTGATTTCTGGGCAAGCTGGTGCGGTCCGTGCCGTCGTGAAATGCCTAATCTCGTAGATGCTTACGCTAAATATAAAGGTAAAAATTTCGAGATTGTAGGTGTATCACTCGATCAGAGTGCTGACGCATGGAAAGAGTCTATCAAAAATCTGAAAATCACATGGCCACAGATGTCCGATCTGAAATACTGGGGCAGCGAAGGTGCACAACTGTATGCTGTAAACAGTATTCCTCATACCATCCTGATTGATGGTGAAGGTACAATCATTGCACGCGGACTCCACGGCGAAGGACTCCAAACCAAACTGGCTGAAGTACTGAAATAAAAAGTAGTATCGTGAGGGTGCGTCAATAAAGTAAAATTAACCATCATTAAAACGCAGATTAACGCTAATTTACGCAAAGATTAAATTAAATCCGCGGTCATTTGTGTTAATCTGCGTTTCTAAAGTTACATATTGATAGCTTTCTCAGACTTTTGACACACCTTCATATACAAACAATTAGCCCTTGCAATATTTTACTATTGCAAGGGCTATTTTTTTTATAATACTTTATAGCTGTTTGTTACACAAACCAGCGTACGTAGCAGAAGTCCTGACGATGAGGAAGATCCGGGTTCTTTGGGAACATACGGTAAGATACCTTAAAGCTTCCTGCATTAGACAAGCTGTGTTTAGCCTGGAATGTGTACAGATTACCTTCCTTCTTGATAACACTGAACGGTTCTACCGAATAAACGTGTTGCTTATCATCAGCAGTCGTATAAGTAGTCACTAACTCGAGCCCTACAGCATCATTCAAGCCTTTTTCATCGATTACATAAGTGATCGTATATTCTTTTCCGCTTTCGATATCTCCCTTCACAAGTTCTTCAGTCTGCTCACAAGATACAACTTCAATTGAATCCCACTTTTCAACCACTTCCTCTTTCCACGCTGCTATCTCTTTAGCTTTGGCATTATCATTAGCAGATAACATCTGGAAACGTTTTGCTTCTTTGATGTAGAACTTATTATAATAATCGTCAAGCTGGCGTTTCATTGTATAGTGAGGAGCAATCTGAGCAATAGAGTTCTTTACAGTCTTCACCCAACCTTCAGAATATCCCTTCTTATTACGTGCATAATACAACGGCAGGATTTCTGTTTCAAGGATACTGTAAATAGTAGCAGCATCCAACTGATCCTGATGGTCCTGATTCTGGTAAGTACGTTTTTCTGTTAACGCCCAACCTGCACCTTCACGGTAACCTTCCAGCCACCATCCATCAAGTACAGAGAAGTTAACCACACCATTCATCAACGCTTTCTCACCGGATGTACCCGATGCTTCCAACGGACGAGTCGGAGTATTCAACCAAATATCAACTCCAGACACCAGACGGCGTGCCAACTGCATATCATAATTTTCAAGGAAAATAATCTTACCTAAGAATTCCGGCCGACGAGAGATCTCAATAATTCTCTTGATCAAGCCTTGACCGGCACCATCATGCGGGTGAGCCTTACCTGTGAAAAGGAATTGTACCGGATAGTCGGGATTGTTAACAATCTTAGCCAGACGATCCAGGTCTGTAAACAACAGGTGAGCACGTTTATATGTAGCAAAACGACGGCCAAAACCAATCAGTAATGCGTTAGGGTTGATCTTATCCATTAATGAAACGATACGCGAAGGATCGCCCTGGTTCTTCAGCCATGTTTCACGGAACTGCTTGCGGATATAATCCACCAGCTTGTTCTTCATGGTCATACGAGTTTTCCAGATTTCTTCATCCGATACATTGTAGATAGCCTCCCAAATCTTCGGATTAGACTGATCATACAAGAAGTTTTCATTAAAATATTTGGCGTATAGCTGCTTCCACTCCGTAGCACTCCAAGTTGGGAAGTGAACACCATTAGTAACATAACCTACATGACTCTCTTCCGGGAAATAACCTTTCCAGATGGAAGCAAACATCTCCTGAGAAACTTTTCCATGCAGCCAACTCACACCATTTACTTCCTGAGAAGTGTTGCAAGCAAATACAGACATACAGAACCGTTCTCCCTTATCACCCGGATTATTGCGTCCGAGATCCATCAGATCATCCCAACTGATACCCATCATCGCAGGATATCCACCCATATATTTACCAAAAAGACCTTCATCGAAGTAATCATGTCCGGCAGGAACCGGAGTATGAACAGTATAAAGGGAAGAAGCACGAACCAACTCGATAGACTGATCAAATGTCAGGCCAGTAGCCACATAGTCACAGATACGCTGAACATTGATCAATGCAGCATGTCCTTCGTTACAATGATAAACATCCTTCTTGATACCCAAAGCTTTCAATGTCAGGATACCACCGATACCCAACAGGATTTCCTGTTTCAAACGATTTTCCCAGTCACCACCATACAGCTGATGAGTAATAGGACGGTCAAATTCGCTGTTCAGCTCGTTATCCGTATCCAACAGATACAAAGAGATACGACCCACATTCACGCGCCATACGTTGGCATGTACAAAGTAGTTCATATAAGGAACGTCTACTACCAACGGTTTGCCATCAGCATCAAGAACACGATCAATCGGCAATTGTCCGAAGTTCTGTGCTTCGTAATTGGCTATCTGCTGTCCATCCATAGACAAAGACTGGGTAAAATAACCATAACGATAAAGGAAACCTACTGCACAAAGGTCTACATTACTATCAGAAGCCTCTTTCAGATAGTCACCGGCAAGTACGCCCAGACCACCGGAATATATTTTAAGAACGTGAGTCAAGCCATATTCCATACTGAAATAAGCTACTGACGGACGAGTAGCGTCCGGTTTCACATCCATATAATCTCTAAACTTAGAATACACATCATTCATGCGTTTCAAAATCACTTTGTCTTTAGACAGTGCTTCCAGTTTCTCATAACTCATGCGCTCCAGAAGAAGCACCGGGTTCTGACCAACCTCTTTCCAAAGAGCCGGATCCAGATCAGAGAATAATTCAGTAGCCTCATAATTCCAGGACCACCAAATATTCCGGGCTATTTCAGATAGTTTTTCTAATTCTACCGGAACGCGGGATTTTACAGTTACCTCTTTCCAGTTCGGAGTGTTCACATTACTAACTTTAACTTTCATAATGTTTATGATTTACTTGTTGATGAATAAATTTAATTCAGCTGACGTTTCATTGCACTGCGTAAAGCAATGTCATAAGCCTCATAATAATATTTAATAAAGTGCTTCCACAACGCCTGTTCCGCGATTTCGGCGGCATGTTTACGGATTTCCTTTACTTCGTTTTCTGTTTTCCCGGAAAATAGAGAGATAGTATCTTTAATGCCATCGGCCACTTCGGAATAGTTATAATCCGACCGATGCAACACCTCTACTCCATCATTAATGCCATGCTGGTTTTTCAGGCTTTTCACCCAAAGGCCAAAACCGGCAAGATCAGTTGTTATAGTAGGCACCCGGAAAGCTACACTTTCTAATGGTGTATATCCCCATGGTTCATAATAAGAAGGATAAACACTCAGATCCTGACCTAACAACAGATCATAATAGTCCTTATTTAATATACCATCTCTACCGTTCAGGTAACATGGTACAAATATCACTTTCACTTTATCTTCCGGATGATTATTCATTCCGAGATATTTCAGCATATCAAGTACCTGATCATGTGTCATATTATGCAACCAATGCGTAATAAAAGGTACTTCCAACGGCGTATCAAACTTCTCTTTGCTTTTCAGACGCGCCTGTAAATCCTCCCGGGGATCTCCCACCCAACCGGGTACATTGACAAATGCCAATACTTCTCTCTTTAAATTTTTATCACGATTAAGACGGTTCAATGACTCCAAAAAGACATCAATACCTTTATTCTTAAATTCATAACGTCCACTGGTTCCGATAATTAACGTGTCATCATCCAAATTTGTTCCCATTAATTTATTGGCAACATTCAGCATGACCGAACGGGCACGTTTACGTTTACCAGTGAAAGTACTTCCTTTCGGCACAAAATCATCCTCAAAACCATTCATCAACACTACATCTGCCGATTTGTCAAGCAACTCCTTACATTCATTATTGGTTATTTCGCTCACCGTCGTGAAACAATCCACATAGTGAGCTGTCTGCTTTTCAATAGAATGTTTGGATTGCATATTCAACTCTTCAGCCATTTGATCTCCGTTATAAGCAAACAGATAATCATATAACGGCTTATTATTACCTGCTATAGAGCGTCCGATAGACGTTGCATGGGTTGTGAAAATAGTAGCAATTTCGGGAACAGCAGTCTGCAAATAAAGTGCTCCGAGACCTGTCATCCACTCATGTGCCTGATAAACGACTTTATCATTCTCTGTCAGATTGTAACGATAGAAACTTTCTACTACCCTTCCGGCAGCATACGAAAACATCGAAGCTTCATCATAATCGCCATAAGCGTGCAACGAATCTACCTGAAAACGATTCCACATTTCTGTATATATCGCATCCTTATTTTCAAAAAATGGCTGAAAATCAACTAAAATAACAATGGGGTCACCCGGAATATTCCAACGTCCTACACGAACAGAAAGGTTATCTTTTTCACGTGCATGCTCTTTCCATGCAGCACAAAGATTATCGGACTCAATGAACAAGGGGTTATCCTTGCCTTGCCATACATCCGGCCCAATAAAGAACAATTTATCACGAAAAGCGGTTTGCAATGTGTTCGCCCTTGTAGACAGAACAGTGTAGATCCCTCCTACTTTATTGCATACCTCCCAACTGGCTTCGAAGATATAATCGGGGGTTAATAAATCTTTTACCATATAATTGTTTAGAACTCTTTTTTTATTACGTGGGTGCAAAAATACGCATTATTTATTGAAAAATAATGCTTTATGCAGAAAATATAAGCTAACAGAAGGCAACAAACGTTTGCAAAGTCTTATAAGAAGTTGCTTTAAAGGAGGAAAAAAGCAATATACCTCACTTCAATTCTGAATGCTGTTTTTAAAGTATAACTTTTGCAATAAGTAATGTCTCAGTATCAGATTTGAATAATGTGTTAATACACCAATTAACTATGTTATCAATTAATTTGAAGGATAGTTATAAAAAAACAAGAACTCCCGTAATATTTCTATTACAGGAGTCATATTCTTGTCACTTGGCAGGTTTTAAATAATACCTGCTGAATACTTTACTTTATCAATAAGCAAATTATGCCAATGCACTACCGATCAAGAAAGTGGCAGCCAAAGCTACGATAGCATAAAGTTCCGGGAATACGGCAAGAATCAGTGTATTACTAAATACATTATGCCCCTGTCCGATGGCAGCAATACCATTAGCGCAAACTTGTCCCTGACGAATAGCGGAGAACAAAGCAACCAATCCTAAAGCAATACCTGCACCCAATACGGCAGAAGCCTGAATTGCCGTTATCTGAGGAGTAAGAATACCAAAAATCGTCTGGAACATAAAGTATCCGGCAAAACCATACAGACCCTGTGTACCGGGAAGCGCAGTCAATACAAGGAAGTTACCGAATGCACTATCATTCTTTTTCAACGCGCCGATAGCAGCGTTACCTGCAATAGTTACTCCGTATGCACTACCAATGCCCGACAAACCAACCATTACCGCGATGCCAATGTAGGCAATAAACAAATTCATTTCCATAATCTTAATTTTATTTTTTAGTTTATTATTCTATTTATAATTCTTCGTTTTTAATACTTATTTCCTAAATGGCTTGTACTCTCTGCCTCCGCCTTCATAGCCGGAATTCTTAAAAAACTCCACAAACGTCAGACGCATCGGGTGAACCATTGCTCCAAGTACATTCATAAATATGTTAATGGCATGCCCGATTACAAAAATCAAGACCATCACAATAGGTCCCATAATTGCATTATCAGGGCTCATTCCTGTAGCAAGACTATTGAATACTCCTGCCAAAATACCTCCAGAAAGCCCAAGAGCAAACAGACGAACATACGAGAGAACATCTCCCAAAAGCCCGGTAACCATGTTATAAGAATCCCACAAACCGAGTCCGATATTAAGGAAAATATTCTTCCCAGGCGTATTGAAAAGGAAAATCATAACACCGGCAATACCAAGAATCACCAAATGTATAGTACCTCCCATAGGCAACACAGCCGGCAGCAGTGCAGAAATACCCATGGACACTAACAAGATAATCCAGCCAATAGTAGCAACAGCGTATTTAAAGCCAAACTGTATTGTTTGATTTACAGCTTTTAGCACCATACCAAACATAATCTGTACCACACCCAAAATCAGTGAAAGCTGGAACATATCATTATTATCCATAAATACCGCATGTTTCAACCGCTGCACAATGGGCCAGTCAAGATCATAGATATTAGCACCAAAGAAAGTACCGGTCAATAGTCCGCAAAAGAAAGTAGACGTGGCCAGAACCTGAATCAGTGAGATAATTGATTTAGCTGACGGGGTCAGTTTCTTCGCCATCAGACGGTAAGCTGTAGCGCCGATAAACAAGAACAATCCATATCCGGAATCTCCCAAACAGAGTCCGAAGAAAATCATAAAGAATGGAGCAAAAAACGGAGTTAAATCCAGTTCATTATACTTCGGCAACATATACAATTTACAAATCGGCTCAAACCAGGAGAAAAATCCTTTATTATTCAGTTCAATAGGTACATTATCTTCCGGAGTAGGATCAGAAATCTCATAATATACATGAGATGCATCCAGAAAAGCCTCAATCTCTATCTTATTACGGGCAGGAGCCCATCCTTCCAGCAACATTAGTTTCTCACCTGCAGCCTGTTCCGTACTCAACACTACTTTGGAGAACTCAATATTGCTCTGCAATTCTTTCAGCGCTTCCTTCAAAGCAGGAATATCCTTTTCTGCAAGAACAGCCAATCTCTGATCGTTCTCAACAATAGCCTGTTCTGTATCAGCATAGAGCTGTTGTACACGTGTCAGCGAATAAACCGGAAGCTTCACTTGTTCTACATCCAGATCTACTTCTTCTCCTGCTTTTGTCACAGTTATAAAAAATACTTTTGAAGAAATCCGATTAATCACCATTGCGTGATATTCAGTTTCCCATTCTTCTTTATAGTTACCTTCAGAACAAGTGTAAAAACCGATTGTATACCCGGCATCATTCAGACGCTGAATACTTTCCGGTTCAAAATCACCCCATGCCAACAATGCATCCCGCTCTTTTGCATAGGCCTGCAATTGCTGAGACAATTTATTCTTTTCAGCCTGCAGTGCATCCACTTCATCCAGTACCTGCATACCCCGATCCGGAGTTCCTCCTTCTTTAACAACAACTGTATCTTTCTCCAGCTTTATATTCTGAAGTAATTTCAAAGTAGCTGCCAGGCGGGATGAAAGCCGAATATTATCTTGCAATTCCGTATTGTCAGCAGCACCTTGTTGCTTTTCTACGGTATGTACTACTCCAAGTTCGCGGAGACTATTCAGAAATGACTCATACTCCTTGTGATAAGCAAGGAATGTAATCTTCTTCATTTTCGTAATCATGCCTCTACCTCCTTCCTTTTTTCTTGCTGAGATTTCAAGATCTTCTGTGACGATTTGGACAAATTTTCTTCATCCTCCATAAATCGTTTTATCTTTCGCAGTGCATCCTGATAGCCCGGTATCTGTACCTTCTCAAAAAGGTTCACTTTCTGAGTGGTTTTTTTCCTCGCATGTTCCAACAAGTTCAGCTTGGCCAATATAAATTCTCTTTCGATAGCCGTCTGTGCAAGCTCCTTAAGCAGATGCAAACCATCTGCATACCATTTTGGAGCGTTGAACATGCTGTACGGACGTATCTCGAAATCAACATTTTCGAGCAATGGCACACGCACACCGGCAATCTTTTTTATTCCAAGATGAACATCATTAACCTTTATCAATGAGGCATCAAACTCATTCCAAAGTGCGAACATGGCTTCATAAGCCTGGATTTGCTTCTCCAGTCTCTCCTCCAGATCAGCCGCTTCCGTTTTACAACGTTTCACTTCCATACGTAGCGCACTCTCCTTATTTTTAATGATAGGAAGTGTACGCACCCGTACTTTCAGTTGCTTTTCGAGCTGCTGAAGGGACGTCTTATTATATTGAAATTTTATAGCCATTTCGTTTATTTTACTATTTATCGATTTACGAACAGACAATTGAAACTAAATTCTTTACTATATACAAATTACAGATTCTAATCGTAAATTGTAAATTGTCTAATCATAAATTTAATTACTTAGGCCAATACTGATCCACCAGTTCCTTCTTAATATTCACCTCTTCCGGACGGAAGTACTTACCAAATAATCCCCAAGCTACATCCAGCATCTCAGTTGTATCCAGATTGACATCAATGGCGAGCAGCTGATTGGAGTAATCCTTAGCAAAAGATAAGGTACGTTCGTCATAATTAGTAAGGTCAAAACCATTTTCCAGCTTTGTCTTAGCATTAGCAGCATCGGCATACAGACGTACAGCAGCATTCATCACCTGCGGATGGTCTTTACGAGTCTTTTTACCAGTTACCAACTGTTTCAAACGCGACAGCGAACGGAATGGATCAACAATAACTTTACCAATATCGCTATCACGACGCAGAAACAACTGTCCTTCAGTAATATATCCCGTATTATCAGGTACAGCATGTGTAATATCACCACCCGATAATGTGGTTACGGCAATAATAGTGATAGAACCACCGTCAGGGAATTGCACAGCCTTTTCATAAATCTTCGCCAAATCTGAATAGATAGAACCTGGCATAGAATCTTTTGAAGGGATCTGATCCATACGGTTGGACACGATTGCCAATGCATCCGCATAAGAAGTCATATCAGTAAGCAGTACCAGTACTTTCTCATTATTTTGCACTGCAAAATACTCAGCAGCTGTCAACGCCATATCCGGAACCAATAAACGTTCTACCGGAGGATTCTCTGTTGTATTTACAAAACTGACAATACGGTCAAGCGCACCAGCATTAGAGAATACATTCTTGAAATATAGGTAGTCATCATTCGTCATACCCATACCACCAAGAATAATCTTATCAGTCTCCGCACGCAGTGCCACATTTGCCATCACCTGATTGAACGGTTGATCCGGATCCGCAAAGAATGGAATTTTTTGTCCGGATACCAGTGTGTTATTCAGGTCAATACCTGCAATACCTGTTGCAATGAGCTCCGATGGTTGCTTACGACGAACCGGGTTCACAGACGGACCGCCAATTTCTACTTCCTGTCCTTCAATCTCCGGTCCCCCGTCAATCGGATCGCCAAAGGCATTGAAAAAACGACCGGCAAGCTGTTCGCTCACTTTCAGCGTAGGCGATTTACCCAGAAAAACGACTTCAGCATTAGTCGGGATACCTTCAGTACCCTCAAATACCTGCAACGTCACTTCATCACCGGCAATTTTTACTACCTGGGCCAGTTTGCCATTTACGGTAGCCAACTCATCATACCCCACTCCTGTCGCTTTCAGCGAACAGGTTGCTTTGGTGATCTGAGTAATCTTGGTATATATTTTTTGAAATGCTTTTGTTGCCATCTCTTTTTATTTACGATTTTATTAATTTACGATTATTCCCTATGGTCATGACCATTATTTGATTATTACACATAAGTACGTTACGATTGAAGTTTCTTTTCATCAATCAACTCTTTCAGTTGCTTCCGGAAACCCTCATACTCTTCTGATTTAAACTTCGAGTAATTCATCTGCTTACAGATATTAATCATCTTTTTAAAATAATCCATTACTTCATTGAAGTTATCAAATTCAAACTCGGTATGACAGATATCAATTACCATATCCAGAATAGCTTCCTGACGCTCCATAGGAGTTACAGCATCTATTTCATCAAATGCATCCTGCTGAAGAATAACGAAGTCAATCAATTCTGACTTCCAGAAGATAACATGATACTCTACAGGTACACCGTCATCACCCAGAATGTTAATCTGCTCAGCAATTTCCTTTCCACGCTGCAAACGAGTTTTGATTTCATTTACTTTACCAATCCATTCATCATTGATATGTTCGGATATATATGCTTCAAATTCCGGATATTCAATATATTTTGAATAAGAGTCAATCGGGTTCACAGCCGGATAACGCTTCTTATCCGCGCGGTCCTGCTCAAGAGCGTAGAAACAACGAGCTACTTTCTTGGTATTCTCTGTCACTGGCTCCTTCAGGTTACCACCCGCCGGAGACACTGTACCGATAAAGGTAATAGAGCCGGTTTTATCATTGTTCAGTTTCACATATCCTGCACGACCGTAAAAATTGGAGATGATAGAAGACAAGTCCATTGGGAAAGCATCTGGTCCGGGCAACTCTTCCATACGATTGGACATCTCACGCAATGCCTGTGCCCAACGGGAAGTAGAGTCGGCCATCAGCAAAATTTTCAAGCCCATTGCACGATAATATTCTGCGATTGTCATTGCCGTGTATACAGATGCCTCACGGGCAGCTACCGGCATGTTCGACGTATTCGCAATAATAATGGTACGTTCCATCAACTTACGTCCTGTATGTGGGTCAACCAATTCAGGGAATTCGGTAAAGATTTCCACGACCTCATTCGCACGTTCACCACAAGCAGCGATAATAACGATATCTGCTTCGGCCTGTTTTGAGATAGCATGCTGAAGTACGGTTTTACCAGTACCAAACGGACCAGGAATAAATCCCGTGCCACCTTCAACAATCGGATTTACCGTATCAATCACACGAACACCAGTCTCCAACAATTTGAATGGACGCGGCTTTTCTTTATAATTCTTCATGGCACGTTTCACCGGCCACCTCTGAATCATATTTACATCGATAAGATTACCTTCTTCATCTTTCAATACAGCCATCCTATCTTCTATCTTATAATCACCCTCATCGGCAATATATTCAACCGTACAAATACCCTTCAGTGTAAAAGGTGCCATAATTTTCAGCGGCTGAAAGTTTTCATCCACTTGCCCCAGCCATGCCGACGCTTCTACTTTATCACCGACTTTTACCAACGGCACAAAATGCCACACTCTTTCTTTATCCAATGGATATGTATATTCACCTCTTTTGAGGAAAACACCTTCCATCTTGTCGAGGTCATTTTGCAAACCATCATAGTTTTTTGATAACATGCCCGGACCCAGAGTCACTTCAAGCATGTGTCCTGTAAATTCGGCTTCAGCCCCCACTTTCAGTCCGCGAGTGCTCTCAAACACCTGGACGTATACATGTGAACCTACCACCTTAATCACCTCCGCCATCAGCTTGTCGCCACCAGTTGAGATATAACAAATCTCATTCTGTGCTACCGGTCCGTCAACGACGAGGGTCACCATGTTGGCAATAACGCCACTAACAGTTCCTTTTGTTGCCATATAATTTTAGTTATTTATTTACCTAAATTCTGCGGGAATCTGTACCTCATCCTTCAGCGTATCAATAATGCTTCGGAATAACTGATTTCCTTTCTCTTTATCCAATGATATCCATCGTTCAATCATTTCCAATTGCAATAAGAAAGCGAAAATGCGTTCAATTGTAAAATAATTAAAAAATGTAGCTTCCTCCATCCAATCCCAGCGTAATGAATCAAGCTTCTTTTCACGCTCTACCAGTTCGGCTATTTCACTGATTTTTACTAACTGTTCCAGACAATCTACCTCACCGGTCAATCCGAAGTCACGAGCACCGGACGTACGTAATGCTTCACAAACCTCTGTATCGCCTACGATATACTGTGCTATATCCCATTTATACTTACGGGCCGTAAATGCTACCAGAATATTATTTATAGTCAGATTGAATTTAAACCAGGAAGCGATAAACTCATTTCCACATTTCATGGCATACTCATAGTACAGTGCTGCCAAATGATCTTCATGCAACACAACACTTTCTACCGGAGTATTGAAATAATCAGAAATAAAAACAGAGATATAGGAAGGGAACTCTTTCGGATTAACCTCACCACCTTCTTTTATCACACTGATATATTCGATGAGTTCTTCCGCAGAGAAATTTCCTCTTAAATCGATAACTGCCTCCTTATCTTCAAGTAATTTCAAGACATTTGCATTATCAAATTTCAAATAGAACAAATCTATCAGCTTCTGGTCTGAAGAAGAGATTCCGGGATAAATTTCAGTTTTAAAATCAGCTACTGTATAACTCAGTTTACTATCCTCAAGAGTGAGTTCAGGCAAACCGGCTACCAAGTAATAGTATTTACTCATAATCGTTCTCTATTAGAATAGCATTTCTACTAATTGAGGACGCAGAAACTCTTTGAAATAATTCATAAATTCTTCTTCTCCAAAGTTCACTTTATACGAACCGTCTGCCGGAGAAACAGAAAATAATGTTTTAATACCATTTACCTGCTCTATTCTGACACCCTTGTCTAAAAGAGCTTTGGCATTGGCAGCAAAGTATTTCTTCAGTGATTCTGCATCAGCTGTCGAAATAACAATAGGTTCATCTATACTCCATTTGGAAGCTAAAGCTACAATAAATGCGTTTAAAAAGTCTTGATTCTGCGCAAATTCCTTTACGGGAGCAGTCACTATTTTATCTGTCACAATGGTAGCTATTTCCGATTTCAGTGCATTTACAGCCTGACCGGCGAACAGCTTTAATTCTGATTTAGTATTTTCTGCCAGTTCATCAGCAGATTTACGAGAGGAGGTAATAATTGACTCTGCTTCCTTATGAGCATCTTCAATAATCTTCTTGGCTTCTTCCTGAGCATTTGCGATAAGACGCTGGGCTTCTTCATTACCTTTTTCTACGCCTTCACGATAAATCTTATCGGTCAACTCTTGAATTTTGTTTTCCATGTTCGCGGACTATTTAGAAGTTTATATTATAATATCTATGTATTTCGATTAGATTCTTGCCAAAAGTACGAATTTCAATCTAATTAAAAAAGGGAAAAGAAGAAGAAAACTGTTCATAAAATAGAAAAGAATAGCCAAAAAGGAGGAAATATTGCAATAAAATGCCATTTAGAATCTATTCTTATATCAAATAAGCCCACATATACAAAAAATATAATCATCCGGATAGTTATAAAACACAAATGAGAGCAAAGCAACTTTCATGCTTTACTCTCATTTGTATCAGATAATCTCGCTTATTATTTCTTGTCACAAGCTTTTTTCTCACATCCGGCCTCTTCTTTGCAGCATGCCTTAGTAGAATCGCAAGCAGCAGAATCAGCCTTACAGCAAGGGGCTGCAGCTTCTACAGTTTCAACTTCCACCGATTCAGCAGATACCTCAGTATTTGCAGGTTTGTTACCACAAGAAGTTACAGCGAAAGAAAATGCTACTGCAACAGCAGCCAAAAATAATTTAGTCTTCATACTTAATTGCTTTAAACAGTTATTGATTATTGTCGGCTGCAAATATAAGTAAATAAAAACACATATGCAAGGTGCTTCCTGCACGGGGAAGTACTCCACGCGAATTTCACACAAAAAAATCCCCCTCCCATCAATCGTCTTGACG
>DXWV01000037.1 GCA_019416685.1 Bacteroides sp.
CGTATGTATATACCTCATTAAAGATATAACAGATTTGAAAGAGCCCTGTCGCAACCTGCGACAGGGCTCTTTTCATTTCCGCCCATTTGCCGAACCCGGCTCAGCCGGCATTACAACAGAGTTTAATTATAAAAAGAAGAATATATGAAAAGTTATCAAGTTGACAAAGATGGTTATTATGGAGAATTTGGCGGAGCATATATCCCCGAAATACTTCACAAATGTGTGGAGGAATTAAAGAATACATACCTCACCGTACTGAATGATGAGAGTTTCAAACAAGAGTTTGACCAACTACTACGCGACTACGTAGGACGTCCCTCCCCTCTCTACCTGGCACGCCGCCTTTCAGAGAAATACAGATGTAAGATGTACCTGAAACGGGAAGACCTCAACCATACCGGTGCTCATAAGATAAACAATACCATCGGTCAGATATTGCTGGCTCGCCGAATGGGCAAGACCCGTATCATCGCCGAAACAGGTGCAGGGCAACATGGAGTAGCTACAGCCACCGTTTGTGCACTGATGAACATGGAGTGCATTGTCTACATGGGCAAGACCGATGTAGAACGCCAGCATATCAACGTAGAGAAGATGAAAATGCTCGGCGCAACAGTTATCCCGGTAACATCGGGAAATATGACACTGAAAGATGCTACCAACGAAGCGATACGCGATTGGTGTTGTCATCCGGCAGACACGTACTACATCATCGGCTCTACGGTTGGTCCTCACCCTTACCCGGACATGGTAGCACGCTTGCAGTCGGTGATCAGTGAAGAGATAAAAAAACAGCTCGCAGAAAAAGAGGGACGCGACTATCCCGATTATCTTATCGCCTGTGTAGGTGGAGGAAGTAATGCTGCAGGTACTATCTATCATTATCTGGATGACGAACGGGTACGCATCGTTCTGGCAGAAGCCGGAGGAAAGGGCGTAGAAACCGGACAGACCGCAGCAACTATCCAACTCGGAAAAATGGGTATCATTCACGGAGCACGTACCTTCGTCATCCAAGATGAAGATGGGCAGATTGAAGAACCCTACTCGATCTCTGCCGGACTGGACTATCCGGGCATCGGACCAATACATGCCAACCTTGCAGCGCAGCATCGTGCCACAGTACTGGCTGTAAATGACGACGAAGCCATAGAAGCAGCTTACGAACTAACAAAACTGGAAGGAATCATTCCGGCACTCGAATCGGCCCATGCGCTGGGTGCCCTCAAAAAGTTAAAATTCAATCCGGAAGATGTGGTTGTATTAACAGTGTCGGGCAGAGGAGACAAGGATATTGAAACCTATTTGGAATTTACGATTTGACAATTTACTATTTACGATTGGGATTACCCTCATTCATAAATAAAGTAACTTCAATCGTAAATTGTAAATTGTCTAATCATAAATCAAAGTAGTTTCAATCGTAAATAGTAAATCATTTAATCATAAATAAAAATATGTTTTCATTTCATTATAAGACCAATAGCAAACAGGTACTTGGCGACCTGCATACTCCGGTAAGTATCTACCTTAAGGTGCGTGACATGTATCCGCAATCGGTACTTATGGAAAGCTCAGACTTCCATGCCGGAGAGAACTCTATGTCATACATCGCCCTCTGTCCACTGGCAAGCGTAGGTGTCAACAATGATATTGTCACTACTACCTATCCGGACAATACCCGCCAAGAAAAACCGCTGACAGAAACCTTCACTGTAGAAAATGCTATTAATAATTTCATTAATTGCTTCCAGGTATCGGGAGAACACAAGGAAGTATGCGGGCTCTACGGTTATACAACTTTCAATGCCGTGAAATATTTTGAGCATATTCCCATTAAAGAGAGCCACGACCAGATGAATGATGCACCGGATATACTGTACATTCTATATAAGTATATCATCATCTTCAACCACTTTAAAAACGAACTTACTCTTGTAGAAATGCTCAGCGAAGGAGAAGAGAGCGGATTGCCGGAACTGGAATCTACCATTGAAAACCGTAATTATGCATCTTACAACTTCGCCGTAACCGGTCCGGTAACAAGCCCCATCACCGATGAGCAACACAAAGCAAATATTCGCAAAGGTATCGCACACTGTCTGCGTGGCGATGTTTTCCAGATTGTTTTATCGAGAAGATTCGTACAGCCTTATGCCGGTGATGATTTCAAAGTATACCGTGCTCTGCGTAGCATTAACCCTTCCCCTTATCTGTTTTACTTCGACTTTGGTGGTTACCGCATCTTCGGCTCATCTCCCGAAACACACTGCAAGATTGAAGGCAAACAAGCCTGTATTGATCCCATAGCAGGAACTACCCGGCGTACGGGCGACTCTATCAAAGACAAAGAACTCGCAGAGGCTCTGCTTGCAGACCCGAAAGAGAATGCAGAGCATGTCATGCTGGTAGATCTGGCACGAAATGATCTCAGCCACAACTGCCATGACGTGCGTGTAGTGTTCTACAAAGAACCACAGTATTACAGTCATGTGATCCATCTGGTCAGCCGCGTCAGCGGAGTACTCAACCAAGAGAGCAGTTCCATGAAAACATTCATCGACACTTTCCCGGCAGGTACTCTCAGCGGTGCACCCAAAGTACGCGCCATGCAACTTATCAGTGAGATAGAGCCGCACAACCGCGGCGCCTATGGCGGTTGTATCGGATTCATCGGACTAAACGGAGACCTGAACCAAGCCATTACAATTCGTACCTTTGTGAGTCGTAATAATGAACTGTGGCTCCAGGCAGGAGGCGGTATCGTAGCCCGCAGCCGGGACGAATATGAATTACAGGAAGTAAACAACAAGCTGGGTGCATTAAAGAAAGCAATAGACCTGGCAGTAACACTTAAAAATTAAAGACAATGAAGATATTACTTTTAGATAACTACGACTCTTTCACTTATAATTTGTTGCATGTAGTGAAAGAATTGGGAATCAAAGATGTAGAAGTATTCCGCAACGATCAGATTGCACTCAGTGAAATAGAACGCTTTGACAAGATCATCCTCTCACCCGGTCCTGGTATACCGAAAGAAGCCGGTCTGTTATTACCCATCATCAAACAATACGCCCCAACCAAAAGTATCCTCGGCGTTTGTCTGGGTCATCAGGCTATCGGCGAAGCTTTCGGTGCTACACTGGAAAACCTTACGGATGTATATCATGGTGTACAAACCCCGGTTCATATCATCAAAGACGATATTTTATTTCAGAATCTGGAGCACGAAATACCCGTAGGACGCTACCATTCATGGGTAGTAAGCCGCAACGCCTTCCCGGAGTGTCTGGAAATTACAGCCGAAAGCCAGGAAGGGCAAATCATGGCATTGCGCCATCGGATGTACGATGTACACGGCATTCAATTCCATCCCGAATCGGTGTTGACACCACAGGGCAAAGTTATCATTCAGAACTTTTTAAATGCATAAATGTATGAAACAGATTTTATATAAGCTCTTCGAGCACCAATACCTGGGACGGGACGAAGCCCGTATCATCCTGCAAAACATAGCACAGGGCAAATACAATGATGTACAGGTGGCATCTCTAATCACCGTTTTTCTGATGCGCAATATCTCCGTAGAGGAATTATGTGGTTTTCGCGATGCTTTACTCGAGATGCGAGTCCCTGTCGATCTGAGTGAATTCTCTCCTATTGACATTGTTGGCACGGGTGGTGATGGAAAAAACACATTCAATATTTCTACAGCAGCCTGCTTCACAGTAGCCGGAGCCGGCTTTCCGGTTGTGAAACATGGAAACTACGGAGCAACTTCCGTTAGTGGTGCCAGCAATGTAATGGAACAACACGGTGTGAAATTCACCAATGATGTTGATAAGTTACGGCGTTCTATGGAGAGGTGTAACATCGCTTATCTGCACGCTCCCCTCTTCAACCCGGCACTCAAAGCAGTAGCTCCGGTACGCAAATCACTGGCAGTACGTACGTTCTTCAATATGCTTGGTCCGTTGGTCAATCCGGTACTACCGCACTACCAGCTGTTGGGTGTTTACAATCTGCCCTTGCTTCGCCTGTATAGTTACACGTATCAGGCAAGCAATATTAAGTTCGCAGTAGTCCACAGCTTGGACGGATACGACGAAATATCCCTGACAAAGGAATTCAAAGTAGCTACCAGCGAGAGTGAAAAAATTTACACTCCCGAAAGCCTCGGTTTCTCCCGTTACACGGAGATGGATCTGGATGGTGGAAACACACCGGAAGATGCCGCAAGGATATTCGACAACGTATTGGCGAATACAGCTACTGAAGCACAAAAAGATGTAGTAATAGTCAATGCTGCTTTTGCCATCAATGTGATTTGTCCGGAGAAACCAATAGAAGAGTGCATCGCTCTTGCCCGTGAGTCGCTGGAAAGCGGAAGGGCACTGGCTACGCTTAAGAAATTTATAAATAGTGGTGAGTGATAAGTGATTAGTGCCATGCGGATGATCGCGCAGCCCACTAATCACTTATCACTAATCACTCATCACTTATCACTAATCATTATTTTTCCTATGCCCGATATATTATCTGAAATCATCGCTAACAAGCGGATTGAAGTGGAGTTGCAGAAGCAATCCATTGCAATTGAACAATTATATGAAGGGGTCAGTGACACCCCTCCTACCCGCTCTATGAAACAGGCATTAGCTACTTCTTCCAGTGGTATCATTGCCGAGTTTAAACGCCGTTCACCCTCTAAAGGCTGGATAAAGGAAACAGCCAGCCCGGAGGGGATCATTCCGGATTATGCTGCTGCTGGTGCTTCCGCACTATCTATTCTTACAGATGAGAAATTCTTTGGCGGAACGTTGCGCGACATCCGTGTCGCCCGCCCGTTAGTGAATCTGCCCATCCTAAGGAAAGAGTTCATTATCGACGAATATCAGCTCTACCAGGCACGTATCGTAGGCGCCGACGCAGTGTTGCTTATTGCTGCCGCACTTGAACAGGACGAATGCCATGCACTGACTGATAAAGCTCATGAATTAGGTCTTGAAGTTCTGCTCGAAATTCATAGTGCGGATGAGCTTACTTATATTAATAAAGAGACAGATATGATAGGTATCAATAACCGCAACCTCGGAAGCTTTCATACAGATGTTGCCAACTCCTTCTGTCTGGCAGAACATTTGCCGGAAGACATTATACGAGTATCCGAAAGCGGGCTTTCCCAACCGGAAACCGTATCTCAGTTACGCAATGCCGGTTTCAGAGGCTTCCTTATCGGTGAAACTTTTATGCGAACCGGACAACCAGGTGAGACACTCAAAGATTTTATAGATAAAATAACCACATAACAACTCTTAATCCCTCAAAAAAAATGGTAAACAACAAATTAATCAAAATTTGCGGCATGTGTGAAGGAGAAAATATTCGTGAAGTAGAATCACCGGACATCGACATGATCGGGTTCATCTTCTATCCCAAATCTCCACGTTACCTATGCGAAATGCCCGATTATATGCCTGCTAACGCCCGCCGTGTCGGAGTCTTTGTCAACGAAGATAAGCAGACAATAGAAATGTTTGCCGACCGTTTCAGTCTGGACTTTATTCAATTACACGGAAATGAATCGCCGGAATATTGCCGGTCACTCCAATTGTCAGGGCTGAAACTTATCAAGGCATTCCCTATAGCCAGCAGAAAGGATCTGCAAAATGTACACAACTACAGTAATTTTTGCAAATACTTTCTCTTTGATACAAAGTGTGAGCAACGTGGAGGATCGGGCAATCAATTCGACTGGAGTATCCTGCATATCTATAAAGGACGTACTCCCTTCATACTGAGTGGCGGTATCAATCCATATAGCGCCAAAGCACTCAAAGAGTTTCAGCACCCTCTACTGGTGGGCTATGATCTCAACAGTCGCTTTGAAGTAAAACCGGGAAGAAAGGATGCACAACGTATCCATCAGTTTTTAAATGAATTACGCTAACAATAAAGAAAAAAATAAGAACATGAATAGAATCAATCAACTCTTTAGTAGTAATAAAAAAGACCTGCTATCTATCTATTTTTGTGCCGGTACTCCTACATTGGAGGGAACAGCCAACGTTATCCGCACCCTCGAAAAACATGGTGTAAGTATGATTGAAATCGGTATTCCGTTCAGTGATCCAATGGCAGACGGCATTGTGATTCAGAATGCAGCTACACGGGCACTTCGCAACGGCATGTCGCTCAAACGACTTTTCGAACAGCTGCGCGACATCCGCGAAGATGTAGAAATTCCACTTGTATTTATGGGATACCTGAATCCTATCATGCAGTTTGGGTTTGAAAACTTTTGCCGCCAATGCGCTGAATGTGGCATTGATGGGGTTATAATTCCCGATCTTCCCTTTCGCGACTACCAGGAGCAATACCGCCCCATAGCCGAACGTTATGGTATTAAAGTAATTATGCTCATCACTCCCGAAACCAGCGAAGAACGCGTACGTGAAATAGATGCCCATACAGATGGGTTTATTTACATGGTATCTTCGGCTGCCACTACGGGTGCCCAGCAAGATTTTGATGTGCAGAAGCGGGCTTACTTCAAGAAGATAGACGAAATGAAACTGCGTAATCCTCGTATGGTAGGGTTTGGTATTTCAAACAAGGCCACCTTCCGTGCTGCCTGTGACAATGCCAAAGGAGGAATTATAGGCAGTAAATTTGTTACTTTACTAGAAGAAGAGAAAGATCCTGAAAAAGCTATCCTCCGCCTTCTGGAAGTAATTCAGGAATAATGTGGGAATAACCTATGTGAAGTTGTACCAATAGCCTGCATACAGAGTACGCCCAGGCTGCATGCAGACAAGGCATACTCTGTAAAACGATAATTCATAAATCATAATCCATAAATCACAATAAATTTGTATCTTTGTCGCTGATTTAACAAAAGAGCCACAGATATGATAGCAAATTGCCCTTCCGTTTTGTTAATATATACTGGAGGAACTATCGGAATGATAGAAAACCCGGAAACAGGTGCCTTAGAAAACTTCAACTTTGACCACCTGCTGAAACACGTCCCCGAATTGAAGCGTTTTAATTACCGGATCTCCTCATATCAATTCGATCCTCCCATTGACTCTTCTGATATGGAACCTCTTTACTGGGCAAAGCTCGTAAAGATCATCAACTATAATTATGACAATTTTGATGGTTTTGTCATTTTGCATGGCACGGACACAATGGCTTATACAGCTTCGGCATTGAGTTTCATGCTTGAGAATTTAAGCAAACCAGTCATCCTCACCGGCTCACAGCTTCCTATCGGAACCTTAAGGACAGACGGAAAGGAAAATCTGATAACTGCTATCGAAATAGCCGCCGCCAAAAATCCGGATGATACTGCTATAGTACCTGAAGTATGTATTTTCTTTGAAAATCACCTGATGCGGGGTAACCGTACCACTAAAATCAATGCCGAAAACTTCAATGCCTTTCGCTCATTCAACTATCCGGCACTGGCACGTGTCGGTATCCATATAAAATATGAACCCAATTTAATCCGCAAACCAGACTTATCCAAAGCACTGAAGCCACATTATCTGTTCGATTCCAATGTGGTAATATTAACTCTTTTCCCCGGCATACAGGAAAGTATTGTCACTTCCCTACTTCACGTAGAGGGTTTGAAAGCTGTGGTATTGAAAACTTTCGGTTCGGGAAATGCCCCCCAAAAACCATGGTTCATTCAACAATTAAAAGAGGCGACAGAACGAGGTATTATCATCGTCAACATTACCCAATGTTCTTCGGGAGCAGTAGAAATGGAACGGTACGAAACCGGAATGCAACTATTGCAGGCAGGTGTGATCAGTGGATATGACAGCACTCCGGAATGTGCAGTAACCAAACTAATGTTCCTGCTTGGACACGGATTGAGTAACAAAGAAATCAGATATAAAATGAACTCTTGCCTGGTAGGAGAAATAACGAAGTCAATAGGATAAAATAAAACAAACAATATATCCCCCAACTCCGAAGTTTTCAATCAACCGATGTGGAGTCCGGGGAATATTTTCAGTATTTAACTAAAAATCAAGCATTAGCCCTAAATGATAAATAATAGATTACAGATGAATCTTTTTAGCCTGTTGGGTTCCAATACACAATCATTAATCTTCTTGAATAGTAACCGGAGCAGAGAAAACACAGTTCTTAATAGTGAAAATTCAATAAATATATCTATTACCAACTAAAAATATAAAAAATTAAGGATTTGTCAACAAGAAGAATTTGTATAAACTATTTTCTATATATATACCTTGATCCTCCCCCAATACAGACATCTCAATCATCTATTGAAAGAAGAAACAGTCAAAATAATCATCATAACAACAATAATCTGTTACCGTCATCCTTGCTCCTCTGCTTGTAAAGAAAGTCCAATAAGAAACAACGAACAAAATATACAACTTTTCTTATAATTCGCTTTTACAGCACACGAACAGATCCAACATATACCACTGATAAATAGAG
This sequence comes from Bacteroides sp., assembly GCA_019416685.1. GTDB lineage: Bacteria > Bacteroidota > Bacteroidia > Bacteroidales > Bacteroidaceae > Bacteroides. The sequence goes on from DXWV01000037.1 coordinate 8,494, forward strand.
AAATAAAAGTTATTGAAAGAACAACCAAAGAAAGTTGCAATATCTGTCCATCAATATCTAAAAAGATGTTAATAAGCAAAACTTTATCTCCCCTAACTGGTTGTTATCATACAATAAATAGATATCTTTGTGATAAATAGTAAAAGCTATTTGTTATTATAGCAAATTACAATAGACAAAATAAGCAATATTTGATGTATGAAAATTAATTTCAGGGAATCACTGGCAGCTACACTTATAATAAGTGGAGTTGTTTCTAGCAGTTGTGTAGATAGTGATAAGAACTTCTATGATCCCAATTACCGTGCTCAAAATCCAATGGGTAACATAAGTGCCCCTAATGGCTTTGACTGGTTATTATTCTCTTCGATAAACCTCAATGTGAAGGTTAACGACACATTTAACGGACAATATCATTATACGGTAGAGGTGTTCGACAACAATCCTGTAATATCTCCGGATGCAACCCTCCTGACCAAAGGATTTGCCAAATTGGGTCAAGACTTCACTACCGAATTGCCCGTATCCAATTCGATTCCGATGCTTTACATTCGCCAGACTGCTCCGGATGGATTGGCATCAATTCGTGCGTACAGCACAGAGAACGGGGTTGTTAATTGCGACTTCAGTACTCCGGTGACTACGCAAGCTACAAGAAGCATGAGCACACGGGCATTCACGACAATGACAGCACCAGACAGTGAAGATAAGAGTATATTTCCCGAAGTATCACCCACAAATGAAATATTTGATCAAAACAACTTTAAAGCTAACGGCAGTTATAAAGTTACTGCAAAGACAACCAAAATAAATATTTGGACGTCAGGAATTAGTTTGTATGTTACCGAAAACATAACGCTGAGTGAAGAAATATACCTTGCTGCCAATTGCAAACTATTCATACTGCCCAATGTGACTGTAACAATACCACAATCAAAGAATAATGGCCAAAGCAACTGTCTGATTTCAGTAGGCAAAGGGGCAACATTAAAGATAGAAAACGATATGCAACTGGATAGTAATTATAAGTTGTATAACCAAGGTACTTTCACCGCCCGTAATGTCACTTATACCAACAGTTCTTTCATCTATAATGGAGAAAAGGGTATTATAAATATCTCCGGCAAACTGACCGGTACGAACGGAAACTCTAATATGCTGAATGAAGGAGAAGTGACTGCCACCGATATAGCTATCACAGGTGATAGTCATATAAAGAATATCAATAAAGTAACCGTATCCCAACTGACTAACCTCAACTGTACAAACGGTTCATGGGAGAATGAAGGTGAATGGACTACTACGAACATGCACATAGAAGGGTGGAATGATTATAGCCTCAACAAATGCAAACTAATCGTCAATCAGCTACTAGACCTGCACGAAGCTAAAATCATAAATGACGCCGGTGCATTTATTAAGACCAGCAAGCTGTATATGGACAACACATTAATAGAGATGGGTGCCAAGGCTATGTTTACAGTAGAAGAGCAGGCCGAATTCCTATATCATACAAAAGACAGAGGGTTCAAGGGTACAGGCAACGAGAAAGCACTTCTCAAAATGAAAAAAGTAGTTGCTACGAATCCCGGCAACAATGACATGATTCATTATTCCGGAAATTTACAGATTGTCTGTGATGATCATCCGGATTCTAAAATAGATCAATGGGGGAATATTCGTTGGACAATGACAGGTGGTGCCGAATGGGCAAGTGAATCTACCAATCCTGTAGAAATCGCCAAATCAGAATGCAGTGAAGGCTCCGTTACCAATCCGGTTCCTCCAACAGAACCGGAATTCCCGACTATCATAGAAACAGCCAATAAATACACACTGCTGTTTGAAGACCAATGGCCTCTCTACGGTGACTATGATATGAATGACATTGTAATACAACTCAAAGGTTTGAAGTATGAACTTGACAGTAAAAACAAAACGAACAAAGTAACATTCACTGTTACCCTTCGTGCCGTAGGAGCAACCAAAGCTATCGCCGCTGCTGTAATGTTAGACAAAGTATCGGCAAGTAGCATAAACAGCATTGTATACCAAACTCATAAACCTACAACATTCAATCTTCAAAACAATGGAATTGAAGCAGGTCAGAGCCTTGCCGTAATACCTCTATTTGACGATGCACACAAATTAATGGGAAAAGTTACAAGAGAGTTCATCAACACACAATCAGGTAGTAACAATAATGTAAGCAACAGCGATTTGCCCGAAATAGAAATCACTGTAAACCTGAACAATAACATAGAAGAAAGTGCCTTCAATATCAACAATATGAATTTCTTCATCATCACTGACAGAGCTCAGCAAAGAAAAGAAATTCATATGCCGGGACGTCAACCCAGTGATCTGGCTAACACCAAACTGTTCGGAGGAAATGATGACGGTTCTTCAGGTACGAAGTACTACATTAGCAAAGAGAACCTTGCTTGGGGTATCATTGTTCCGCAATCGTTCAAATGGCCATTAGAGTTCCGCAACATCAAGGATGTATACAGTGAATTTCAGGGTTGGGTAACCAGTGGCGGTACAGAAAACGAAAAATGGTACAACACTTTCGACAACAATGGAACCTTCCAGAACAATAAAAATTAAAATAAAGTAAAAGCCGGAAAGACAAAAGAATCCGGCTTTTATTTTGCCCGAAAACAGACTTTATCTGAAAACAGAAAATAACTTTATCGTAAAAGAACACAATTATAAAAATATTATATATATTTGCATGGTTTGAGACAAGAAAGGCACCGATCGCGTATCAACAAAGCAAGCAAAGTAAAAAGTTTTATTATAGACATGAGAAAAAAAATATTGCTCATTGATGACAAGGCATCCATCGCAAAAGTAGTTTCCATTTATTTGGGGAAAGATTACGATTTCACTTATCATGAAAATCCTATTAAGGCCATTGAGTGGCTGAATGAAGGGAACTTTCCGGATCTTATTATCTCGGACATACGTATGCCGGAAATGATGGGAGATGAGTTTCTGCTTTACATGAAACGCAACGAATTATTTAAATCCATACCTATTATAATGCTTTCAAGTGAAGAGAGCACAACGGAAAGAATAAGGCTTCTGGAAGAGGGAGCAGCCGATTATATCTTAAAACCGTTCAATCCTCTTGAGCTCAAAGTTCGTATTAAAAAAATTATAGACTAAGTCTTTTTATGCTACATCTTATCTATATCGGAAGATACGAAAAAACAATTAAACACTTTTCAAAAATTCCCAAAGAGGAATTTTATAATGTAGCTACGTGTGATAAGGCTATCAAAATAATAGATAAGATACGGGAGAAGTTTGATATAATCATATTATACGAACAAACCAATACACAGACAGATATCAAAGATATTGAGTCTTTACGAAAAAAGTATCCCGGTATCTATATGGTATTAGTGATGGATTCACTTACACAACAAGAAAGTCTGCAATATCTGAAAGCCGGTATTAACAATACCATACCATTTGAAAGTCCCCAGGATGCAATAAACGGCCTGATAAACTTTCAGAAACGTAGAAAGCAACAAAAGATAAAAGATCTGCAAAAAAGAGGAGAGAATATACAAACATTCAGGCTTCCTCTCTGGAAAAGATGTTTTGATATACTCTTTTCGGGTACTGCATTGCTGACTCTATCTCCTTTGCTCATTATTACCGCGATAGCTATCCGCCTGGAGAGTAAAGGAGCCATTATCTATAAATCAAAACGTGTAGGAAGCAACTATCAGATATTTGATTTCCTGAAATTTCGCTCCATGTATACGAATGCTGACAAACATCTGAAAGACTTCAACTCTCTGAATCAATATCAAGCCGAAGAAGAGATAATCGAAGATATCATCTGGGGAGAAATGCCCGAGCTTAGTGAAAATGAAGATGGAATAGTATTAATCTCTGATGATTTTGTCATTTCAGAAGAAGCGTACATCAACAAAAGAAGCCACGAACAGGAGAATGCATTCGTCAAACTCGAAAACGATCCGCGTATCACGCGGATAGGACGTATCATTCGTAAATACAGTATTGACGAACTGCCTCAGCTTATCAACATATTGAAAGGAGACATGTCAATAGTAGGTAACCGCCCTTTACCACTGTACGAAGCAGAGTTACTGACCAGCGATGAATATATTGATCGCTTTATGGCTCCGGCAGGACTGACAGGACTTTGGCAGGTAGAAAAACGAGGAGACTCTGGAAAGATGTCGGCAGATGAGCGTAAACAGCTGGATATTAAATATGCCAAAACATTCTCTTTTTGGATAGATATGAAAATTATCCTGAAAACAGTTACTGCGTTTATACAAAAAGAAAACGTATAATATATACAGCTTATATGGCAGACACTCTTTTCTATACTGCAGACAGCCTACTCTTTCTCTGCATAGCGATAGCCGGTATCTATCTGTTTGTTTTTGCTTTAGCAGCATTACTCAGAAGATCAGAGAAATATCCGGCCGCCGGGAATATGCATCGTTTTATACTTCTGGTTCCTCCGGGGACGGAAATCAGTAATCAAAAGTATCCGGAAGAGTTATACACTTTGCTCACTTACGAAAATCTGTATCAGAGTGTAAAGGAATTGGATGAATCGTTATACGATATAGCTATCATTCTGGGAGAAACAAGTAATGTATCTCCGTACCTGCTGAAAGAAATCAATAATGCATACGGATCGGGAACAATGGCCATGCAACTACACCACGTCATTACATGCCGTCCTACCCGAAAAATCCGTTGGAAAGCAATTCATGAAGAAATCCGAAATTCAATATTCAGACAAGGGCATGTCCAAGCAGGACTTTCTTCAGCACTCGAAAAAACAGATATTGCCATAGACTTCAAATGGCTGAAACAAAACCTGAGAAGTCCGAAGAGTAATCTGGAAAGCAGATTATTGCAACAGAACATCTATATAGAATATATGGACCACATCCATGTATATAGTAACACGCCTCGTCCACGCCCCTATTCTATGTCAAAACGGAAAGCTGTCTTAAAGCTTCCTACAGCACTAATGGAAGGTAACTGGGACTATGCAGACAAATTATTCCGGCAACTTTTGCCTTCATGGGGAGGCCTTCTTCTTATCAGCAGTATCTGGTGCATAATAGCCACGTGCTATGACTGGAGAGCTTCTTTGAGTTGGTGGTTCCTGCTGTTTGCACTGCTATTTACTCTCTGCCTGGCTATCCCCGATTATCTGGTAGAAAAAAGAAAATGAAATAATCTCCAAACCCAACAAACATATATGGACATCAGAAAGCTGAAACACAACATCAAGCAACACCCGGGCTTAAAACATGCCGTACACAGACTCATTATGCATCCGGTAAAAACACGCCCCAACTGGTGGATACGTTTGTTTTATTTTGTATATCTGAAACGGGGGAAAGGCTCGGTTATTTATCGTAGCGTACGTAAAGATCTCCCGCCGTTCCGTAGTTTTTCACTGGGAAAATACTCTGTTGTAGAAGATTTCTCATGCCTCAACAATGCAGTGGGGGATTTGATTATCGGAGATTACACCCGTGTAGGATTAGGAAATACAATCATAGGCCCTGTACAAATAGGTAATCATGTAAACCTGGCACAGAATGTGACTGTAACCGGATTAAACCACAATTACGCGAATGCCGAAAAGCCGATTGACGAACAAGGAGTAAGTACTGCCCTTGTGACAATAGAAGACGACGTGTGGGTGGGTGCCAATGCAGTAATTCTACCCGGAGTGACACTTGGAAAACACTGTGTTGTAGCTGCCGGGAGTGTTGTAAGCCATTCTGTTCCGGCTTATACAATATGTGCCGGAAGTCCTGCACGCATCATAAAACGCTATGATCCGTCAAGTAAAGAATGGAAAAAAGAGATCAAGTAACTATATATAGTGAGAAATACTACATAATATACCTTATTTAAGGGATTGTGGCTATGGAGCAAACACCCTATCTTTGCAGTATCAGAATTTAATTAATTAGTCATAATTTTATTACGTAGCCACATTTAAGTAAAATGAAACAGTGTCCTGTCGAAGTGATTTCGCCAGGATTTTGTTTTTTATATACAAAAAAATCCCCGAACCAAACATTGTCCGGGGAGAGCATATATAAAAAGGTAGGCTTATTGGCCTGCCCCACTTAGTTTTTCCTTTACCTCATTGGCCTTATCCGCCACTTTACCTGCAACCTTAGCACCTGTTTTCACAGCTTTTACTTTTGCATCTTCCATTGCAGCTTCGGCATCTGCCTCAATCTCATGCAGAGCATTAAACACATCATTTTTCAGTTTCTTAGCTTTCGCTGTACGCGAAAAGTGATAAACCAGCGCACCAATGGCAGAACCTAATCCAAGACCTACCAGAAATTTAGCATTTCCACATTCCATAATCAAATAAATTTATGTTAGTTAATAAAATAAATACATTACAAGGTAACTTACTGCCGCGAATGACTAAACAAAGATGCAATCCACAGAAATAGAACAGCACCTACAACAGAAGTTATCAAACTACCGATAATACCCGTTGCTGCCAACCCAAGTAAGGCAAAGACCCAGCCTCCGAGCACACCGCCAATAATTCCTAAAACAAGATTGACCAGTAACCCAAAGCCACCTCCTCTTGTTATTTTACCAGCCACATAGCCGGCAATTATTCCTATCAGAATATACCAGATAAAATTCATAATATTCTCTTTTTGTATTGTTTATACAAGGAACGTATCTCCTCTGTAAAAAGTTCGCAAACAGAAGAGGGAATTAACGAGAATTTAGGAAAAGCATGATTATAAAAAAGGCAGTATAGAAGTAAACTCCTATACTGCCTGCATTTAATATAAAAAGAATCTTTTTTTATTTATCGCCGTACATCTTAGCTCTCAATTCTTTAATATGATCGGAAGTAATGTATTCATCATATTCCATCATCTTGTCAATGATACCGTTCGGAGTCAGTTCAATCACACGATTTGCTACAGTCTGAATAAATTCATGGTCATGTGAAGAGAACAGGATATTACCTTTATATGTTTTCAGGTTGTTGTTGAATGCCTGAATAGATTCCAGATCGAGGTGATTAGTCGGCGTATCCAGAATCAGACAGTTTGCATTACGAAGCTGCATACGCGCAATCATACAACGCATCTTTTCACCACCCGAAAGTACACTAACCTTTTTCAAAACTTCTTCTCCTGAGAAAAGCATACGCCCCAGGAATCCTTTCATATATACTTCATTCCCTTCACCATACTGCCCCAACCAGTCTACCAGATTAAGATCGGTGTTAAAGAAATCCGTATTATCCAACGGCAAATAAGCGGTAGTAATCGTCACTCCCCAGTTGAAATGTCCGGCATCCGGCTTCATATTGCCATTGATTATTTCAAAGAAAGCCGTCATAGCACGCGGATTGCGTGAAATAAATACGATCTTATCTCCCTTCTCAACGTTAAAGTTCACATCATTGAACAACACTACGCCCTCTTCGGTCTTTTTACTCAAGCCTGAAACCTCGAGAATCTGATTACCCGGTTCACGTTCGGGTGTGAAGATGATGCCCGGATACTTACGTGAAGAAGGTTTAATCTCTTCTACATTCAGTTTCTCCAACATTTTTTTACGGCTGGTAGTCTGCTTACTCTTAGCCACATTGGCGCTGAACCGGCGAATAAACTCTTCCAGTTCTTTCTTCTTTTCCTCAGCCTTTGCTTTCTGGTTTTGTTGCTGACGGAGAGCCAACTGACTGGATTCATACCAGAAACTGTAGTTACCGGCAAACATATTGATTTTTCCGTAGTCGATATCAACCGTGTGCGTACATACTGAGTCAAGGAAGTGACGGTCATGGCTCACCACCAATACGGTATGTTCAAAGTTCGACAGATATTCTTCAAGCCATGTCACGGTCTCCATATCGAGATCATTGGTTGGCTCGTCCAGTAGCAAGTTGTCCGGATTACCGTAAAGTGCTTGCGCCAACATCACACGTACCTTCTCTTTACCACTCAGCTCACCCATCAACACATAATGTTTGTTTTCTTTAACTCCCAGGCCACTGAGCAACATAGCAGCATCACTTTCGGCATTCCAGCCGTCAAGCTCGGCAAATTTCTCTTCCAGTTCGGAAACCTTCAAACCGTCTTCATCGGTAAAATCTTCCTTAGCATACAACTCTTCACGCTGTTTCATAATGTCCCACAACACAGTATGCCCCATCATCACAGTATCCATTACCGTGAAAGCATCCCATTTAAAGTGGTCCTGGCTCAATACCGACAGACGTTCGCCCGGCCCTAATGTTATATTTCCGGTAGTCGGATCAAGATCGCCATAAATTGTGCGGAGGAAAGTGGACTTACCTGCACCATTGGCACCAATAATACCATAACAATTCCCACTTGTAAACTTCAAATTTACATCATTGAACAATACTCTTTTACCAAACTGTACCGAAACGTTTGAAACTGTAATCATCTTTTATATTTACGATTTTAACTATTTACAATTTATGATTGAAATGTCTGTTTATTCACAAACAGGTTGCAAAGATAGACATTTTTAATGAATTACATGCTATGTAGCATGTGTCAATCTGACAGAAAAGCATTACCTTTGCAGCGTTATTTGACATGTTTAGCAGATTGGCAGAGTTTTTGCTGGGAGGCAATTACATTGTAACGTCCTATTGACATGAAATTGAATCCATTTATTAAGAACAAAAAAGATAAAGATATGAATCCTAAAGAAAAAGAAACAGCTAAAGAACAAGAGTTGAACGCTGAAAACCTTGCAGACGAACAGTTGCAGGATACAGAAAATACAGAAGAGGCAGCTCCCCTGACCAAAGAAGAAGAGCTGGAAAAGCAATTGAAAGAAGCTGATGCAATCATTGAAGATCAGAAAGATAAATATCTGCGCCTCTCTGCCGAATTCGACAATTACCGTAAACGTACGGTAAAAGAAAAAGCTGAACTGATCTTGAATGGAGGTGAAAAGAGCCTGAATAGTATCCTGCCTGTGGTTGACGATCTGGAACGTGCTATCCAAATGATGGATAAAGCAACAGACGTAGCAGCCGTTAAAGAAGGTGTGGAACTTATCTATAACAAATTCATTTCTGTATTAGGACAAAATGGCGTAAAAGTAATCGAAACCAAAGATAAGCCTTTGGATACAGATTACCACGAAGCCATCGCAGTGATTCCCGCACCATCTGAAAAACAGAAAGGAAAAATTCTGGATTGTGTACAGACCGGATACACACTGAACGATAAAGTACTGCGCCACGCTAAAGTGGTAGTTGGAGAATAAAATATATATATGGAAAAGAGAGACTACTATGAAGTGCTGGAGGTGACGAAAACCGCAACAGCAGAAGAAATAAAAAAAGCGTATCGTAAAAAAGCCATTCAGTATCACCCGGACAAGAACCCGGGCGACAAGGAGGCGGAAGAAAAGTTTAAAGAGGCAGCCGAAGCATATGATGTGCTGAGCAACGAGGACAAACGTGCCCGTTATGATCAGTTCGGTCATGCAGGTATGGGTGGTGCTGCCGGAAATGGTGGTCCGTTTGGCGGCTTCGGTGGAGGTATGTCTATGGACGATATCTTCTCCATGTTCGGCGATATCTTCGGAGGTCGCGGAGGTGGTGGCTTCGGAGGCTTCAGTGGCTTTGGAGGCGGAGGCAGTCAGCAACAGAGACGCTATCGCGGTTCTGATCTTCGTGTGAAAGTAAAACTGACGCTGAAAGAAATTTCTACCGGAGTAGAAAAGAAGTTCAAGCTGAAAAAGTATGTGCCTTGTACACACTGCCATGGAACGGGTGCAGAAGGTAACGGTGGTTCTGAGACTTGTCCGACCTGTAAAGGTAGTGGATCGGTAATTCGTAACCAACAGACTATTTTGGGTACGATGCAGACCCGCACCACTTGCCCCACTTGTAATGGTGAAGGTAAAATCATTAAGAACAAGTGTAAGGAGTGTAGCGGTGATGGTATTGTATATGGAGAGGAAGTAGTAACGGTTAAGATTCCTGCCGGCGTAGCAGAAGGCATGCAACTCTCCATGAGTGGAAAAGGTAATGCCGGAAAACATAACGGTGTACCGGGTGATTTACTCATCCTGGTTGAAGAAGAGCCACACGAAAGCCTGCTCCGTGATGAAAATGATTTGGTATACAACTTACTTCTCAGTTTCCCGGCAGCAGCCTTGGGAGGAGCTGTTGAGATACCTACCATCGACGGAAAGGTAAAAGTAAAGATTGATGCGGGTACACAGCCGGGTAAAGTGCTTCGTTTGCGTGGCAAAGGCTTACCAAGTGTTAATGGATATGGAACAGGAGATTTACTGGTAAATGTAAGTGTCTACGTGCCCGAAGCATTAACAAAAGAAGAAAAGAGTACACTTGAAAAGCTGGATACTTCCGATAATTTCAAGCCCAATACTTCTGTGAAGGAAAAGATCTTTAAGAAGTTCAAGAGCTTCTTTGATTAAGCACATTAGTGTTTGTTTCATATTATTCAAACGCAGGCTAATGCAAATTTTCATATAATTCATTTTACTGTAGAGTATAGGATTTGTTTATGAAAATTAGCGTTATCCTGCGTTTTTTATCTTCCTCAAAGAACTACCAAAATCCTATTATGATAAAGTGGTTCTTTTACCCAAACATATTGATTATCAATCATTAAAAAAGTACGTACTTTATTAGCACAAACTATGCATTTTAACTGATAGTTAAATACGTAATTAACATGTAGTTAAATACGTAGTTTTATAAATAAGAGAATCTACATGTCAAAACCAATTTACCTTGTATAAATTAATAATAGAAAAAAATGACAAAAGCATCGTTCTCATACCAGTGATCTACTTCTATCTCTGAAAAATAAAATGGATAGCACTATATAAAACATTGTGGTCAAAGCCGATCAATCATTCATAAACTCATCATAGTTATATATATTAATAAAGTGAATACGTCCTCTCCAAACACAAAGAGTTAACCCTAATTGATTAAAATAATAAACGGCATAATTGCGACCATTTTTCTTAGGTCCACGTATGTATATATCACTTACTTCATCAGGTAATAAGTTTACCAAATTTAGAAAGTCATTATATAACATATTAATCAATTCATGTTCTTTATACACACATGATATATCTGTTCTTATTTCGTATATGATTTTATTTGTTTTTTCATCTGTCCATAACGATATTCCAAAGTCGGGAAAGTCATAGGTATCACTGTATACTTTCATGTCCTCTTTTGAAATATATTTATAATTTAAACACAAATAATCCTCAACATTTGTTCCTAACACAAATATTGACAACGATTTTAGCGGTATCAATACATTAACGACCTGTTCTTCCATGCTCTTCTCCTTTCTGTTTTTTAGAAGCAGCTTCTCTAATATTTCTAATTTTCTGTTTTATCTGCTCCCTTTCTTTTTTTGTTTTTGCATTCTTCAAATCCAACTCAAGCCCTTCCAATCTGTCTTTCTCCTTTTCAATAGCTCGTCCGCTGTCACCATGCCTTTCATTCTTACTACTATCTGCAGCCTCATCAACTGTACGTTTCGGAGAACTGTCTCCTTGAAGCGTAAGTATAATAAAAAATGGACCAATATAAGATATAACCGTTGTACCGAATGCTTCTGCGGCCGTACCTAAAGTGGTCAATATTGGAATAGGAAGATCCGTTGAAGATGTTTTATTACCTGTTTTCTTCTTTTTCTGTGGATCATCTCTTATCACATAAGAATCGGTAGAAAGATGTTCTAATATAAATTGAGGTATATGGATCACCGGATAGCCCGAAAACATACGCCCATAAATACCTGCATCAAAATTTTGCACAGAAAACCATTCTGGCATACCATACTCTTTTCCATCCGGATCCACATATCTCATCGGATTCCCTGCACAGTATCCATACGGACTTAGATCATAATATTTCTCGCACAACGGATCCCGGGTTGTAAAATGAGGAATTTGAAACTCTTGCATGCGTGCCTTTGAATAATATTGATTCAAACCATGCATGGAAATCAACTCCTTGCCCGTATATTAATCTGGTTGAAGATCATAGTTCGTGCTACGAAAGATCAATCCGGACGGGTAATACTCTAAACTCTGGACTACATTGCCTGTCACAGCATCGCAAACCTGGCGGACACTACCCAAATGATCGCAAACATACGCATAAGATTTAAGAGAATCCAAATTGCCGGATGTTTTATTTACACATAATTGCAAATAACCATCCTGAATATCTATCCGTTCCGCAACATCACCTTTGTAGTGCATTTCTCCATTACGCCACTCTTTAGTTTCTACAAAAAGATCCGCGCTCATACCAACATATATCAACCCTGTTTCAAGTTGATATTATGAATATATCTATCATAACAATTTTGTATTTCTTCTTCAACATAGGATCGTGCTTCATCAATATTTAAAACTTGTTCACCCTGGATAAATATAATAATAGAAAAAAAATCGATAAAAGCACCGTCTTCATGCCAGTAGTTCACCTCTATCTCTGAGAAATAAGTAGCTTCACTCCCTGTTCTACTAACAAAAGGGAAATCACTATAAACAGAAAATTTCTTGAATTTTCCTCTCCACTCTTGTAACAACTCATTAGTTACTTTTAGAATAGATTCTTCTATTACAATTCGCTCTGATTGTTTCATTTTTTCTCTATTTTAGGATATTTGACCCATTCATCTGAGAATTGTCTCATCGTGGCCTTTTCTCCCTGAGGACGATTTTGAGGAACAAAATCTTGATGTTGATGAATTATATTCCCATTTTTATCATTCACCTGATGTGTTTTTGACATTGTATTACCTTGTGAATCTTTTTCTATTATATGTTTTGATGTGGCACCATCACGGCCTTTCCCTTTCCTCTGTACAGTGGATTCTGTTACCCCATTGTCTGAAGAGGTATTACTCCCTCCTACTTCGTTTTGAGAAACTCGCCCATCTTGTGACATCAAACTCACAACAGCTTTTCCTGCCACTGCAGTTCCACGCACTATCAATCCAACTCCTGCTGCTGTAACAGGAACTGTTATTGGTGATGTCGTTCCTACTGACCCTACAGTTGCTACAGTACCTCCTCCTGCCGTACCACCTCCAATCGCAGCCTCTATTACCCCCATCCCTATACTAATAACATCCCCAATATCACGACCTACATTATAATCATTAGCATTCGATATCAAGTTGTTAACAGGCTTATTAAAAACTCCCAAAAATAAATTTCCCCAAATAGAAGAGCCAAAATCTAACAAAAATCCCAAAGGTCTTTTCCATCCGGATCCACATACTTCATCGGATTCCCTGCGCAGTATCCATACGGACTTAGATCATAATATTTCTCGCACAACGGATCTCGGGTTGTAAAATGAGGGATCTTATTAAAAGAAACTACTTCTTCTTTGGCCTGCTACTCTTGTATTCTCCTCTTGTATAGACTCCAATCCATTTATCCATGTCGGCATACTTATATATCAGAAAAATAAACAAAAAGAAAAAACCGGTAATGCACATATCTATTTTAGTACTTTTTAATTTTAATTCTTTCTTTCCAATATAACTCAGGCAAGGTATTTGCTTATTATAATACACATTGCTTTCATAAAAATCACGAGCAGCAATTCTTGATATGTAAATAGACTGCTTTGATTCATAGTTTTTTTTATCTATAGTGTATTTATAGATGATCGTTTTAGTTTCTGTGATAGAATCTATTTCAACACGCGTTTCAAGATACTCCGGCTTAACATATTCAAAAATATCACCAAAACCATTGTATGCTATATATTGTAGAAAAGCAAGTAGGAAACCTCCTCCCCAAAATAAAAAATTACAACAAAACACTAACTTCACAAACAATTTCATTTTAACGCCCTCCATGTTTTAAATGTTCTTCTACTAATTTTGTTGAAACTTCAGTTACTACTGATGTCACAGCTTCCACTTTTATCATTGATTTTGTTGTATTAGCTACTACAGTACCCATCCCTTGTGTTATGCCATTTACGGCTGTATTTACAGTTCCTTGAGTCGCACCTTGTTCGGTTAATATAGTAGCTGTTGTTGTTATGTTTTTGGACATAGTTCCTTGAATAACTTGTGCAGATGAAGTAGCTGCTTTTCCCATTACCCCTAACAATCCACCACTTAAACCATTTATAGCCCCATTTATGGCTCCACCTTTAGCCTTATCTGCAAAATTATTTGTCGAAACATTACTTACTGCTTGAGATAATGTTTTATTTTCTCTTACTGATGTAACTACCTGTCCCGTAACATCTCCCGCAATTGCCCCTGTAGCTCCACCGACCGTTCCTGCAGCAGCACCTACTCCAATTACGACTAAAGCTCCACCTCCTGTAGCAACCGTAGCTGCAACAGCCAGATCTACAGCCGCACCGGTTATAGCACCAGCTACTGCCCCTTCTGCAGCCCCTGCCCAAACATCCGTACCATTTTTATGAGCTTCATATGCACCTTTTAACCCTCCAATGAATGTTCCAATGGCAGTTCCAATAAATCGTCCATCCGGATCCACATACCTCATCGGATTCCCTGCACAGTATCCATACGGACTCAGATCATAATATTTCTCGCACAACGGATCCCGGGTTGTAAAATGAGGGATCTGAAACTCTTGCATGCGTGCCTTTGAATAATATTGATTCAGTCCATGCATGGAAATCAACTCCTTTTATAATCAAAACTTTCTATAACTTATTAATTTTATTGTGGACCAAAATATCATTTCTTTTTGTAATACTTCCACTGTTCAATATTTTTCAAACCTTGTAAATTATAAGTATGAGTAAAAAGAATTTCATTGATTAACAGACAATTCATCTCACATTATAAATACAAACGATATACAACAGGCCTGTTATCATTAAAATATGTCCAACAAAATCTCATCAGTTTCTTGATCAAAGATTATACCGTTATCCGCGTCCAAATAAGTACATAAGCCCCTTAAAAGCTGCTCTAAAAACACCATATCGATTTTTCGCTGTTTGCTAAACCAAAATGTGATTTTCCCTAAATATTCAGGAAGTACCCTTTTGGGTATCAATACTTTTCCATTTGAGAATATTATTGCAAAGTAGTCATTTTTTATTTCAGCAGTATATTTATATCTTTTTTTTAATAACACTGAACCGGCAGGGAAGCTCAACCACTCTATAGGATCAGAGGTATCATTTTTATTAAAATTATAACTCAGCGGTTCGTATGGTCCGCACCTATCAGGAAGAAGAGCCCCATCTTTATAATTGATAAAAAAATCAACTATTCGCCTAGAATATTTATTGGAAATATTACTATCCCCAATAGTATCTAAAAATTTATCGTACTCTTTTTCCGTAAAATTCCAATCTTTCATAAACTCAACAAACATTGAATCTGTGAAGTTTTCCCTTGTCTTAATCTGTAAACAAATATTTTTATAATCAAAATTTCCCATAATTTATTAAATCTATTTTATTGTGGACCAATATCTTTTCTCCTTATTATTTCCTCAGTCGGTATATTACCGGATACATGAGTTTTCTCTCCTGTTATTATTGTAAAATCTTTCCCTAAATCCTGTGCAACCTGACGTTCTCCTCGTATCTGTTTGGTATTAGAAAGAGACTTAACATCTTTAACTTCAATAACCTTTGCATTAGTTATGGCATCCGGGATAACGGTTACTTTTTCTCTTCTTGTCAAATTAACCGTGTATTTAGCTGTATTCTTAACCTCACCTATACTCTCTAACACTTTAGCTTCATTTTGTATCCCTCGCTTCATTGCACTCACACCATCCACAACCTTATCTGCAGTTTTAGCTGCATCAACTGCTTTATCTATAGCACGAACACCTTTTATTGCTGCTCCCGCTCCGCCCGGAATCACAGGTAAAGCGACAGCAGCGGCATCAAGCACTATCCCTACTCCATCAACAATCGCCCCAACAACATTACCACCTTGTACATTACTGACGAAGCTTTTAACTCCCATTGCAAGGCTGGCTATATCCCATGCCGATTCAATATACTCTCCTGTCGGATCCACATACCTCATCGGATTCCCTGCACAGTATCCATACGGACTCAGATCATAATATTTCTCGCACAACGGATCCCGGGTTGTAAAATGAGGGATCTGAAACTCTTGCATGCGTGCCTTTGAATAATATTGATTCAGACCATGCATGGAGATCAACTCCTTGCCCGTATATTTATCTGGTTGAAGATCATAGTTCGTGCTACGAAAGATCAATCCGGACGGGTAATACTCTAAACTCTGGACTACATTGCCTGTCACAGCATCGCAAACCTGGCGGACACTACCCAAATGATCGCAAACATACGCATAAGATTTAAGAGAATCCAAATTGCCGGATGTTTTATTTACACATAATTGCAAATAACCATCCTGAATATCTATCCGTTCCGCAACATCACCTTTGTAGTGCATTTCTCCATTACGCCACTCTTTAGTTTCTACAAAAGGATCGGTACTATTGGTTATCTTATCCAAGGGTACGGAGAGCGGAGTGGTATAAGTACGGGAAATACTTCCCAACTTGATACCACTTGACAGATAATAATTTACGATACGGTTGCCATCACCAAATTGTACCGTATCCGGTAGATTAAGGATATTATAGCGTACTGCCACAATATTCTTATCAAGATTAGCTGTTTCATTGCCATTACCATCATAATAATACTCTTGTTCGCTATCAGCAAGATCGGGATAAATGGCGAAATCATAAGTGCCATGAAAACTTTTGTTGTCATCGGTCACCTTCAATAGCTGATTACCCCGATAATGAATATCCAAACCATTTACAGTTCCTGCTTCCTCCAAACGATATAAAGACGTGATATTACCCATCTTATCATAACTATAGAACTCATCATTCTTTAAACGGCTACCACTCATCCCGTACATCATGCCTGAAGTCAAACGATTGAATTCGTCATAATCAAAATGATAAAAATAAGAACGGCCATCCTGACTAATAGAGATATCGGCTATATTACCATTGTAGCAACGAGAGAGTTGATAGGGCAACATAGAATTCCCATAATAAAGAGTTTCATTAAACCGGCTCGTACTGATAATATTATATAGAGTCCCATCATTCTGGTAATTATACATCACTGCAACTTTATCACCCTGCAATTGCTTTTCAATAACACGTCCGTAAGAGTCGTAATTAAATGTACGCAAAGGAGAAGTATGCCGAGTTGCCTCATATCCTAAAGCATAGGTACTGCTTTTTTCACGTTCGGCATGGTCATAGGTATAATTCGACTTCAAAGAGTAACGATTGTCATAATGCGATTCACTCTGTATCAATGCCCCCTGAAAGTTGTAATTATAATCTGTAGACAGGCTGTTGCCGGATAATGTTTCTTTTGAAGACTGAGTAAGTAACCGCGCTTTATCATCATACCGACTGACTGTATACCGCCCTTTATCCGGAAGATTCAATACAGATTCAAACACCCCTGTCTGCAATCCTTTTGCAGAAACGGAAGTGGAAATGTCGACAGAGGGCCACTCTGCGGTAAGTTCTGTAAAATCATAGGTATCATAATACCGAACACAAATAAATGTATATCCTCCCTGCCCCAGCTTCACATTGTCGGAATAACCCATGCATGAACCGGAAGCGCCCCTGTAATTTTCGCGTATCAGTACATCCCGGTAGAGTGCTGCCAGTTCTTCACGGCTACGGCTATCTTTGACCGTCCCCTCTACAACGGCCCGCCCAAGCCCGTCATATTTAATGAAACTCCATTCACCTTTTACTCTCCTGTTAGCATCTTGTATCAGAATCGGGCGATGATCTCCATCATATACTGTATAGATCCAGTCTGCACCCGGATATTTCACTTCCACACACTGGTTATCATCATCATAGATATAAAAATAAGCATATAAATCAAGATAATTCCCCTCAGACAGACTTTGATTGTTGAAAGAGGTGTATCCGTCTACAGCAGCAGGGGGAAGAACACAACAAAGACGATCATAATTATCGTATACAGAATAAGTATCATGATATCCGTCTTCTCCTATTTGACGCTTCAGCACTGTACGTTCGTCATTATCCACAAAAAGCAAAGTTTGATGGCCATCCTCATCCGTTTCCCAGGTGACTTGATAGGCCCCTGTCGCTGCTATACGTTTTTCAAGTGTAGTGGCCCCTTGCATTCTGAATTCAAAAGCATTCAACTCCGGTATAGCAGAAGTGCTCAGCCGATACTTGTAAGTAACATTTTTACCACCTAAATGAAGGCCCGAAACTTCCCGCACTTGCCCTCCAATGGCAGGTTCATAACAATAATCATGAGACCATGCACTACCTGAAGACTCAAAATTTGCATGAGAAACAAAAGCCCCGTTATTACCGGAAAAAGGAAACGGAAGATACTCTTGTGATTTCTGACCAACCGTATTATAAACGATATAGTTTGCCAAATCCCCCTTATCAGGACTAATCCCTTTCTGAAGCTTTTGAATTAACCGGCCAGCAGAATCATAATACTCAATAGTAGTGAGGGAGTTGTTTTCATTAACTGCTGACAACTTCTGAACCGGCTCACGCAAAATGTGAGAAGTGATACTATTCTCCTGAGCGCAAATGCGTACTCCCACATGGACAAGCAGCAAGCAAAGACTATATATAATTAATGTGCGTTTCATTTTTCAGTAGCCATTTTAAGGTGATTTGTTTGAATGATGTTATGGTCATTATCCCGTATACAGTTCAGGCGTCCCATATCATCATATTCATAATAAGTGGTGATACCCCGTCCATCTGTCTTTGAAGTGATGCCCACTGACGGACGATAAGTCATTATAATAACTTCCGCACGTGGAAGTTTAGTGCGAAGGGCATGCAAAGCCTGCCACTGTGCCTGAGTCGGTTCATCGGAACGCCCGATAACGTCAACATCAATTCCTTGCGCTTTTACCTCTTCTATAGTCGCATTAAAAATTTGTGCAATAGGATATTGTGACTTATATCCCCACACATAAACAGCCGTCTGCCCCATCCGGCTTTGTATAGAGGTGCAATTACTCTGAGGGTCATAGTCTGCATAGGTAGTTTCCGCTTTTCCAAACAAGCTCATATCGCCATATAAAGAAGAAGGTTCTTCCTTACCAAATGGTTGATAATAAATATAATCGGCTTCCGGAACAAACTGACTATTCTTATTATTCTTCTTGTATGTATGGAGTGTTTTCCGAACTAATCGGTTTTGTGCCCCTTTACGAAAATTCTCTTCAACAGGTGTACAGACTAAATTCTTCTCACACATCTCTTTATAAGGTGAACGATCTTTAAAATCAACAGAATAAAATATCTCATGAGTTTCATTCAGATTCCGGTCTGTTACTTTTTTAGTTATAGTCCGAGGCTGGAAGTTGGTTGTGTTGTATAGATAACTATTCATCGAATTACGAACAACCGGAGTCGTTCCGTGAATATCGATAATTGAATCATACTGATGAGACACAGCACAGAATGTGATCGGAATATGGTACTTCGAAATAACAAAGAAATTACCCGGGTCCTCCCGAAGCGCCTTTAATCTCATAATCTCCCGTTCCTGATAAGTATAGTAAGTAGCTTTTGTCATTCTTTCGTTTTCATAGATACAATGCCGACGCAATTTACCATTTTTAAAAATAAACTCTCCCGGAAATCCGGAAACAGCTCCCTCCCTCTCTTTCTTGTTATAATAATAAAAGTCTTCCCGCAATGTATCTGTCAAGACACTGACCTGGCTATAGCCAACCGCTACTCCGGCTGTCGGGCTTTCCATAGGATTAACAGAGCCGGAAGAGCGGTTCAATACAATCGTACTGCCAGCCACATAATAATTACCGGGATCTGTAGTTGCAACATCATAGCAAAGAGAGACTTCACGGACAGCGTATAAAGGGTTACGTATCTGAATGCCCGAACTTTTCCAATTATCATTCATATATTGATATTTCCGGAGAGTTGACGGTGATTTGATCTGAGCTATACGAACTCCACCGGCAAGAGGCAACCCTTTATAATAAGGAACCTTATATAACTTTAAAGTTGCCGTTTGTTCCACAACAGTAGTATTTGACTGCATATCAAAAGTGTAAAAACCTTCTGTCAGATAAACTTTACGCCCCCGGATTGACCGGTCATCCCAATTTATATCTTTTGCCGTATGCCTGCGATCACGAAAACCAAAAATAACAGTTCCCTTCTCTTCCTCTGCGTGAAATTCATTACCACCATACATGAAATCATAATCCACATATCCGTCAAACGGCATATAAAACCGGCTGGTTTTCAAATGCTCACTGGCAGGCTTTACAAACCGTAATGTTTCCTTCCAGGTACCTTCATCAGACAAAGGTATTTTTACTTTTTCTCCATCAATGGCTTTTGGTTCGTAAGTGAATTCAGTACGTCCGCCCTCGGGTGTCTCAAAGGCCGTTAACATGCAAGAAGTTACATAATCGGGCAGTGTGCCACGATTGGCACCAGGCAAATGAGTTCCTTTTGGAATAATGATATTATGTGCAAAACCCTCATAATCCCGATCCGTAATTATCGAAGGATAAAGGCAATTGTTCTTTATACCGTTGTAATATCCCCAATGATCACAGGAAAAACTATTCTTACGAGGAAGAAGATGGGTTGTGTCATACTCCATGCGATACATAACACTACGTGCCTCTGTCCCGGTTACAGTTATAGAATCCAGTCTCAATCGAAGCGACAGGTAATTCTTGCACGAATCTGATGAAGTAAAATAGGAGGTATGAAAGTAGTACTTACTCAAAGGCTGAGGTTCTTTATCTGAGCCACAAATTTTAATCTCCTGCAATGCACGAGCCGGGAAATGATTACCCCAATCAGCGTTATGTTTATAATAATACAAAGAACGTACATCTTCTCTTTTATCCTGGCTTGCAACAAAATCAATATGTCCGTTTTTCCAGCTAATACGCCTCAGACGAGGATATTCTACAGTCAGGTCAGCAGAGTAAGTAGCCTTGGGAGTAAATGTATCATACGGAAGTTTCTTTCCATCTTGTGCCAATATTGTATATATATGTTGCGATACTCTCACCGGAGACACATAAGCATTCAACTCTTCATCATATTCAAAAGTAATCCGGTCGCCATTTGGATAATAGATATCTTTCAGATACCAAGCCGTCACATGATTATCTGCCGGATTACTGGGATCTATATCACCTTGTTCAAAATTACCTTCAATGCTTGACATGCTGGCATTCGATTCTGTATATGAACGAGAATATTTTATCTCCGGTTGCACGAAACAGTAACTGGTACCATCAGGAACAGTTACTCTAAATCCGATAAAAGTAGTAGTTCCTTGTAGTTCAATCTCCTCGATCTTCAGATTATCTTCCGGATTAGAATAGATAAACCCGCTTCCCGGATTCTCCTGTTGTAGTTTATGTCCTCCCAATTTACAATAAAAACGGCCTGTATATCCACCAAAGTTATAATAAAACACATCCGGTTCGGCATCCCGCGATAATCTGGGGAAAATAAAAGCAGTACCATATTCATGAGACATTCTTATATACTCCGAATCTACCGAACCATCCACTACATCAGGAATATCTGTCTCATTATAATAATATCCGGTACCAAGATCATCTTTCCCCCGGATTGTACGTGTTATCAGACCACCGGCATTCAAGCACCAGCCCAATCCCACCCAAGTAGCTTCTTGTGCAACCCGGATACCCGAAGCGTGGTAACTAAGATTTATCGGAAAGCTATAAGGCCCTGTTTCAATCGTATGAATAGGAATATGGATGGAAGGAGTTCCGGTATACAGAGATACCGGATAGTCAACATATTGCGCCAATGCACACGAATTGGGAGAAGGAGTAATATCTTTAAATAACGATTGCCCTTTTTGTGCTCCCAAAAGACAACAGTACAAAAGTGCAGAAATAAATATTGTTATTATCTTCATACATAATTAGTTTTAAGGTCACTATTACATTATTTTTCGGGACTCTTGTTTTCCATTTACAATAGTACTAAGAATAAACTCTCTGTCTCCGCTCTGCGAAACATCTATTTTCTCAGAATAAGCCCCCGCAGAAACGATGTGAGGAGACTGATAGTGGATAACAATGCCCGAAACTGTGGTAAGAATCACTTCCAACTGTACCGGTTCATTCATTTGATAGTTCAGTGTCAATTGTTTCCCGGGAACCAACGTATAATCCAACAGAAAAGACCTGTACCCAGGTCCTGATACGGAAGGATTGTTTTCCGAATTCTGTCCGGGAGTTTTTTCTGCAACGACCGCTAACTGTTCACGAATAGCACGGTTTTCCGGATCATCTTTCAGATATTGCTGTTCTGTAAGGGGATAATAAAAGGAGGTATTGAAGTGTTTGTGTAAAATACCGGACTTATATATAGAGTTTTCAAAGGTTTCGAATACCGGATAACGATAGCCGGGAGCATACCACTGGCAATGGACAACATGCCAGGTAGCAGGGTCTCGTTGCAACCATACCTGTATAGTATCGGATAAATGAGGAATACTGTCAATACTGGGAGTAGAATGCCTATTGGCATAGTAGGTCTGCCCTATATACTGATCACGACGAACACGAAGAACTTGCCGCAAAGTATCCGTGTCGGGAAGTAGCAAACACCCTAATCCATCGGCCACAACGGAAGAAAAACCGTAGGAAGAGATGCCTAAAGAATGGCTATAACTCCCTTCACCATAGAAATAAGAGCCGATAGAATCGCCATAGGCAAATGGATAGCGCAGAGTAATCATCGGAAGCCTGTTGTCTACCCGGACATTGGCATTCTCATAGCCTATAAGAAGCAACGAATCAGTGGAAAGCCGGTACCTGTATTGCGTACGGGATTCTGATAGACAAAGTACAGAATCAATCTTACCAGTATAACCAACCCTGTAGCTGTCATCATCTGCTTTTTGTGTACGAAAATCCCATACTATCCCTGAACCTTTTGCTCCGGAAGTAGTATAGTTTAGCTGTACTTTATAAAGGACATCACCAGATCGGGGTTGTGAAGACTTTTTTGATAACTGCTGAGCAAAAGCTGGTGCTATCATAAAAAACAAAAGGAATAACAAAGTACAATTCTTCATATCTATTGAGTTAAGTCAGTATTCCTGCAATGAGTCATTGAGAACAAGGGAGAAAAAGAGATTGTAAAATTACAAAAACAATACTAACAGGCAATTATATATGAACTTTTTTACATCTGCGACATTATGTTTGTTAACATGTTTTCCGTCAATATAAAAATATTCTACTGACATAAGTTAATAAATAAACAAACAGCCGCCTGTCAACCTTAGAAAAGTTGCCAACAGACAGCTATCATTATTCCAGAATAAATTATCTCTGTCTCCCCCTTATTTGTACCCCGGATTCTGAACCAGATTCGGATTCATACGCCTCACTTTATCCGGTATAGGGAATACCGTAGTATACCCACTCGCTTCGCCAACCAACTGTGGACGGCTACTATAAGAACGAGTGAATAGTCTGAACCTCACAAGATCTTGTCGCCTCCAGCCTTCCCAGGCAAATTCCAGTTGGCGCTCATCAAGAATAGTATTCAAAGTGGCTTCCCGATAAGGAGCACCCACGCGGAAACGTACCCGGTTCAATTCTTCATCACCGTTCTCTCCGTTGCGGACTTTTGCTTCACTCTTCATTAGCAGCACATCGGCATAGCGATAAAGCACAATATCATTCTCCATCAGTTTACCGTCTTTCGTGCCCGTATCATCTACTTCGTACTTCTTCATACGGGCTCCTGCTGTCTTCTCATAAGGCTCATTGGATATATCCAAAGCCACCTCCCAGGGTAGGTATTCAAGTATCGTACCGTCGTCCAGCCTCACTACGTTTCCTTTCAAATCATAAACAATACCGGCGAAATAGCACTTGTCAAAACGGGGATCAACCTGAGGAGTGCCGTAAGCAAAGGTTTTCAGAACCTCAATGGTGGCACTTGAACCATTCTCTCCGCTCAAGCCGTATGCTTTGGCATGGTTGTAGTGACGCGAGCGGAAAAGATATTGCATCTGGTTGGTGTACAGGTTCTTATTCATCGGTATAATAAAGATATTCTCGGCTGATGATTCGTTGAATACGGCAAAGTTGGTGGTATAATCCTCTTCAAGCCGGTAACCGGATTTCGTGACAGAATCACAATAAGCCTCAACGGTCTGCCAGGCATTAAGCTCTTCGCCACCTACATTAAAATAGATGTTTCTGCCATCCGGACGTATGCCGTCCGTCCAGTCATTATCGGTATATACCTCTGCATTCAGAGCCAGTTTAGCCAAAAGGAAATGGGCAACGGGGCGAGTAATGCGTCCATAATAAGTACCGGGCAGATTGCTATGGGCAGTGCTCAGTTCGGGAGCCGACTGCTGTAACTCGCGTACAACAAAATCATAAACTTCCTGGCGGGTGGACTGTTTCACTTCTTTCACCGGCATAGAAGAAGACAATACCAACGGAACATTTCCAAACAAATCTACCAGATGATAGTAATACAGGGCACGTAATGCCCGTACCTCTGCTTCATAGGCCACTAACTCCCTGTCGTTGTCCGTCCCGGCATACTGTGCTATTCTTTCCAGCGATTTATTACTTAAACCTATCACTTTAAACAAATATTCCCAGGTGGCTTGTATAGCATCATTATTGACACCCCAATTGTGCAGATAAAGCCCCTGCCAGAAGCCACCATCATACCAGTCGCCACCCCGGGTGGGCATTATAGCCTCATCGGTAGTGAAGGTATTCAGATCGTAGATACCGCGTCCGGTGCCCTGCAAGCCCTGGCTGTCACTGTATCCGCCAATATTGTTGTACAATGAGGCGACTGCATTGAGATACAAGTCGGACAAGTTTTTATATGCTTCTTCCTCAAAGATGCGATCTCTCGGTTTCTCACGTAAAAAGTCATCACAGGATAGTTGTACCAGTGATAACAGCAGAAAACATGCTATATATATAAATGAACGTTTCATCGTAGCTCCTTTTTAAAAGTTAATACTCAAACCTACTGTATAAGTCCGCGCCAGCGGATAACCACGTTTATCATCTACTCCTAATGTAGAGTTGACAGTGGAACTATTGATCATCGGCGAAAGTCCGGAATAGCCGCTGATGGTAGCCAGGTTATTGACCGTAAGTGCCAGACGAAGTGACCGGATATACTTCTGAGCCTTTGCTAACGGGACATTCCAGCCGATGGTAAGATAATCGAAGTTGACGTAATCTCCCTTTTCCAGCCAGTAGTCGGTGGCGGTCTGATCTTTTATATTTCGCCGGGGGGCCTCTTCCATCACATTATAATCGGGGAAGATGTTCATATTCATATAAGTCAGCGAAGTGCCGTTGTAGACCTTGTGTCCGAAAGCTCCGTTGATCTGTACCGAAATATCAAAACGCTTGTAACGGAAACTGATGTTAGACCCCAGTAAAGTTTTGGGCACTGCCTGCCCTGCCACATAGCGGTCTTCACCGTCTTCAAGACTGATGCCTCCTCCGTTCAGATCGGCTATGCCATAGGTATATCCGCCATCGCCATCGGAAACAAGCCCGTTGCTGTGCGGAAGATAAAAAACACCGAGCGGTTGTCCCACTATCTGGTAGACGATGTGATTGTATCCTCCATGAAAACCTGCACCGTCAAGGCTTGCCAGGCTTTTATACTCCGGTGCCGAGATATTCTCGCCATTATAGACACCGCTCAAAGAGAGTAGTTTGTTGTGCTGAAAGGTAATATTGGCATTGATATTCAGTTCCATATCCAGCGTTTTGAGTGGAGTGATACCAATGGCTATCTCGGTACCGCTGTTACGCATGGAACCGATATTTGCCAGCAGCGTGTTGTAGGTAAAGGGAGGCACACTGACGTTATAAAGATAGAGCATATCGGTGGTCTTTGAGTTGTAGTAATTGACAGAGAGTAGCAGGCGGTTGCCAAACATCCCTAAATCTGCCCCGGCATTAAACGTATGCTTCACCTCCCACTTCAAATCGGGGTTTATATTCTGCATCTCTCCCAGGGTAACTACTGCCGAATTGCCCACAGGCACTACCCCGTTGGGCCTCACCAATCCGAGAGTAGTGTATGAGTCTATCCCGTTCTGATTTCCCGCCAATCCGTAACCTACACGTAGTTTCAGATTGTCAACCAGAGGGATACGTTTCATAAACTCCTCTTCACTCACCGCCCATGCTGCGGATACGGAAGGGAAAAAGCCCCACTTATGATTGCTCCCGAACTTGGAGGAAGCATCCGTACGGGCATTCACGGTAAGAATATAGCGGTCGGCATAGGTATAATTGAAGCGCCCCATGAAGGAAGCCAGATGTGGCTCTTCATAATAAGAATTCGTACCTTCCCAAAGGCGGATTGCACCTGCCTGAAGGTTGTCATATCCAAACTGGTCGGAACTAAAGTTTGTGACGGTAGTATAATATCCGGTATAGGTCTCCTTCTGAAGCTCGGCAAGTGCCAGTACATCAAAGAAGTGTTTCCGCCAGTTCTTCTTATAGCTCAGCATCAGGTTGCCAAGCAGAGACTCCATCTTCTTCGTCCCTTTGTATGCCTGCCCGTGTGCCCAGACCGATGTGGGGAGATACTGGGAGTTCTCTACAATATTGTAGGTGTATGCACCAAACATGACGAGCTTTAGATCATCCATCAGATTGAACGTCAGCCGGGCATGTGTACTGATGTGAGAAGTAGCATCATGGTCTTTCACTTCCATCCATGCCAGCGGGTTGGTGATCTGGCTGGCACTTGTGATCTGATCCCACGAACCGGTTTCCGTATTCTTATGATTGGGAAAGGTGGGATTGAAAGTAGCCGCAGAGTAAAATGTCTTCTGGTAATCGAACAAGTTATGGTTCTTCTGCACGGAGCCGAACATGCCTAACTCGCAACGGATAAAGTTGCCAAAAATGTTCTGGCTCATATTCATGTTGGATGTAAAATTCTTCATATCCTGATTTTGTATCACCCCCTGCCGGTCTACATATCCCAAGGAGACACGGTAGCTGGAGGCATCGGAACCGCCATAAAAGGCGATATGATGATTTTGCTGAAATCCGGTTTGTTCTATTTCTTTCTGAAAATCGGTATTGTTTCCCAAATCCAGAATGGAAAGCCCCCGCTCACCGGCCACCTGCCGAAAGCCGTTTGCCGATAGCATGCTGAGATTCTTGTAAACGGAGGTTATACCGAAACTGCCATTATAGCTAACGCGGGTTTTACCGCTAATACCCTTTTTAGTAGTCACCTCTATGACACCGGAAGCCCCACGAGAACCGTACTGGGCAGTTTCGGAGGCATCTTTCAGGATAGTAAAACTTTCGATGTCAGTGGGGTAAATAGAGGTAAGCATATTCAAATCGCCAAATACCCCGTCGACGATGATCAGCGGATCGTTGCCACTGGTCAAGGAGGTGGTACCCCGCAAGCGAACGGCATCCAGGGCGGCCTGCCCGTTTGTTCCCCGTTGTATGGTTAACCCCGGCACACGGCCACGGATTGCATCGAGAGGATTCGTGATCTGATCCCGGTTCATCTGTAACTCGGTGATCTTCTCAACGGAACCGGACAGATTTTTAATACTTCCGGTGGCATATCCTACGGTTATTAAAGAATCGAGCGGAACTAACCCGGACTTCTGAGCCACGACATCCGAAAAAAGAAACAGAGAAAAGAGGCATAGGAGAGAAAATCTCAAATGTGTAGTGTGGTGTTGCTTCATGTTATCTCTTTTTTTAAGGTATATACATCTTCAATATACATTTATAACAAAAAAAAGGATAGAGGGGTTCGTGAAGCAATGAATTTTATTCCGGCTTCCGGAATGTCACGGAACAGAGCCTATGAAATCAGTAACAAAAAGACGCTATATGAGCTGCATACAGGCAACGCCTTGCCTGCATGCAGTAAAGGCGTGGACTACATGCAGTAAAGGTGTTGCCTGTAAAAAGGTATTCGGAGATGTTATACAGCAGGTATTTCCTCTCTCTTAATAAGATCGGAAAGTAGAAGCCGGCAACCCCTGAGCATTCACCAGATTGGCACGGGTGAAAGGTTGCCAGCCATAACGCACATAACGGGGATGCTTCACCTGATCGCTATATACTTTTATCCGGTCGCCAACGATCTCGGCTTTGGCCGGATAGAAGAGCCCTTCGGTTTCTGCCACTTCAAAAGTCTGCAACGCTTTGCCATCCGAAGAAGACATTCCATCGGCAAAATCAAACGAAACATAAGCAGCCCCTTTGCGGAACTCTGCACTGCGGAACAAGGGTCCGGAAGGTACAACCGCTTTCATACCATACGTACGGTTCAATGCCTGACGTGCCAGACGCTCGCCCACCGGTTTCTTATTCTTAGGATGTACATCCAGCGAATCACCCTGATCACTCGAAACAGCCATGCCCGTATAAGGTATCTCCTTCAGCAACCTGCGCTGGCTATCGCGAAACCACGGCCACGAAGGACGGTCCATGGAAGAGAGCTGTACGTAGTAAAACGGAAGTTCCGGATTTTCCCAATTCTTGCGCCAGCTATCTACAAGCAGGTGGAACAGCTTCTCGTGCGTCTCGTAATCGGGAGCATTGGATTCTCCCTGATACCAGATCACTCCTTTCACCGGAAACTTATCCAACGGGAGGATACCGGACTCATACAGATAACATGGTTCATAGGGGTGACGCTGAAACTGATTTGTCGATTTCTTAACATTCAGCGTAGCGCGTGCGCGTATCCAGTTTTGCGGATCACCCTTCGCCCAGTTACGTAATAGGACAGGAAGGTGAAACTCCAATGCATGCCTGCTCACCCATGCTTCTGTGGGCGAACCACCAATCGCATTGCAAATCAAACCAACGGGTACATGCAGGCTATCCTGCAACATCTTCCCGAAATAGTATGCCACAGCAGAAAAATCAGCAGCACTGGCCGACGTACAAACCGTCCATTGGCTATCTTTATAATACTGCAAATGGTTCAGAGAATCGAGTACGGACACCTCCCACTCTACAGGATTGGTACGCCAACGGGCTTTCATATCCAGCAAACGAATGTCATTATTGCCACTTTGAGGAATATCCATCCGGGCCGTAGAAGCTTCTTTCAGCATAAACTCCATATTGGACTGCCCCGAACAAAGCCATACTTCTCCTACCAACACGTTGGAAAAGTGTAACCGGGTCTTTCCGGCAGAGACAGTAAGTGTATGAGGGCCTCCTGCCTGCATGGGTTTCAGACGCACGCACCACTGTCCGTCCGATCCGGTTTTAGCCCGTTGCTTTTGTCCGGCAATGCTTATCGTTACTTCTTCTCCGGCATTGGCAGTGCCCCGCACTTCCAACGGACAATCACGCTGTAACACCATGTTATCACTGTATACCTGCGGCAGACGAAGGCCACCATAATCACCGGTGATGGCCGAGCAAACCGTTTGTGCCAGAATCCCTGCTCCTTCGGCAGTGGGATGTACCGCATCCGGAAGCATAAAGGGATAGGGATAAAGGGGAGCATGAAAGTCTATCAGTTGTGCCCCGGCAAGCTCAGCCACCCTTTCAATGGCGTGTTGTATCTGTTCGTGCCAGTCGCGCGTGCCCGACTCAAAACGGGAGTGGCAGTAGGTAATGGGAGTCATTCGCGCCACCAGGATACGCGCCTTCGGATTGACTACACGGAAAGAGTCGATCAGCGCCAGATAGTCTCTGACGAAATAATCACGATAATTGGGCCAGTCGCGCGGATCGGTATCATTGATGCCCAGATGAATCACAACAACATCTCCCGCAAAGGTCAGTGCCTGCTGAAATTCTTCCTGTCCGATATAGGGACGATGCCCTTTATTCAGCAGTGTGGCCCCTGATTTACCAAAATTTCCTACCACATACCCCTCTCCCAACATCCGTTGCAGTTGGGCAGGATACGCATCCCGTTCCCGGTTTTCAATCCCGGCCCCATACGTAATGCTGTTTCCCACACAAGCCACCCTTACCGGCGTTTGGGCTACGGCAACCAGGCTACAAAGAACCAGCAAATAACTCAGTACTATCTTTTTCATTTTCCGTTAACATAAGGTTTAACAATCTCCACCCATTTCAGATAACCTTTACCCAACAGGTGTAATCCGTCATTCGTATCATCCATATTCATTTTCCCCGTTGCCGGATCAACAAAATGAGCGTAAAGGTCGATATACGTAAGCCCCCTCTCCGTAGCCAGCCGGAATATCCCTTTGTTGATCTTCTCTACTTCTTCCCAACGGGAAGTGTGGCCCTTAAACAGTCCATAATGATCGGTCACCGGGAGTACACTTTGCAGATATAACTTCGTTCGGGGCGAATCTGCCTTTATTTTAGAGGCAATCATGCCGATGCGCTGCACAATGGTGTCTGCCGGAGTGCCCCGGCTTACATCATTAATGCCGATCAGCAAAAAGATCTTCGCAGGTTTCCCTTTCAGAACCGCATCCAGACGATCATACACTCCCATGCAGACATCACCGCTGATCCCTCTGTTCTTGACATGCTTATTGCCAAGCAACTCGGCCCACTCCGCTCCGTTCGTGATACTGTTTCCCAGAAAAATAATATCCTTCGAGGTGACGGGTAACTCTTCAAACAAAGTAGCCCGCTGATAATAAAACGTTGAGTACTTCCGCTCCTGGGCATTGCCTGCAACAGATACAAGCAATAGCACGATAAAAATCCACTTGTTCTTCATAAATTATTCCTTCTTAATGTTCATTCAATTACGATCTTGCAAATTTGTGCTGTACGAATACCGGGCTTTGTCTCACCACCTATAACGAAGACTTCTTGTTGCCTTCCTGCCAAAGCAGCACCGGCACGTGCCAGACCGGAAGATTGTCCCCATTCATCCCAGCCATTCCGGTGGATATCATATACCATCAAGCGGTTGTTAAAGCGATACCAGCTTACGGGTTGCGTCAGATAATTTTCTTTAGTAACCCGGCTATAACTTCCACTGATTGCATCCAGAAAAATCTCTTTGTTCACTCCGCCTACACAAAGAATAAGACTGTCCGAGCAGGCTATGGAGGCCCCTCCCGTCAAAGTAAGAAGTTCGCCTGTGGCCGGGACCACAGGTGCCGATACGGGTTCCCATGTTTTCGATGCCGGAAGATACCGATAGCCATCCGTAGCAACCGTGGCCTCCTGATTCTCTCCTAAGGAAGGTGAGAAACCTCCCCAAACGTAGAACACATCCCCCTGTGCAGCACAAACAGGTTGCACACGTGGAGCTCCGGGTAAAGCCGGTTCTTCCTTCCAACCCTCAGCAGGATTCTCCATGCTCAAAGAGAACAGAGAAGCAGAGGGAACACCTGCTTTGTTACCCCCGAACACATAAAGAACATTCCCAAGAACAGCGCCTGCCATATTATCTAAAGCAAAAGGCAACGCAGGTAATGTGTCAAGAATAGCAACATCGTCTGTGGCATTCAATGACAAAGAGTAGGTGGTAGAAAGCCCACCTGCGGAATGATTGCCACCTACAAAGATTAGTTTATGAGGCAGTGAAAGCGTTACTCCATAGGCAGCCTCAACGGGGAGTTCACCTATTTGGGTCCATGTCAATGTAGAGTCGTTGGCGGGCAGGCCCCTATATATGCCTTTATAAAAACGTTTTTCACCTCCCTCGGAAGCAGGTATATCAGGGAAATTACAACCGCCTGCAATGATTAGTTCGTCGTTTATAAAACCGGCATAGCATGCCGATACTCCCAGAGAGTATCCGGGCTCATAATCCGGAAAACCGGAGATATGCTCTATACGTATGGCACAAGAGACGGCCGCCTGCCCGGAAGAGGAGGTACATGCCGGGAGCAGACCGCCCGTGATTACAGTGGCGATCAGTGACAGGACTATGAGGGAGGACTTTTTCATAATATATAGATCATGGAAGATTTTACCACAGAGTAACACTGAGTTTAAATCTTTATTGAAACGCGGATTAACGCAGATTAAAAGACTGTAGTTCTTTATCATCTATTTGTTTCCCTTTGCGAAAATTTGCGTTTATCTGCATTTCAATAAAGATTTAAAACTCGGTGCTACTCTGTGGTGAAACTCAGTATATATCTCCTTTCGCCAATTCCCCCAACAACTGCGCATACTTTTCTACCACAGCCCCAGCGTATCTTTTACCTTTTTCTGCCGTAGCCAGCCGAGGATCTCCGACACCTGTATCTTCAGATACTTTCTGCCAGTTTCGCGGAATCCATGCCACCTTTTCTTGTAGGGAACTTAGAGCAAATGGTTTGTATTTACCCTCACCGGCTTCTTCCAAATTAACCAACTCCGGGTGATAATGCATCATCACAGAAGTTTCCACCTCGTCGGCATGGTCACCTGGCCGATCGAAGTACTCCCTTGCCGGAAGCACCGCAAACCACTCGCTGCAAGCTATCAGGAAGTCCGGGTAATCAACAGATAAGTCGCGAATCATATTCTTGAAATTATTCCCGCCATGTCCATTGATAATCACCATTTTGCGAATGCCCTGTGTATGGAGTGAAGCCACGATATCCGTAAGAATTGCCCTCTGAGTCTCATACCGGGCATGTATGCAGAAGGGCAGCTCGCGCTGTCCCGGATTTTGTGCCCCCATAGTTACAGGAGGCATCACCATACACCGTACACCATACAACTCTTTACTGCGCTCTGCCGCATCAACGGCAATGGCGTGTGCCAGGATACAATCTGTCAAATAAGGCAGATGCAGATTATGCGGTTCGGTAGCTCCCCAGGGAAGCAGTACCAAATCATAAACTAACTCTCTCGTTTTCCCGTAGCATGATACGGACAAGTCAATTTCTTTATTCATCGTCATCCTTTTTTATCTGAATTCAATAAATACAAAATCATTTTAGTTTCTTCTCCGGCGAGTAAATCAACCCGTCTACTGCATGTTCGCCATCAAGCGTGACAAAAACAGTTGTAAACATCCACTTCACCAGGCGGACCTGAGGAGTCGTAAATTTCCCTACCGGAAGTTTCAGCAGCACCTTATTCCACCCCTTATTCAAGTGTACCTTCAAAGGAGGGCGGGCTGTAAAGTTTTCATTACCCAAAGGCGTTTCATTATCCGGCTTTGTGTGGGTAGCCGTCCACACAGGAGGTAGTATTTCACTATCGTTCAACCAGATGCGGCTCCCTTGATAGTCCCACTTTCCGGCAGGAGGAGGCAAGTCTTTCTCCGAACGTCCGTAGTTCTGAAACTCCGCCCACAACCCCACATCCTGTGCTTTGGGCGAATATACCCATGTATAGGCATATGCCGTATGGTTTTCTGCCGGCTCTTTATAGAAAGAGGGGACCAGCGTACCCCATACATGACGCAGATAGATACCCGCACCGATAGCCTGCCGCACATTATACGCTTTGCCATCATATACATACTGATCTTTGAATCCGGCTTCGGGTGGAAATGCCTGTTCCGGATTTCCTCCATTGGGAAAAGCATCCGTAATGTTCCACTTCACATTTGTCTGCTTCACATAAGCAAAGGGATATCCTTTGAAAGGATGCTCTTTGTGCCACAACATTCTTTCTTCAAAATCAGCAAAGCTCTTAAACTCCTCCGAGTCTTCACTCGGAAGAACCGTACCGTTCCGGTCGAAATATTCGGAGCCTCCCCCTCTCCACGAACGCTCGGCAAAAGCCAGCATGTTAGGATAAAAGGCATTCTCTCTGATCACATTCTCCTCGGGCACTACTACCCTATCCTGCCACACTGCCATGATAGCCCCGGCTATATCCTCACTACCCTGAGGCTGATTGTAAATGCGACTGTTATACAAAGCTATTATATCGGCAAATACGTCAAAATGATTCAGGTAGTGGAACCTTGAATCAATGGCAGGGATACCTTCCTGCGCCTTTCCGCGGTAGCTCCAGAGGTGGGTCATGTCTATTTCTCCCGGTTTGTAGTTCCAGCCCGGATTCCAAGAAATCACTTTCTTGCCTTTTGCCCGGATATAGGCTACCATCTCCGGCGCAAATTGCGGATTGGTAAAGGCTACCTCATCCGTGCCGATATGCAGGTAAGGTACCTCAAAAACCTCACAGACCTCATCCATCAGCAGTTTAAGAATTTTCATTCCCGCTTCGCTCTGCATATCGTGCCGAAAGGCCCGTACAAAGGCGGCACTATGCCCCGGCATATCAAACTCCGGTATCAGCAATACCTGACGCTGTTTACAGTACCGAACCAACTCTTTGGCTTCTTCCTGCGTATAAAACTTGCCCGGCATGCGCGTCACATTGCAACTATCGTTCAATACCGGAAAGAGCTTGCTCTCAAGCCTCCATGCCTGGTTTTCTGTCAGATGCCAGTGAAACACATTGATTTTATAACGAGAAAGCATGTCGATCTCCCGCTTCAATTCGTCCATAGAAATATAGCCTCTGCCTACATCCTGCATGAATCCCCGTACCCGGAAAGCAGGCCAGTCTACAATCTCACATCCCCGAACAAAGGTCTTTCCTCTCCGGCACTGCAACAATTGGTTCAATGTTTGTAATCCCCAATAAGCTCCTTGTTCGGTGATAGCCTCAACCCTGATCTTGTTTCTATGTACCGTCAGGCGATACGCTTCATTTTCATTCAAGGGTATCCCCTCCAGTTTCTCAACCAACCGGATTTCAATTACAGAAGAGGCGCGCTCATCGGCAGTCCCTCCCGCTTCGGTCACCCATGCTTCCAGTTGCGGAACAAGTACGGAAGAGACGAGCCTCACCCGTTTCATATCAAACTGCTCACCGCTCAGTTTCACTTGCTGCGGCTCTGGCAGGAAATGAATTTCACCTGCCCGGACTGTAGGAAATGCACAAAGCAACAGGAGAAATGCAACGCTATATACAATGTGCCTCATTTCACTATATCTTTTATTTTAATCTGCTGAAATGTCATATGCGCCACACTGCTCTCATACAAAATGCCAATCGTTTCATTGTCCACCAACGTAAGACAGGAATATCCCCAACCATCGGCCTCGTCTATCAACAACTGATGTTCAGGCAACCAGGTCACGCCTCCATCCAGACTGGCTTTTATAGTGATATGGTTTCTTCCCTTCGTTGTATCAGGATTGGAGAAGAACAAAAGATCTCTGCCAAGCACATTGTCCTTTGCCTCTACTTTTATCAGACTTGCCATACACACCGGCTCACGCAAAGCACTCCGCGAAGAAATATGTTCTGTCCACGTTTCGCCTAAATCCCTGGTTATAGATACTGCACGACTTCCACCCCGGTTATCGCGCATGTTCAGCATCAATACACCAGGCTCTACTTCCGCCACTTGTGCCTCGGTGGTATTGGTACGGGCATAGTTATGTATTTTCCAGGTTTGTCCCCGGTCCTTACTGTACATAATACCGGCATTGGGTATACATGTGGCATCAATAAACTGAATGGGAAACACCAGCGTACCGTCTTGCATGGTGATACCACGCCCCGGTCCTTGCAGCAGGAAATACCAAGAAGGATCTTTCACCTGCTCCGTGATGTTGATCGGAGCCGACCACGTCTTTCCATCGTCAGTACTCTTTGTCATCATCAATTGCGCCGTATGATTCATATCCATTCCCGGATGCGAACTCACCCACGCCCGTTGATTGCCCATGCCGTGCGTCCATGCAGCAACAATCCATATTGTATTGGTCTTTGTATCTACCAGAATAGACGGATCTCCTATCCCATTCTGTGCAGCAGGCAGTCCTCCATATTCTCCGAATGCCAGTGGCAAACGCATTTTTTCCCACGTCTTTCCACCATCCGTACTCCGGCTTAAACCTACATCGACATGTTCCTGCAAATCAACACTGCTATTATAGCGCACATCATACACTCCCAACAGCGTACCTTTGTTGGTAGTCACCAATCCCGGAATACGGAATGCGGCCGACTGATCATCTCCGGCATGACGCACGCCTACCCCCATGCGGTGTTCTGTTTCTTTCGGAGATACAATATCTATAAGTGCTTGTTTACCATCCACTGTCACAGAGGCGATACTCGCCGTAACCTTAGCGGCCAGCGGAGTAGAAGGTTTCATTTGCAAGCTGACCCAGAAATAATTGACACCTGGAAACAGATCTTGACTGCCTTTCAGTATTACTTCAGCGTTAGGATTACTCACTTCGGCTTTTTTGATTGAATAAGACGGATTGGCAGCCAACGTATTTCCCGGGGCATGGCTGGAAATGTATTCAACTGGTGCAAAACGGTTCTTATGCTTATTCTGCAACGCCTCTGTACCGCTATAATAAAGTTTCACCGATTGAATATCTGAAAGCCTTGTTCCTTTGTCAAATTTCAAAACCACATTATTTAGTTTTTTGCTCTCTTGTGCATTCAGGCGCAGATAGAACAGGACGTTATCTTGTCTTTCGATTAAGATAGGGATACGCGTTTCCTTAACGAAGATAGTATCTGCTGCATAAAGTACAGGTGTGGTACATAAAAAGCAGAAAAGGAGAAACAGAAGAGGGGTCTTTTTCATGGTAATGATCAAAATTGTATGAATATTATTGAGGACAAAGATAATCTTTTTCATTTTACAGGATATGGAGATAATTAAGTTATTTAGCATAGATAAAGTCTATTCCATATTATCAGTTTTAGGCCGCAAAAAATAGAGTTGCAACGCCAATGCTATCAGAACAACAACGCTAAGCCATGCAAAGCCCAATCCCAGATTGCCACCATCGGTCCAGCGTCCCAACAAACTGGTAACCGCTGCTCCGGCAAATACACCAGTCATATTCATTATACCATAAGCCGTGGCTCTATATTTAGTTGACACAAACTGGCACAGAATAGGCATGTTATTCGCATCGAAAATGCCATAGCCCACACCAAACAACAAACCCGCTCCCACGATGCCTGCTGTATTGTGGCCAAATCCCAACAACATCAGCGCCGGAATCGTAAGTCCCAATCCGATAGCACCGGTATAAACTCTACCACGGATATTCTTCAACACCCATCTATCCGAAAGAACACCTCCAAGTAATACACCGACGAAAGAAGACAAAGCAATCGTTATAGTTGACATTGGCCCCGCTTCGGCCATCGGAATATTCAAATTTTCGGCAAACAGCGTAGGCAGCCAGTTCTTTGTAGCCCATCCCGGAAGGCTCGGTGCGGCAAAATAGAACAATATTACCCAAAATGCAATGTTGCTGAACAACAATGAAAGCCCTTTGAATACAGATGATTTCTGCTTCGGCTCCTCTCTGCGTAAACGTTCAATCTCAATATGCTCTTTATTCTCATGTAAAAACAACACCAGAATCAAAGCATAGATAATGCCAATAATACCAAACCAATGAAAAGCAGTATGCCAGGAGTATGCCGCTGCTACCGTAGCACCGAAGCCACCGATAGCCTGCCCTGTGTAAAGCCCCGTCATGTGTATACCTACTGCCAATGACCGAGATTTATCCTGATGCCAGTCGGCAATCAGTGAAAGCCCGGCAGGAATATAAAGTGCTTCACTAACTCCCATCAAAGCGCGCAACCAATATACCTGACTGAACGTTTCGGCATATCCCATGCCAAAAGTGACAGCAGACCATACGAAAAGACTCCCTACAATTAACCACTTTCTATTCAGCCTGTCGGCAATCATACCGGCTACAGGACTCATAAATCCGTATATCCAAAGAAACACAGCCATCAAACGACCGAAATTAGTAGCTGATTGCAGTTCTGCAATATCCAGTTGCATGGCGTCTTTCATCGTCGAGAGCATCTGACGATCCATGTAATTGAGTAATGCCACTCCCCAAAGAAGAGCTACCACAATCCATGGATAAATTCTTGAGTTTTTCATAATATGTAGTTCTTTTTATTTATTATTGCGTACTTCCTGCTACGGTTTATACTTGTCTCTAAAACAAGTATCTCTCTCATCACCCGCAAATATAAGAATATACTTTCTCTTTCAAACCTCACTATTCAGCGAGTTTATCTATTGATAATCAACACATTCAGAAGTACTATTCTTTATATTATAAAAGTACGTATTTAATGGAGTGTTAAATGTACACTTTTGCTATACAAGAGTGTACACTTTCATACTACAAAAGTACGTACTTTTACAAAGGAAGAATCCGACCTTTAACATCTACGTTAATAATGTTAATAGACAATACCATTAAAAACCGTAAACAATTTGTATGGCAAAATATATATATTGTTGTTTTAAGGTAGTAATTCCTGGCAAAGTACATAGCCCTTCGTTAACATCCGGGGGATGTGGAAAGGACCTTTGAAAATGTTACCTTTTGCCGGTTGTGAGACTGTTCCGTTGCGATGAAGATATCCATACCATTCGCCAAAATCGCTATCAGGAAAATGAGCGTATGTCCAATCACTGATTTGCTGATGCATAGCAAGATATTTTTCATCTTTTGTTGCCTGGTAAGCGTAGAGTGTAGCGATAATAGCTTCCGTCTGCGGCCACCAGAATTTCATATCATGTGCATAATCCTGTGGGGGCAGGTTACGACAATCGCGGAAATTGATGATACCACCGTATTCTTTATCCCATCCCCACTCCCAAGACCAGTCGAGAATAGTAAGAGCCATGTCAGTAAGCTGTTTATCCCAGTTACGGTACTTGGCTTCTTCAAGGATAAACCAGGAGGTTTCAATACAATGGCCCGGGTTGATGATACGTCCATTTATGGTATCAATAAATTCACCATTAGCACCCACCGTCTCCAGTAGTGCTTTAAATTCCGGATGCATAAAGTCCTTTTTCAGCAAAGCAATAGAGTCATCAATTTGCTGGTCGAGTATGGGATCGGCTATGGCAGCCCGAATGCGCGAAGCTGTATTTATAAGGATCATGACAATCGAATGCCCCTTTGTATGCACCGTTTCACAGTATTTTGGTTCCAGAATGCCGGGAGTCTGGAGAAAACGCTGAATGTCTTTAAATAAGTTTAAAGCCTTTTCTGCATAAGCCCTTTCGCCCGAAGCAATCGCATACTCCGCCATCGCAATGGCGGCAAAGGTTTCGGAGAATACATAACGTCGTTTACGAATGGGCTCTCCGGATGCTGTAACTTCAAAAAACATGCGCCCATCCGAATCAAAACAGTGATGTTCGATGAAATCAAGTGTGCTCTTTGCCGCAGCCAGCCAGTCGGGGTTCTGCTCAACATGATTGTATGCATAACTGCATGTAAAAGCAAAACGCCCCTGAAACCAGACGGATTTGGTAGTGTCTATCAGCGAACCATCACGATTTAAACAAGTATATATACCTCCATTCTGACGGTCTAGACCATGCTTCAACCAAAAAGGCATAATATTATCCACCATGTCAGCCTTGTACGAGGCCGACCATGTCTGTAGGTATTCGGTTACATTCATAAAAGTAGATTTAAAATTTATTGCAACGCTCAAAGAAGTGAATGGCCTCTAACTCAGCTTTCAAACGTGCTTCTTCTTCATCGGTCATATTCTGGAACGGAGTACGGTTCTTACCAAGATCCAGGCCTATCAATTTCATTATTCTTTTACCACCAACAATATTACCCCGATAGTGACAAATCACATTGATGACCTCCTGAGAGAAGTTCTGAAGTTCACGTGCTTTCTCCAAATCACCTGCGTTCCATGCATCGATAATACCAACCAGGTTGCAACCATTATAATTGGTAGTACCACCAATTCCACCTTGGGCACCTCCCATAGCCAGACAAGGAAGAATCGTTTCATCCTGTCCATGCAACATATCAAATTTACCGTTCTTGTAAAGACGACACTGGTTGTACTCATACAAACTCTCATACGTATATTTAATACCTGCAAAGTTAGGGATACGTCCGTCTACTGCTTCAAGGAAAGCTACCATAGACAGAAAGGCACCGTTAAAAGCAGGAATATGATAAAAGTAGAAAGGTAGGTTGGGGGCACCACAAGCAATCTCTTCACAATATTTCACCAACTCTTCTACGCGACCTACCTTAGGAAAAGGAGGAGCCATTGCACCAATTCCCCATGCACCTATCTTTTGTGCATGTTCTGCCAGACGCCGGCTCGACTTCACACAAGTACTGCCCACATGAACAATCACTTTGAAGTCTTCGGGAGCTACTTCGATCCAACGTTCGGCCAGTTTCATACGCTCTTCTTCTGTCAGCATATAGCCTTCTCCGGAAGAACCGTTGATAAAAACACCTCTCAAACCATTCTTTGCTAACATGGCGGCATAGGCTGCAATCGGCTCATAATTTACTTCCCCATCCTCATAAAAAGGAGTAAAAGGGGCATCAATCAATCCAATAATCTTTTCCATAAGTATACAGTTTTCATATATCAAACAATTTATTTAAACATTCATGCTGCAAATATAAAAACTTCTTAATTAACAGCAAGTATATTTCTAAATTATTTTATTATCATACCCATATAAAAGTTATATTATTTATTATATCTTCTCATATAAACCAATAAAGAAAGAATATTAATAAATTAAAGAGGTAAAACGAAACGAAATATTTAAAATACTTGTATATTTGTTCAGCATTAACCACTAACATGGCATATATGAAACATAATCTGCTTAAAGAAATAGAAATGGGCTCCAAAAATGCCCTTGTGAAGAAGAGAATCATTACACATTATATATACAACGGTAGTTCAACCATTACCGACCTCTCAAAAGAGATGGATTTGAGCGTACCAACCGTTACCAAATTCATAGATGAAATGTGTGAAGACGGATATATCAACGACTATGGTAAGCTGGAAACAAGTGGTGGACGACACCCCAATCTGTACGGACTTAATCCGGAATCCGGCTATTTCATCGGAGTAGATATCAAAAAGTTTGCTATCAATATTGGACTTATTAACTTTAAAGGAGATATGATGGAGCTTAAAATGAACATCCCCTATCAATTTGAAAATTCAATAGAAGGGCTGAATGAACTCTGCAAACTCATAGCAAACTTTATAAAAAAACTCAATATCAATAAAGAGAAAATATTAAATATCAATGTAAATGTATCAGGGAGGGTAAATCCGGAATCGGGTTATAGTTTCAGTCAATTCAACTTTGAAGAACGCCCGCTGGCAGATGTACTGACAGAAAAACTTGGCTATAAAGTAACCATAGACAATGATACCCGCGCCATGACTTACGGAGAGTATATGCAGGGATGCGTAAAGGGAGAAAAGAATATTATATTCGTCAATGTCAGTTGGGGACTGGGTATAGGAATAATTATTGACGGGAAAATATACACCGGTAAATCGGGATTCTCGGGTGAGTTTGGACATGTAAGTGCTTATGAAAACGAAATCATTTGCCACTGTGGAAAAAAAGGATGTATCGAGACTGAAGCATCCGGCTCAGCACTGCATCGCATATTACTGGAGCGTATTAAAAACGGAGAAAACTCCATCCTGTCCGACCGCATTTCATCAGAAGATCCTATCACCTTGGACGAAATCATTGCAGCTGTCAATAAGGAAGACGTTCTTTGTATCGAAATAGTGGAAGAAATCGGTCAAAAGTTAGGAAAGCAGATTGCCGGGCTTATCAATGTGTTCAATCCGGAACTGGTAATTATCGGAGGCACTCTTTCGCTTACGGGAGATTATATCACACAACCGATAAAAACTGCGATTCGAAAATATTCTCTCAACCTGGTGAATAAAGATTCGGTTATTCTCACTTCAAAGCTGAAAGATAAAGCCGGAATAGTAGGAGCTTGCATGCTTGCACGAAGCAGAATGTTCGAGGATTAACCCTCGGACATCCGCTTCATAAAAGCTTTTATACCTTCCCTATCGGTCACATCTGGTGCCCAGGGAGCCATGTTTTCAGGAGTCAACGGGGCATAAGGGCCCTGCTTTATTTCATATATCACCGTACCGGGCTCAAGCACTACAATACAGTGCCATGTACAAGGTGGAATCTCTATTCCATACATACCTTTTTCCGGAT
This sequence comes from Bacteroides sp., assembly GCA_019416685.1. Taxonomy (GTDB): domain Bacteria; phylum Bacteroidota; class Bacteroidia; order Bacteroidales; family Bacteroidaceae; genus Bacteroides. The sequence continues at coordinate 50,662 of DXWV01000037.1, forward strand.
TCAGATTTACCTTCTCAGTCACATTTCCTTCTTCATCAAACAAAATGGCAAGCAGGCTACCGCGCAAAACAAGATATATTTCTTCTTTATCCGGATCCTTATGACGATGCGGAGGTAAATATGTATCGGGTTCCAGCGCATTCAGCATACGATGAATCGGTGCATCCATAGATTCATGGAAGTTGTAATTCATACGCAGACGCGGATTCTCCTTAGCCTGTCCGGATACCGTGTTCAGTAAAGCTTCAGTAATTAACTTCATAACGTTTATTTCACTTTTTCAATAGTATCCGAATCAACAGTAACCAATGCACATCCCAACCCTGCAATACGAAGCATTAGTTTATTCTTACCCTGACAATCAAGCAATTCACCAGTTGCCCCTTTCAGTTGCCCCTGAGTTACACGAACCGTTATTCCCGGAGTCAGTTCTTCAGCAAATTCAATAAATTCACCGGCATTTTCTACCATCGAACGAAAAACCTCCATCTGACATTCCGGAATAGAGACATAATGCCCTTCCTCGCGTAATAGGAAACAAACTCCTTTTACACTTTTAACCTTAGCAACATCGCCCACTGGCAGATGCACAAAGATATAACCCGGAACAACAGGAATCATTACCTTTCTCTTACGATTGTTCCACAAACGAATTACAGACTGAAGTGGCAAATAGCTTTCAATGCCAGCTTTGTCGAGCCGTTCTTTCACTTTTTTTTCCGCTCTGCCGGCTGTATAGACAGCATACCAGCAAGAAGTTTTTCCTTCTATTTCTCTGTTTGTTGTTTCCATCCCTTTAATAAGTCTTTAACAAAAAGAATCCATCCCACACTACCAACGCCTGCCAGAAATACAAAGCCAATAAGAATCATGATTTTATTAGGTTTCGCGGGCTTTAAAGGCACCGTCGCTGGTTGTACTACTGTATATACAGGAGTAATCTCCTGCACTTTAGCCTTGGCCATCTGCAATTGCTGAGCAACCTGATTGTATACCCCATAAGCAAGGCTCATCTCATTTTGCAAACGCTCTTGTTCTGTACGAACACTGTGTAAAACGATATTCTGATTCCCATCGGCATACCGGGCATACTTTTGTTGTGCTGCATAATAGTTAGCCTTGGCTTCATCATATAATTTTTCAGTAAACTTCAGGTCATGCCGAGCCTTGTTGGTACGATAATCTGTAATATAATTCTGCAAACGACGCATCACAGTATCAGTCAATGCAGCTGATATCAATGGATCTTGCATAGTAACAGACAAGGTAGTCACCCCAGTCTTTTTATCTACAGATACAGAAATGCGCTTACTCAAAGCATCTGCAATAGCAGCTTCATCTTTAGTTAGCATAAATGGATTAACTTTACCATCTCCCTGTCCGGTAGGTTCGTCCTTAAACAAAGAAACCACCCATCCTAAAGCTTTAAATGGTACAGATATAATAGTTCCCCACCACGGGCTTCTTTGATGTTCATCCAGATAGTCGTATAAACGAGTTTTTAACTCACCTTTTTGATCTTCTACCTTTACATCAAACAACTCCGTCAGAAAAGGGGTTGAACTTACAATATCCGGATATAACTCAGGAAAAAGAGCATCATCACCTCCGGAATTACCCAAGTTAACACCCGCCATGGCAGCCAGGGCTCCCATGCTCCCACCTGTTGATTTTCCTGTTGTCTCAGGAGCAAGTGTCACACTGGTAGCATACTCTTTAGGGATACTAAAAGCAACTACAAGTGCTACTATTACAGCAATCCCACAAGTTTTGAAAACCAATTTACGGTTAGCCCAAACCTTTTTGGCCAACTCTATCAAATCTATTTCCTGCTCCTCAACAGGCTGAGGTATTTTATTTTTATCAGTTTCTTCGTTCATGTTATCCACGGTTTTTTATATTATTTCTTCAATAAATTTGCAACCGTAGCTGCCATTGTACCGATTGAAGCAGCCGAGGTAGTCAAGCCGATAATTTGTGCAATATCCACACGCTTACGTTCACGCTTCGTTGGAATAATGATTTCGCATCCCGGCTCTATTTTCGCTTTACGCAAACGTTTCACCCTTGATACTGTACCATTCATATACACAATATAAGCCTTACTCTTCTTAGCACGAGCTCCATAGCCACCTGCCTGATCAATATAATGTCCTAACTTAGCTCCTTTCTTATATAATACGGTATTGGGATACATCACCTCACCATTAATTCGAACTGTACTCAAATATTCAGGCACTATCAGCTGATCCCCTTCACGTAAGACCATATCATAATCAGAACCCGGATTCTGCAATGCTTTGTCCAGTTCAATGCCCACTGTATATTGTTCACTTAACGCAAGACTTCCCAAAGCAACAGAGTCTTTACCACTACTATGAATAGCCATACGCAAAGTAGCACTGCGAAGAGCACGCTCTTCATCATTCATCCGACGGATAAGACGGGCACCTTTTGCATAGGCATCAGCAGTCAAACCACCCGAACGGGCAACCAAATCAGACAAACGCTCACTCTTCTTCAACAAGGTATATCCACCGTCGAAAACAACTTCGCCCGAAATGCTGACTTTACGCTGCACCTGATAAGCAGGGCTACGACGTACTATAACTTCGTCATAAGGCTCCAACACAAATCCGGGAGTCCCATCAACAACATAGCCATCTTTTACAGAGAAAGTATACACTTCGCCCAAACGGCTGGTAGATGTCATTCCTCTGGAATCTTTCAAACGACGGGAGATATCTATTTTAACAGTAGATGCAGCTTCCAGCAAACCACCAGCTTGCACGATAAGGTCTTCTAATGTGGTATTTTCGGCATAAGGATATGTACCGGGACGCGCAACTTGTCCTCCAATCGTAAATGCTCCGCGCTCCTGAAGTTCATGAATACTGGGAATTACCAATACATCATTCTTAATAAGAGGGATATCGGCCACCGAACCATTCATCATACCTTTCAAATCAATAGGTATAACTTCTAATGTCAAATCTTCATGCTCACGGAATAATTGTGCACGATTCAAAAAAGCATCACCTTTCAAACCTTCTGCTTTCCGGATCAGCTGTTTCACCGTATTCATATTACCACTTAGCTCATACATACCACTACGGTAAACAGCTCCGCGAACTTCAACACGATTCTCAAAACGATCCAGGATAGAACCTACAGTCACTGCGTCGCCATCGTCTAAATGGAATACGGAATAATCCATTTCGTCAATATTGAACAGCTTGTATTCACGTCCACTCTGACGTACCAGACGGACTCCTTTTGTATAAGCATCACCAGAGAACCCACCGGCATACTTTATCAAAGTAGCAAGTGTTTCGTTCTTCTTCATTTCATAATACATCGGACGTTTCACCTTACCCGATATATCAACCAGCTTCTCATAAGGAGGAACAATGATCACATCCCCTTCCATCAGGCGAATATCATCTAACAATTTTCCTTTTAAGATATAATCGTATACATCCAGATCGGCAATGCAGTTACTGCCACGCATCACTCTGATGCTACGCAAACTACCGATATTGTTGACCCCTCCCGCACGATACAATGCATGAAATACTGTAGATAAAGAGGATAGCATATAAGTGCCCGGGACAGCAACTTCTCCCATTACATTAATTTGAATGGAACGTATCTGCCCTAGCGTCAGACGTACTTCAGATTCCGGATTGGTACCTGACACCTGTGAATAAATCTTACTGAATTCTTTTTTAAGAAAGCTATTTGCTTCTGTAACGGTCATGCCATTCAAATAAACCGGGCCTAACAGATTAACCATTATATTTCCCTCCGGAGAAATGGTCTTTCGCATACTGACTTCATTGGCTCCCCATACATCAATAATAACTTCGTCACCGGGACCCAAACGATAATTAGGCGGAGTAGCCATATTGACATTGGGTTCAAATGTTAAATTCCGGCTATTAAAGATATTGCGACCAAATACTAAACGAGCTGCAGCAGCTGTACTTTTAGTAGTAGGGTCACTTACTTCTGTACTGATAACATCAAATGTTCCGGCTGTCACTTCATTAGAAGCATCCTGCCTCCTTTCTCTTTGTTGTGATGCAACACTTTGATCTACAACGGCAACATCGGCCCCCTGGCCCTCTTCGTATCGTTCTTTTATTCGTTCAGCCTGTTGTTTGGTTACGCCTCGTGCAGTCAATTCTGTTATAAGCTGCTTTTGATTCTTTCCCGATTTCTGGCCATCTTTCACATACTGGATTACTTGATCATCGGACATTTGTGCCATTACTGCCCCAGTCAAAGTAAACGTCAAAAAGAACAGTGTGATAAATCTACGCATAAGATATTCTGATAAATCTTTTTTGAGTTTCTTTCTTAAATCGGGTACAAATATAATACATTATTTTCATAATATACATTTATTTCATTCCGAAGTTTCAGAAAATACCTAAAACGAATAAATATGTTCAAAAATAGTACATAATGATATCTCGGTGCATAAAGATAAAAATTCTTTTTTACCAACTATCAATCTACAGAAAATCAGTATTCTATTAAAGTAAAACAACTATCAGACACCTTAATTTCTCCATACAACCACTATCTTTAAGCTATTTTTATATCAGCTTTTTTTTCATCGTTAGCAAAACAAATATTTTCTTTAACATTTAACATTTAGCCTTATTGCTCTCCCATATTTCATAATATTGTAAATTCTATTTTATCTGCAAAGCCCTGTTTATACCAAAACTCCCCATTAATTCCTTCCCTACTACCTACATTTTATTAATATTGAAAATGTAAAACTAATCGCCGAAACCCGACTTTGATAGTGACTACAAATACACTATAATAATTATTATCAAAAAAAGATTAGCTTTCTTTTTGTTTTTTCAAATAAAGCTGTAATTTTGCACGCCGTAAACGAATCCTGCCGCTATAGCTCAGTTGGTAGAGCAACGCATTCGTAACGCGTAGGTCGCCAGTTCAAGTCTGGCTAGCGGCTCATTACAAAAAGAAGCGTAATACATAGATTATTAATGTATTACAATAGTTCATTCTAATGTTGCAGTTATAAAAAAAGACTAACTTTCCCACCCGTGGGAAAGAACATGGTACTAAAAACGGTACTAAAGGCGTCTTTTAAATATAACTAATATGGCAACATTATCATTTATTATTCGCCCAACTTGCCCCACTTCTGAGGGCAAATATCCAATTTATCTTAAAATTACCGCAAAAGGTAAAAAAGCTCTCATAAAAATGGAGTATCAAGTTAACGATATCTGCCAATTTTGTAACGGCAAAGTTACATCAAGGGTAGACGCTACAATGATGAACAAAAAATTATTATTTGAGATAAAGAAATACAAAGAAAGATTATCCTATATTGAAAATGAGGATTGCTACACAGCGTCACAGTTAAAAACAATACTTACACAGCAGGAGAAAGTAGCACCTTCCGTCATTACATTCAATGACTTTATGAGACTTCGCATAGATGAGCTTTCAAAAGAAGGCAGGAAAAGTTATGCAGATATGAATCGGGATACACTAAAGGTTTTTCAATCGGCGGAAGGGGAAATACCAATGGTTATTATGAATCATATAACTATAGAACACTTTGATAAGTGGTTGAAAGCACATAATTACCGAGATGGAGGAAGACAGATGCGTTTATGTCATATAAAGGCAAGAGTTAACGAAGCCATTAAAGATGGATTATTGCGATGTGAGGTTCATCCGTTCGCTTATACGCGACTTCCAACTCCTGATATCAAAGAGCTTGATATTAGCGTAGAAAGTATAAGAAAGATAGTTAATTGCGACGTCTCGTATAGTAAAAGGTTGTCACTTGCTAAAGATGTTTTTCTACTTTCATTTTACACCGGAGGAACAAACTTTGCCGACCTGGTACAAATAGATTTCTCGAGAGATGAAATTGAATACGATCGCCAAAAGAGCAAAGATCATAAACGTAAAAATAGAACCACGAGAATCGGTATAATACCGGAAGCGCGCCAAATGATTAATAAGTATATGGGTAGAAATGGAATATTAGATTTCGGATACGATTATACACAGAAAAACCTACAGCGTTATATAAATTCATGTTTGAAACTATTGGCAAAAGAATTGAATATAGAAAAAAGCCTAACATATTATTCAGCAAGAAAGACATTTGCTCAATTCGCCTCAGAAATAGGAATTCCCTATCCTATTATAGAATATTGTTTAGGACACTCTATAAAAACAGGGATTACTATCAACTCATACGTAAAAGTTAAACCACAACAGGCAAACATTGCGATATCACGAGTGGTAGAGTACATTAAAAATCCTGATGCATTTAAGGAATATATAAATCTACGTGCACAAATGCAAATGATGGCATTTTCCTAAAAAAACATTCAAAAATTTGCAAAATTGACACCGCCCCGCAATTGAGCCGTTGCGGGGCTTTTTTTATTCAGTTTTTCCTTCTACCTTCTCTCTAAACTCCCACAGATGTTCAATCGTAGGATGGAACGTAGGATTCTCCCAATGAGACGAGATAGTAGCTATTGCACTATTAAGATAGACTTCACAATCAAGTATCTTTGTACATTTGTTAAGTTGATAGGGGGCTTCAGGATATGTCTTATTTTCAAGCATATTCTTTGCCCAGGAGAGTAGTTCTTGTACTGCTTCGTAATCGTAATTATGTGCCATGATTTTTAATTTTCCGGCAAATATATAGAGAATCTCGCAAAGATAGGCAAAATCAGGAAGAATAGAGTAAGTGTTTGGTTATTAGAATTGTTCGGCGTTGTTTCGCTATATTCTTCTGGTAGGCTAAATGGAAGAATATAGAGCAGTTAAGCGAAAGATTTGCTACCTAAGTACTGCCTTTTTAATTGGCCAGATTAGGAAGTAAAAACAACCTAAATAAAGATAATCACCTCAAAGAACACTTGTTTTTCTTAAAACGTCTTTCAAAAATAACCCTTTTTTCGCACTAACAACGAAAAGACGGGTTTTGAATACAAAATTGGAGTTTGCTTCCTGTTGGCTCCATATTTTATATCACTGAAAATAACTCTGTTACAAGTAATTTTACACTTAAATAACAGAGTCATGAAACAAGAAGTAAAGGTGTCTTTCTACCTAAAAAGAAATGAAACGAAAAAGGATGGAAAAAGCCCTGTAATGGTAAGGCTTTCAATCGGAAAATTCTCCGAAACTATCTTTAGTGCAAAAATGACCGTTCCGGCAGACCTATGGGCATCCGGCCGTGCCACAGGTAAAAGCCATACGGCAATCGAGATCAACCTAAAGTTGGATGAAATCAGAGCATCCGCCCTGTCATATTACCGTGAACTTTCGGCAGTAAGGGACGGTGTGACAGCCGAAGATGTGAAGAATCTTTTGCTGGGCATGGCATCCGGGCAGGAAACCCTACTATCTTATTTCCGCACCCATAACGAAAATTTCGATAAACGTATCGGTGTAAACCGCAAAAAGGGCTCGGAAAAAGGATATTGGCAAGCCTTTAATCATCTTACAAATTTTCTGAAAGAAAAATATCGACTTTCGGATATTCCTTTCGCTGCGTTGGATAGGTCGTTTATTGATAAGTTCGATCTCTATCTAAAAATTGACCGTCGGCTTGCACTGGGTACGATTGTATTATTAACTACCAGGTTGGGCACTATTATCAGTGATGCTATAGCCGAAGGGATTATAACTAAAAATCCATTCATCGGATATGAAGCCGAACGACCAGAGCGGCAACAAAAATATCTTACCCGCAAGGAATTGAATAAACTGATAACAACTCCGCTTGCCACTCCCAAACAATATCTTATCCGTGATTTATTCCTCTTTTCGTGCTATACCGGAATCCCGTACTGCGATATGTGCAAATTAACTGAAGAGGATGTTTCTGTAGCCGATGATGATGTAGTTTGGATAAAAACATTCCGGGAGAAAACCGGGATAGAATATGAAATTCCTCTGCTCGAAATTCCTTTTCAAATTCTTGAACGTTATCGTGGAACGACATCCAACGGACGGCTATTACCGATGTATCTCAATAGTGAATTAAACAGGGAATTAAAAAATATCGCCCGTATATGCGGAATTTCCCGGCGGCTTACCTGGCATTGCGGAAGACACACATACGCAACAGAAATCACACTCTCACAGGGGGTTCCTATCGAAACCGTAAGCCGGATGCTCGGACATAACCAGATTAAAACGACACAGATTTATGCGAAAATCACCAATGATAAGATTGATGAGGATATGAAAGCATTGGAGAAACGTCTCGCCGGAAAATTCAAATTTGCTATTTAATGACTTAATATATTCAATTATGGAAGCAAGAAAAAAAGAAGATAAGAAAGAAAAACGGCGTAGCACGTTTGCAATATTATTCTATATCAACCGTACCAAAATCCGTAAGGACGGCATGTGTCAACTATTGTGTAATATAAGTATTGATGCCGAATCTGAACAGGTAGGAACGAAAGTTTCCGTTAATCCGTCCCTTTGGGATTCATCGGCAGGTCGTGCTTCAGGACGTAGTCAAAATGCACTTCAAGTAAACAAGTCCATTGACCAGCTTACAGAACGCATTAAGAACCATCATAAAGAAATAAAGGATAGCTTGGGATTTGTTACAGCCGAACTTGTCAAGAACGCCCTGAAAGGTATTGCGCAAAAACCGCTTACACTACTGAAACTCTTTAAGGAGCATAATGATGAGTTTGAAAAACGTATTGGAGTTGATCGTAAAAAAGAAGCACATGCTCAGTATGTGGTGACTTATAATCATATTTCGGCATTTATCAGGAAAAAATACGATGCCGAGGATGTAACGCTCCGCAGTCTTGACCTTCGTTTTTATGAAGATTTCGACCTGTTTTTAAGGACAGAACGAGGGTTACAGCAGAAAACGGTACATCAACATTTATATACCCTCAAAAAAATGACAAAGCGGGCTTTCAATCAGGGAACGCTCCGGCGCGACCCTTATATGAAGCAGTTCCCCGAATTGCCACCGTTAAAGAGCCGACATTTGAAACTGGAAGATTTGGAGAAGTTGATGCTGTGCCAATTCGACAGAGCCAATTTACGCCGTGCCCGCGATTTGTTTGTATTTTCTACTTTCACCGGATTATGCCATGCCGACCTCACAAGGTTGTCTGACGAGCATATAGAACAAGCCTCAGACGGAAGCCTTTGGATACATATGAAAAGGCAGAAAACCGGAATTGATTTCAATGTGCGTCTACTGGAAATCCCCCTGCAAATTATGGAAAAATACCGCACAGAGAAAAAGGATAAACATATATTTCATGTTTACGGACGTACTTATATGGGAAAACTTTTGAAAGAAATAGCTCAGATTTGTGATACTGGACATATTTCATTTCATAAAGCCCGACATAATTTCGGAACGCATATTACCCTTTCACAAGGCGTTCCCATTGAAACCGTAAGTCGGATGATGGGACATAAGAATATTACCACCACGCAGATATACGCTAAAGTAACCGACAAGAAAGTGGATGAGGATATGAAACGGCTTAGAACACGAACGGCATCCAAATCAAATAAAGTTGCTTTGTATGAAGATGAATCGCTCCGGGCAGCTATCCGTTATCCCGGAGAAAGAAAGAAAAATAAGAATGTTCAACCCTCAAACAATTAATAAAATGAATACAACAGCAATCAAAATAGAAGAAGGACGGGTAACTATCCGTCCGGTAGCGGGTGGCGTTTGGCTCACCCAACACGAAATAGCAGACCTTTTCGGTGTTTTTATTTCAGCAATAGGCAGTAATATCCGTTCTATACTAAAAAATGAGATATTACAAGAAGATACAGTTTGCCGCCATAAGGATAACGGCAACGGCAGTATATTGACACTCTATAATCTGGAAATGATAACGGCGCTGGCTTTCCGGCTCAAATCCCGACAGGCACAATATTTCCGTGAGTGGATTACCCGGCAGGCATTAAATCCCGTGATACTTTGGAAAATTCCAGGCATGAATACCATGCTGAACTGATTACAATATGCCAGAAACAAGAAACGACCCTATTTGTGGGTCGTTTCTTGTTTATACCAATTCCTGTTGGTCGATGGTCTGTTTTCGGGAGTCTTCCAAGAATTGCTGAATCTCTGATTCTTTATAAAGGACTTTACCACAGATCAAGTAATAGGGAATAGTTCCTGCGGAACGGTATTCCTGCAATGTTCGGCGGCTTACTCTCAATCGTTCTGAAAGCTCCCGGTCGGTAACGAATCGTTGCCCGTTAAAAGAACGGCGGGATGGTACTTCCAGTTTATCAATCAGGCTACTTGCCTTTTCCAACCGCCGGAAAAGGTCTATCACACGCGGATCGCTTTTTTCAATTAAATTATTCATGACCTACATTTTTTTCGGTTGATGAGCCGAAGATTGCAGTAATTTTTGCACATCTTCCGGCTTGTAACGTATCTTATACTCTATACGGCTATAAGGTAATAGCCCCTTTTCCCGATAGCTTTGCAAGGTACGTTTGGTTATGTCCAAAATTTCGCAAACGTCCTGATTGTCTAACCATTTTTTCAGACCTAAATCTTCCTGTCGGCGGTATAACCTTTCCGCCTTTTCCTCAATATCTTCTACACGCTGCGCTAAGGTGTCGAAGACTTTTATACTCATGCTAATTATTTCCATATTTCTACGTCTTGTATTCCCGGAGAAACAAAAATAGATATTCCCATTCAGCTATTTACCGCTCTATTTTTCTATGGCATAGAGTGGCTACCAACTAAATCAGACTGGCAGCCAACACAAGTCAAGCGCCTATAAATTCGGCGGTTGCAGTGATTGTTTTCCATAATAACCAATCACTGATATAGTTTTTTCTACTGTTCCCTCGATATAACGTCTTCCTCATTTTTTGTATGCCTCGTAAGAGCCTGTTTTAATTGATGGTTCTGTTGTCAGCAGCAAAGGTATTTCCGGCGCCTACGCCCCCGCAAGTTCAAGCCGCGAGCGGTTTTGTGAAAAATCTTCCGACATCGCCGGAGCGACGTTGCGTATTTTTCACAAAAATCTTGCGTGAGCTACCGCCTACCTTTTTATAGCTTCTGAAACAGAACTCATCATACCGGCTCCGTTACGGCATAAAAAAAAAGTCAGACGTTATGAGAACAATAGAAAAAATAAATAGGAAACAGGAATCTATCAACCTTCCATTCAGCATAAAATTGGTGGTAAAGATAGTAGCGACCGCAGTAGGTTTTTATGTGTGGGGCGTGGACTTTATTTGGGTGGTTTTGGGCGTGGTTTTCTGTTGGAATATCCTAAAGGGTATTGCATCCTGTCTTTTCTCTCTCATCGCGCTGATAGGCTTTTTCTGGTTTTTATTCACTTACATTTTTTAATCCCGACAATTATGAGCAAAGTATTTTTATTAGGAGCAAACAAGGAGATAGACCGAGCCAAACAAGTGGTAGAGGTTAATCAGATTATCCAAATGGAGGGTTACAGTTATGACAGGTATATAGTGTACGAAGTCCGCAAAAACGATTGGGGCATTGCTTACAAGCTGATTAACCAGCGGACAAAGGATTTTCAGACGGCTGACATTATTAGACCGTTAAAAGAAAAATTCGGCATCGGTTACTACTACGACAGCGAGAACCCGCAATTTATGGACGCTTTCGAGGTGGCGATACTTCTTCAGCAAGCAAAGGACAAGAAGAAAGCCGAAGACGAAAAAGCCGAACAGGAAAAAATCAGAGTAGAGCAGGTTAAGGAAATCGGGCGCAAACGCTTTGCCGAGATATTTCCCGAAGATGCACAGGCGGTTATCGTAGCACATTTAAGACAAAATGAGAGCGACAGCTATACAGACTACTACGCATATAATACACAGCGGACGGTTATCATCGGTTTTTCAAAGCATAAAAGAGACTTGTTTTCCGAAATGCGCAAACACGCATCCAACTTTGAGGAAACCGCCTATTTAGCCGAGTTTAACGAGGATTACGAACACCGTGAAAAATACAGCATGGGCGATGGTTACTACTTGGGAGCGAGCAAGTACAGCGGTTGGATAATCGAAAAAGAGCCTGTATATAACCGTGAACGCACGATTGAAGATTTTGCCTACATCGCAGGGAATGAAGATAATATACACCTCAAAAAGACCGACACAACACCACAAAGCAAACCGACAAAGGAAAACACAGGCGGTTGCACATTAGTCGAGTATTCAGCCAAAGCGGTAGCCGTTTTCGGAGATACCAAAGCAATCAAAGATGAACTCAAAGTAATGGGTGGACGATTTAACAGCCATCTGACTTTCAACGGAAAGAGGTTAGCAGGTTGGATATTCTCAAAATCACAGGAACAGCAATTAGCCGTCTATTTTGGATTAGACTAAACATTAACACGGGGCGGAGCAATTCGCCCCACAAATCCCAAAAACATGAAAGCAGAAAATACAGTAAGCAATTATTTCAAAATAACGATACAGAGTTATTTAGAGCAGAGAGCGCAAACCGATGAACTGTTTGCTCCTGTCTATGCCAAACCGAACAAGAACATTGACGATTGTATAACATACATCATCAATTATGTGAAACAAAGCGGAATAAATGGCTTTGCAGACGATGAAATATACTCCCTTGCCCTGCATTACTACGATGAGGATAATATCGAGGTAGGCAAGCCAATCAACTGCAATGTAGTGGTAAACCATGCCATTGTATTGACCGATGAAGAAAAAGCACAGGCACGGCAGAAAGCCATTCAGAAAGTACAGGACGAAGCCTATACCAAGATGAAGCAACCCAAGAGCAAGCCGAAAGCCAAGCAGACCGAGCAACCCAAAGAATTATCACTTTTCTAAAACAAATAGCCATGAAACCGCAAAATAAATTCCAAGCACAGGTAGTAGAAGCAAGTAAAACCCTGCCGAAACTCACGAAAGAACAGATTGAGTGGGGATACGCTAACGGTATCGACCACATAGGACACCGCACCGAAAAAGGGGTAATGACCTGTACTAAATGCGGTCATTCGTGGCAGGGCGCAGGACATTTGGTTGCCACTCTAACGGATTGCAACTGCCCGAACTGCAATACCAAACTAACGGTAGAAACGACTAAGAAACGAACATTCAACGCACGTTACTACATGACGGTAATAACCGCCCATGCAGGTTATCAGGTATTGCGCTCTGTAATGCTATTCTGTTCGGTAAAGGTCGGAGAAACGCCTAAATACGACTATTCAGAGGTTATGCAACGGTGGATTGCCCCCAATGGTAAGCATTGCACATTCGCAAAACTCCGTCAGACAATGGGTACTTGCTACTATGATGCGTGGATATTCCATACCGATTTGGAATTGCGTAGCGAAAACAGCAATAACAAGTTTTACATAAATGTATATGACAAAATATTTACAGGCGTGGTTTACCCCCGAATGAAGCTAATCCCCGAACTGAAAAGAACAGGCTACAAAAAGGGATTATACGGACAAAAGCCGTTAGACCTGTTCCGTACCCTACTAACTGACAGCCGAGCCGAAACACTGATGAAAGCAGGGTACACCAAATTATTAAAGCGTATCATGGACAGCGGTTGGAAGAATATCGACAAGTATTGGCAATCCGTTCGCATCTGCATCCGAAACGGCTACAAAATCAACGATGCAACACTTTGGTGCGATTATATAGATAATCTCCGTTTCTTCGGCAAAGACCTCTATAATGCTAAATATGTATGCCCGACAGACCTCAAAGCCGAGCATGACCGATATATGCTGAAGAAAGCCAAAGCCGATGCACAAGCGGAATTGGAAAAGCAACTTGAAAAAGAAGCCGAATTTAGGGCGATTAAAGCCAAGTTTTTCGGACTTATATTTTCCGATGGGTGTATCAGCATCCGTGTACTTGAAAGCGTACAGGAGATAGTAGCAGAGGGAGAAGCGATGCACCATTGTGTAGGTAGTTATTCGACCAAAGAAGATTCCCTTATCCTTTCAGCAACCATTGACGGGAAACGTATTGAAACCGTAGAGGTATCTATTTCCAAACTGAAAGTTATCCAATGCAGGGGATTATGCAACAAGAACAGCGAACACCATAGTCAGATAGTTTCACTTGTAAATAACAATATGCCACTTATAGAGCAACGATTGGCAGCATAACAATAATCGGGTGGAGCAATTCGCCCACAAAATTCAAATAGACATGAAAACAACAGAAGTAAACGAAGAATTGATAGGAAAACGATGTAAGTGCGTATTTAGCGGACTTATGGTTACGGGAATAATCGAGGATATAAAGATAAGTGAACACACCGCAGAAGTATTGGTACACTACGATAAACCTCATCAATGGGGGAACGGTCTTTATCAAACAGGATGGTCATTTGCCCGTCTGCATGACGATTTCGGCTCACTCCGACACCTTGAAATAATAGATGAAAACTACAAAACCACTAAGGTAGAGTTTGCACGGAGCATTGAAGAAATAGACAAAATGTTTGCAGACGGATATAAAAATTGGGGTGCAGTAAACCTTAAAGAGTGGATAGACAGTTATGAAAGTACCCGTTTTACACAAATCGACACTCATACGGCTATTATCACATCTGAATACAATATGAACCATGTCAAAGAGTGGTTATCTGGTAATATCGCATCAACAATCCATGATATGATATAAGCCATGTATATACTATTCATTGGCTTTCGGAAATTGGGTGAGTTTCCGGCCATACACGAAGCCAAGAAATACGCCCAAGAGAGCGAGGAAACAGGGGTTTTCTCGCTCATCGGAGAGAATTACAGGGATAGTTGGTATAAATCAAAAAATCAATGAAATGGAACTTAAAATTAAAGACCTCACAGGGGCAACAATCGAAGTAACCGATTTGGATGCTGCCATTGACGAATGTAAGCGTTGTAAAGACAGTCCATATAAAATGGAATGCGGACATACCGTAGGCGAAAATTATGCCTATATGTTGGAACAGCTACTCCCGATTCAACAGCAAAACCGTCGTTCACGTTGGTTAGAAGGTACTGAAATGCGTTATAATCAAGGCAAGCGTTTCACGAAAATGGACATTGCCTATGAAATTGGTCGGCATGAGCCGTATCATCCTGCATCCTTGTATTGGGATAGTTTACACAGGGAAGAACTTGTAGCGTTCTTCAATGATATGTTTGGAACTGATATAACATAAACGGACGGCGGATTTTTTCCGCCGTTACTATTCTTATGAGATTTCCAAATATTTTTCTTGCTTTTATGTACGAACAAGAAAAATATTTGGTTTTTACTAGAATGTTACCCTTTAATCATGGTAAGCAACATCTTAAACTGCTTACTTGCATACAAAGCATGAGGAATACCCGCAGGCATAATTACAGATTGACCAGTAACCAGTATTAAAGGTTTGCCGTTTATGGTAATTTCAGCTTCTCCGTCTAAGATTTCCACCATAGCATTAAAGGGGGCGGTATGTTCACTTAATCCCTGCCCTTTATCGAACGAGAATAGGGTAATATTCCCTGCTTCGTTCTTCAATACTTGCTTACTGATTACTCCACCGTCGGAGTATTCAATCATTTCTGCCATATTCAGAATGGCTCCTTTTTCAAATAATTCATTCATGACTATGTTTTTTAACAACATCCTCCACAAGAACAACCCTCAGGTTTCTTTGTTCCGGTAACTGTTATAGAAACAATCGTACCCCCGTTAATTGTTTTGAAAGTACCCATTTCGTCTTTGCTAAGATACCTTTCAAGAATTTCATCGGGAATGATAATCGGTTTTTCTTTGCAGATAACGATTTCTGCAAATCCGGCTTCTTTTATCTTTTCAAGATATTGTGCTTTGGGAATTGCCCCGGACACACAACCTACATACATTTCTGCTGCCTGTTTTAATTTTTCCGGTATTTCTCCGTTGAGAACCACATCCGATATGCAAAAATGACCTCCTGCTTTTAACACACGGTATATTTCATGGAATATCCTGTCCTTAGAAGGTAGTAAGTTCAGTACACAGTTGCTAATAACCACATCCGCACGACCTGCACTTACAGGCATATCTTCAATATCTCCCTGCCGGAAGGTCACATTTAGTATTCCACGTTTCTTTGCATTGGCTTTAGCCTTTTCTATCATAGGCTCTGAAAAATCAATACCAATGACTTTTCCTTCATTGCCGACTTCCGCCTGTGCGATAAAACAATCATTTCCGGCTCCCGATCCGAGGTCGATAACGGTATTCCCTTTCTTTATCCCTGCGTATTGAGTAGGCAGCCCACAGCCAAGTCCGAGGTCAGCATCCTCGTTATATCCTTCAAGCGTTGAATAGTCATCGCTCATAATGTTGTAAACCTCTTTTTTAGGGGTACTTCCACAACAACAGCCTGTCTCTTTTCCCTGTAAAGCAATATCGCTGTATTTCTGCTTTACAATTTCTTTTAGTTTATCATTATTGTCATGCATAACTTATTGCTGTTTTATTCCCATTCGCCGGAACAGGTGCATTTGGGCATTTCTTTCTTTAATATCTGTGTTATGTAAAATTCGGAGAATTTATTTTTAATCTCAAATCTCGTTCGGAGAAACTGGTCTTTGATAAATTCTGGCGTACCTTCCGCTTTTGACGGATCACGAAATCCGAAATGCAGACGTTGTGTTACTTCGCCTGTAAATACAGGACAGGTTTCATTGGCTTCATCACAAACGGTTATTACATAATCCCATGCCTGATTGATATACTCGCCGACATCATGCGGAGTATGGTTACTAATATCCACTCCGGCTTCTGCCATCACTTCGACAGCCATCGGGTTTACTTCCTTTGCAGGTTCGGTTCCGGCAGAATAAACTTCAATCCCTTTGTCAAAGGATTGTAGGAAGCCGTGAGCCATTTGGCTGCGACAACTGTTTCCTGTACATAAAATCAATATTCTCATTGTATTGTATTCTTAAAAAAATGTTCCGTAAACAAGCCCGGATATAGTAGCCATGATAATAACTAATGCTACATATATAGCTGTTTTCTGCGTTCCCATCACGCCACGAATCACCAACATATTTGGCAGTGAAAGCGAAGGACCTGCCAACAGCAAAGCCAATGCCGGGCCTTTTCCCATGCCGGAAGA
The DNA here is from genome assembly GCA_019416685.1 of Bacteroides sp. GTDB lineage: Bacteria > Bacteroidota > Bacteroidia > Bacteroidales > Bacteroidaceae > Bacteroides. Next base: position 67,832 of record DXWV01000037.1, read on the forward strand.
AAGCAATCCCTGAATGATCGGTACTTCTGTAAGCGTAGCAAAGTACATAAATGCACCTGTGAAGCTGGCAAAAAAGTTCGACAAGAGGGAGTTGCCACCTACCGCCCACTCAATCCATTCATTAGGTATTATACCCGCAATCGCCGTATCTTCATGCGTAGAACCCAGCAGAAAACCTGCTGTAACGACTCCAATAGCCAAGAGTGGCATTATCTGTTTGGCGAATCCCCAGGCAGATAGTGTCCATTCTTTGTTTTCAGCATCTCGTTTATCGAACAGCGTAACAAGAGACAGGGCAGCAATACCAACTATCATCGGGACGAGCGGAACCAGTTTCGGATTCGGCACGAATTGATACGCCAGAAACGCAGATAGTCCCGTAGCTAAAACACCAGCCAACACCCATTGCCACTTAATTTTTAATATAGCTATCAGAGAGTATGCAAGCAGAAGGGAAAGCACACCGGTTATATACCATTTATAAGTAAAGATATAGAACCATACGCTTGAAGTATCATCGGAAGCAGGTGCACCCCAATTAGCAAAAACAAGGATAAATACCAATGTAAAGAAATGAAGCATAGTCTTCGACATCGGGCGTTTTGCAGGCGGAGGAACGATATTCATTTGTTCCTCTTTTTTTATTTTTTCTTCCTTTCGGTAAATGAAAGACATAACCAAGCCGATAATAACCGAAAACGTAACTGCTCCTATCATACGGGCAACGCCCATTTCTACACCAAGAATACGCCATGTTAGAATAATGGACAGAATGCTGATTGCAGGCCCCGAATAGAGGAAGGCAATAGCAGGCCCTAATCCCGCTCCACGCTTGTAGATACTGGTAAACAACGGAAGAATAGTACAGGAACATACCGCCAGTATAGCACCTGAAACAGCAGCAACCGTATAGGACAACCATTTCTTCGCATTTGCTCCGAAATACTTCAACACCGCACCCTGACTGATAAAAACGGCTATCACGCCTGCGATAAAAAATGCAGGCAACAGACACATGACAACGTGTTCCTGCGCGTACCATTTCGACAAGTCGAGTGTAGCATCAATCGCCGTCATAAACCGTTCGCTTCCCAACGGCATAAAAAATACCGCTGCAAAGATAACGACCATCCAAAGTAGGATTTTCAGCTCTTTTTTAGTTTCCATACAGTTTTATTATACGCCCAATAATTTGCGGATTTCGCTTTCGGAAGGAACGTAACCTTTAATTTTCACTTCGCCGTCTACAACTATGCCGGGCAAACTCATCACGTTATACTTCATGATTTCCATAATATCTTCCTGTTTGGATAGTTTTATATCCAATCCGTTATCTTCAATAACTTTCTTCACTGTTTCATAGGTTGTTTTACATTTGGCACAACCTGTTCCTAATACGATGATTTCCATATTATTTATCTTTTAATTGTTTGTCTAAATACTTGTAATAATATAATAGATACCGACGATGATGAAAATAGCTGCAACTACCCATTTGAACCACTTCTGGAAGGCATTCATTTTGTTATAGAATTTACCTACATTACTAACGCTGTATGCCAGAAGCCAGGCAATGATTATGACAGGTAACCCTGTTGCGATAGCAAATACAGGAGGAAGCAGTAAGCCCGACGGACTGGCAATCGTCATCGGTATTAATCCACCGAAATATAAAACACCACTATAAGGACAGAAAGCAAGGGCAAAGAGTAGTCCAAGAAGAAACGCATCGAGATAGGTTTTCTTTCCTTTCTTGTTTTCTATCTTTGAGGTTAATTTATTCATTCCCGGAACCTTTATTTTGATAATGTCCAACATGAATATTCCGATAATGACTAATGCGATGCCAAGCCATATTCCACCTACGTTTTGTAGTAATTTGGCTACTTGAAACCGGCTTGCTCCGAAATAGAAAATCAGTCCGAGTGCCGTGTAGGTAAACATTCTGCCCAACGTATAGAACATACCATTGAACATTACCCTGCGTTTATCACCTATATCTTTACTTAAATAGGCTGTAGCAGTGATATTGGTAGCTAATGGACAAGGGCTGATAGCGGTCATTAAACCAAGCAGAAACGCTGTCAGTATTGGCCAGTTCGATCCGTCGGCAAGGTTTTGCAAATAATCCATCATAACCTTTTATCGACTTCGGTTTTGATTAAATTTGTTAGTTTTTCGGGACTGTTCAAAGCACTTGCAAAAGCTTCTTTGGTAATTTCGATATTATTATCGCCTTTAGCAATAATAAGGGCATTCCACGTTACTTCGTATTTTTCTACAAGGGAAGCATTTTGTTCTTCATCGGTCTTTACCTCAATAAATTTAACATGTGGATTGTCCGCATAAAGCTCTTTTATTGTCTTTTCTGTTACATCACCTACCGCAATACAGGTTTTGCAACGTTGTTTACCGTGGAAATAGTAAACGTTTACAGTAGAAGCATCCGCCACTTGCTCTTTTACTTCCGCACCATTTCCGGTAGTTTGTCCGTTGTTCTTTTGTGTGTTACCGCCACAAGCAACCAGTAATACGGCGAAAAGCCCGATTAAAATATTCTTCTTCATACAATTAATGATTTATTTGTTTTTACATGATATTTATTTAGTTCTTTGCTAACTTCAATATGCGTAATGCACCCCTTATTACAATGGCAAATACAATACTGCCTATTACCAAATCAGGTATGTTGCTGTCCAGCCACCACACTGTAACTCCTGCTAAAATTATCCCTGCATTTATTATTACATCATTGGAGGAGAATATCAGGCTTGCCTGTATATGAGCATCTTTACTTTTGGTTCTTTGCAGGATTAGCAGACAAGCTGTATTTGCAATAAGAGCAAGAATAGAAATTACAATCATTGTTTGAAAATGAGGTACTTCTTCAATTCCTATAAACCGTTTAATTACCTCGATAAAGCCTAAGACAGCTAATAGTATTTGAAAATAACCGCTTATCAACGCTACTTTCTTTTTTCGGGTTATGGCTGCACCTACGGCAAAAAGACTTAATGTATATACTAAAGCATCTGCAAGCATATCCAGGCTATCGGCTACTAATCCCATTGATTTGGAAATAACACCTGTTGTCATTTCTATAACGAAAAATGCGAAGTTGATTATCAGGACAGCCCATAATGCTTTTCTTTGTTTTTTATCCTCATTTTCTTGTTTGACATATTCGGTTTCTGTATTTTCCAATAAGGTAGAACCTAAGCTCAATTCTGCTATGGCAGATTCAATTACTTTGATGTCGTTTGCATGGATTATAGTCAGTATCCTGTTTGTTAAGTCGTACTCCTGATTAAGTATATTATCAATACTCTCTAATTTCAAGCGTATGAGGTTTTCCTCGCAAGGACAATCCATTTTATCTATTTTGAAAACAGCTTTATACATAATATTTATTTATAATATTTCTTCCGAAGCCAAAAAGCTAAGTTTACCAACAGGATTAATACCGGGACTTCGACCAATGGCCCGACTACTCCGGCAAAGGCTTGTCCGCTATGTAATCCGAATACGCCGATTGCCACTGCGATAGCCAGTTCAAAGTTGTTTCCGGTAGCAGTGAAGGCAATAGAAGCATTTTTATCATAAGAAGCACCCAGCCACTTGCCGGCAAAGAAACTAAGCAGGAACATCACCACAAAGTAGATAAGTAACGGTATAGCTATACGAACTACATCGAGTGGTATTTGTACAATCAGTTCACCTTTCAGGCTGAACATAAGGACGATTGTAAATAACAGTGCGATTAAGGTTATTGGGGATATTTTCGGGATAAACTTTTCCTTATACCACTGTTCGCCTTTCCATTTTACTAATAAAAGCCGGCTTAATATTCCCATTAAGAAAGGAATACCTAAGTAGATAGCAACCGTTTCGGCAATCGTACCAATGGAAATATCAACGATAGCCCCTTCAAACCCGAAGAGAGGAGGAAGTTTCGTAATAAACAACCAAGCATAGAAACTGTAAAAGAATACCTGAAAGATACTGTTCAAGGCTACTAAACCTGCACCATATTCTGTATTCCCTTCCGCCAAGTCATTCCAGACAAGAACCATCGCTATACACCGTGCCAAACCGATAAGAATCACACCTACCATATATTCCGGGTAATCATGTAAGAAGATGATGGCAAGTAAAAACATTAATACCGGTCCGATAATCCAATTTAGGATTAACGAGACGGATAATATTTTTACATCCTTGAAAACCTTCGGTAATTGTTTATAATCGACTTTTGCCAATGGCGGATACATCATTAGGATTAGTCCAATGGCAAGCGGAATATTTGTTGTCCCTTTAGACATTGAATCAATGGCTGAACTGGCAGAAGGGAAAAAATAACCTAAAGCTACTCCTATGCCCATTGCCAAAAAAATCCATAGTGTTAGATTCTTGTCCAAAAAGCTCATTTTCTTTTTACTCATTGCTTTTCAATTTAATTATTGAGATTAAGTAACCAATGACCGACATCTCGCCATTGATCGAACTTCCATCCGATTTCTTTCATGAGGGAAGCCTGTTTGAATCCGAATTTCTCATGTAATTTCACACTACCTTCATTCGGGATACAAATTCCGGCAATTAACACATGGGTATTTTCTTTGTCTAAGTTTTGGAATAAATGTTCGTACAGCGTAGAACCCAAGCCTTTCCCGATATAGTCTTTATCTAAATAGATGGTAACTTCTTTGGTAGAAGAGTAAGCACATCTGCCGTTCCATTTATGAATGTAATAATAGCCTGCTACTTTACCTTCAATTTCACCTACATAATAGGGAAAGCCGGAATCAATAATTTCATTGATTCTTCCTTTCATTTCGGTTTCCGGCACAGGGGTCGTTTCAAACGTTACAGCAGTATTTTCAATGTAGTAGTTGTAAATTTCACAAATCCTACGGGCATCTTCCAATGTTACTTTTCTAATTTTCATATACAATTATTCAATTCGCTTTTATACGCACAATTCGCAAAAGAGCGAACATTGTGGGTAAATTTTTTATTGTCTGTTACAAGTTTCCTCATTTTTAATATTAATGAAAAAAGAGGAAAATAACTTTTTTGCTTTTTCCCAATTTTCTTCATTGATGCAGTATTTAACTGTCGGAAGTGTAATTGTTCCTTGTATTAATTCCGCATCTTTTAGTTCATTCAGGTGTTGCGACAATGTGCTTTTGGCAATAGGCAGTATTTCCGACATATCGCCGTGATAACAACAGGATTGGTTGGCAAGCATCTGTAAGATAGCTATACGGATAGGATGCCCCAGCGCTTTAGCAATACGGGCAAGCTGTTCTTGTTCGGCTGTTAGTTCTTTCTTTGACATATCACTTATATTTATCGTTCGCAAATATACGAATAGTTTTTTAATTCGCAAAACCACGAACGGTATTTTTATTTTGATATTGGTTTATATGCTCGAATTTATAATGTAGATCGCTCTTTATTACCGCAAACATACGAGCTATTAGCTTTGCCCTTATAGCATTCAATACTGACATCTTATTTTTCCCCTCTGCTATTTTCCGCTCATAATATTTTCGTAATTCACTATTTTTATTCTGTATAGCTGATAAGGCTGCTAAATGGAGCAAGGTTTTAATACTCTTATTTGCTCTTTGAGAAACTCTGTTTTTAGAATGTTGACTACTTCCTGATGAATAACTAAAAGGAGCTACTCCTGCATGACAACAAAACTTTCTACTATCAGAAAATTTAGTAAATGCTTGTGTTTCCAAAATCATTTTTAGAGAAGTCTTTTTTCCAATTCCTTCAATGCTTAATAATAACTCCATTTGACGGGACAAAAGAGTATCTCCTTTTATAGTGGTTTCAATTTCATCTTCTATGTTTTTTATGGCTTTTTCTAATTCCTTTATCAAGAGAGCCAAGCGTTTTTGTTTCATTTTATAAATATCATTTGGCATATACTCTTTTTGATCTGATAATTGTGCTTGATACTTTGCTTTATCAACACATAACATATTTAATTCGGTAGATAACAGTTTGATTGCCTCAATACTTGCAGACGGTTTTTTATATATTTTAATTCTGTCAAAATAACGGAAAGCATATAAAGCAATTCGTTTAGCGTCTATCGAATCGTTTTTACCTCGTTGTAGTCCTGAACTATACTTTATCTGGGTAGGATCTTCCATCCATAGTTTATAGCTGTCTGTTTGGCAAGCAATAATTAGAGGATTGATATATAATCCTGTAAATTCTGCACACACGATTATTTGTTCCGCATCAATATCTTGCTCTTCACATACTATTGACAGATAGCTTTCAATGCTCTTTTGATGATTTGGTATAACATCTTGCTTTAATGCTACTCCATCATGCAAAAGACAACAATCCAAGTTTTTCTTACTGACATCAATTCCAATAAAATAATAATTCTTCATAAAGTTCATGATTTAAGAATTTTACATGGAAAGGCACTTGAATATATCCTAAAAACCTTAAATATCATTCAGATCAAATTCTTATATAGGTCTAATTCAAGACAGAATAACAAGTTCATAATAGTAACATAAGGCTTTCTTAACATCCATGATGATTTACTTGTTATCCTCCTTTCTTATTGCCTTAAAGATAGATTATTTGACTGCTTGAACAGTTAAAAGGATTTAAAATGAGTTCCAAATAGTAACATAGACCTTTAATTTTCTCTTTTTCCATATGGTTCACTCATTATAGTTTACAATTTAATGCTGATGCAAACCTAAGGTTTTTCCATGAGCCGGAAACTAAGCGGGAGAAAAAGTAACAAAAAGCCTTATATGCCAATTGTTTGAGGCACATTGGTATATTTTCTGTAATTTTGAGAGAAATATTTAAATATATACCGATGCTATTATTAGAATTATTATCTCGTACAAGATTTCAGGTTCTTACATATGAACCGGGAACGAACTATGAACTTCCATCTGGGGTCGGAAGCGGATTTATGATCTCCTATAAAGATAAACAATTTTTTGTAACCGCTGACCATGTAATGCACTGTGATGATTATGGGAAGATACAAGAACGACAATGGAAAGACTATGACTTGGCCATATTAAACAATGTCATAAATTTAGACAAAAACAATGTTCCCAAATCAATGATTACCCCTTTGACTGGATTTTTTTATTTTGAAAAAGCAGATATTCGGTATCCCCAGAAAGGGATAAAACCGTTTGATGTAACTTTTATGATAATGTCAGAAGAACAAAAGGCATATCCGTATAAAACATGTAGTATTCCGTTGGCTGATGGGAATATGCTTCCGGCTGATTCTGATAAAATTGTAATACCTTCAACGACTTTCGTTTCTGCAAAAACAGACCAAACATATTCTGTTTTGGGTAGAATTAAATTTTCAATGAAGAAGGTTAATGCAGATAATACTTTGTTGAATTCAGAATTTACGTTAAAGGAGGGACTTCGGTTTTTAAGAAAAGAAGGAGATTTTTATATTTTACAAACAGATTCTATCGTTATTTATGAAGAGTGGGCTGGCCTTAGTGGCTCTCCGGTTCTTGATGTAGAGGGAGGTTTGTTAGGAATTGCATGCTCAGTTGTTCCTGGAGGAAATGAAATCTATGTATTGGATATACATAAGTTACTACCTCTTATGGATGTTGCCATTTTGCAAACCACAAACGGCATTCCTGAAAAAACAGAGTAAAAGAATAAGGTAAGGTGAAATAAAACTGACCTCTTTTGTTGTTCCGTTTATGAAAGAAGTCAGTTTTTGCAATACTTCTGCATAACTTTCATAGCTGAACTGACTAAATCTTCTTGTGTATATTTTCGACCTAATTTCTTTTCGGTTAAAGCCAGTTCTTGAAAGATTTCATTTTTTATTTCTTGGGGCATAGTATCGCCTTGTCCCCCTAATTTCCTGTGAATTATATCGCAATATTCACTTACTCCTGCATAATATTGATCCTTTGCAATATCTATCAACTTTTTTCTAATGTTGGTATAAACATCTTTTGCAAATGGGTGTATTTTTTCATTTCCATTAAGTTCGCTTTCTTCTACACTTCCAAAAAGTTTTTCAAGTTCTAACTTTCCATTTTTTTTGAAATCCTCATAATTCTTATCGAAAGTAAAAGCAAGAATAAATTCATCTATAAGTAAAACAAAACAATTATCATACTCAGGATCGGCGATTAAAAATTTAGAATCGTTTTCTTCTATATCATTAAAGCGGATTAACTTATAGGATATTCGGGATAAATCTTCTATACTGTCAAAATCTACAAAATTCAGTTCATTAATATCTTCTTTAGGTAAATACTTGTCTAAAATGCTTCTTAAAAGCTCTTCTTGCTCATATTTAAGTTTTACTCCGCTCTTTCCATGATTAGACATTCTCCAAACAACACTACCCCAAAACAACAAGCCTAAAATAGTACTTACTCCTGATTCATAGACTTCAGTTTCTATTTTGTTTAAGGTTTTAGAATAAGCACTTTCGATTAGTGAAAATCGTTTCTCACACCCTGAACAATAATAATTGTCTACAACTAATTGTTGCTGATTATTTGCTATATCTTCATCTGATATTTCTCCAAATGTTTCTTCTAACTTTTCCGGTTGAACAGCTCTCCCAAAATGAGAAGACATCCCCATTTTATCAATTCTAAAACCTAATTCATAGTCGCGTTGAGTTTTTCCTTCAATATTTATAACTCGTTTTAATAAAAAATGAGGAACAATATGCGAACCTTTTTTATCGGCCTGCTCTTTGCCGCATAGCCTACATGAATGAGTAGAACCTGTCATATCTGCATTAGAATCCTTATTAGATATTTTTGATACACTTTCTTCAGAAATTGATAGACCAGAAGAGTTATCTTTATCTCTTCTTCGACAAGTACACAGTTTACTTTTCTTTTTCCGTCTCCATTTTCCCATAAAGCAAATTATTTTTCCGCAAAAATACCCATAAAAAAACACCTGACAAAATATCTTGTCGGGTGTTTTTCAATACGTTACCAGAGTCCGTTCTTTCTGTCCTATTTCTTCTCTGAAGACAATATTTTCTCCAACCCATCCCAGATATTCCCCGCGACATCCTGTGCTGTAACCGGCTTTTCAGATTTTGTATTTTCGCCACCGTTGTAGGTGTTTATATGCGTTTTGACGCTATCCATTGCGGAGAAGATAAAGAGTTCGCCACATTGCAATAACACTTCAATACGAGCCTCAAAAGGCGATATAGAAGCTATATCTTTATATAGTATAACCGTCGTTTTTGTTTCATCCGGCAATTCGGATTCAGGAACTTCAGCAGAGGGATAAACGCCCGGAAATTCAATACGGTCGTCTTTTACCTCGATACCATGCAGTCCAATGACTGACTGCAACAGATTTGTAACTTCTGAGCGGGTTAATCCGCCACAACTCTTTTTAGAAACTTCTTCGGACGCATTCATGTTCGTAATATTAAAATCATTAAACGAAAACAGGCGCAAGAGTTACAAACACATCGGCTTTAGAGGCACAGCCAAGCGCCCGCCCACTGATAGTTCATAATCTTACGCCCTTTCGATATATGATTTTGCACATATACACGATCAGGCAGAAAGAGAAACTATCATATTCGGGTGAGCTTTTGTAAATTGGCTGTTTTCTAAAGCCCCTAATATGTTGTTCTTTCCTACACTACGGACACGGGAATTTATTCGCCCCGTGCCGGACTACAAAGATACATCTTTTTCCTAAATATATCATATTCCGGTCTTTGTATCTCATCCTATCTGAGCATTTATAGCTCGCTTAAAATCAAAAGGTTTGGCTACAAAGTAATAACAGTTGGTTGCACCTCCTGTTGTAACCACCAACACACCATTAATTCGCTACATTTTAAGACCGCCTTTCTTCTGGGGTGGCGTAAGTCGCTTTTTGGGAGGTGTGGAAATTTTGGGAGGTGGCGTTCTCTTTTGCATCCCATTCTCTTTTTTTGTTTCCTTTTTTTCTATTTGCAGTTTATCATCCGTCAGGGTATTGTGCTTTCGGACGTTCGGAAAATCCTCTTTGAGTATCTTCCCTGCCAACTCCCTTACTTCATTCATCACTTCTTTACGCTCCACATCAGTCGCCGCATCTTGAAATTTCTCATCCAACGGATCGAAACGGTCATGGTACGAGAAAAAGTTAGGCCATTCGTCCATAATCTCCGGGTTATCACATTTCGGGTCGGATAACCACAAAAGAGCGCTTATGTCATAGGTGTCGTCGGGAAGCGATATAATATCTACATCTAATCCTGCAAATGGGATAAACTGTTCATTTGCCGGAGCCATATTATATTCATTATTAACACATACAGCCCTGAAATCATTAATATCACAATATGCGGAAGCCGGGAGCATCCCGAAAGGCTCAGGCCCGTCGGCATACAACGCATCCAGTTCCGGATTCACTTTCCCCAACTGCTGTATATCCGGGATTACATCTATCTTATTGAGAAATGTAATATCCAGCCGGGCATCGAAGTAGTTAGCAACATGAAAATCAATATATTTCTGTTGCAATTCTTCACCCTGTTGTGTCCCGTCGAACAAAACCACCCCTTTATCCGTTTCAATCCCGTGATAGGTCGGATAATCCATTCTCTCACCGAAATTGGAATACCTTAATACGGCGTTCTGGTATGCAGGTTGTTTCTCCAACTCTTTCTGCGAATTTTCCTGAAGTAGCGGGTTTAATCCATTATCGTAACAATACATAGCAGGATATAAACGAATAGTCTGATGGGGTTTTATACCCTGACTTTTTATCGTATCGAAAATACGTTGATGGTATTCTGCATCATTTCCTCCGCTTTTCCAATATGGAACGTCCTTATCATCTGCAAAGCGGTAATGAAGGAAAAAATCATTCAGGTAAGGTGCGTTTTTTCCTTTTTGGGTATAATAGACGGCATCCTGAGTAAACTCACGAAAATTATTATACATGGTATCACCCGCCGCTACGCTCCTGATTTTCCCTTCAGGGGAAAGCATCATATAGAGGTCGCCTGGCTTTCTTATCCGGTAAGGATCGACTTTATTATTATTATTTTCTGTTTTCATATTTCATTTATTAATGATTATTATTTTATCTGCTACGGTAGGTTTCAATCGAGGAATTAACTTCCATTTTGAAACGCATCGGATCGGCAACGAAATGGTAAGTATTCATTGCACCCCCGGTTGTTACGAGCAGTGTGCCATAGCCAAAGAACCTACCCGCTACGCTCTGCGTAACAATAAGCCCCTCTACCTTTGTATGTACTAACTCCCGTACCCGGCGGCTGATAATACCCGTTTTCAGTATTACCCTGTAATTGGTAATTACGAATAGGGAGCCAACCTTGATGCAAACCCGTTGCACAAGCGAAACCAGTCCAAGAAAAAGGATCGTTATTCCGAGCCATTTCATTACCGGAACGGACACATCGCAAAGGATGAAGCCGCCCACCATAAACAGGCATAGCGGCTCAACAAAGAGGAAATAATGAATCCGCGCACGGTATTTTATTTCCTCTCCCGGTTGAAAGTGAGATTTTAGAAAATTCATATTGTTTCTGTTTATTATTCAATATATCAGATAAGCAACCACACCACCCGGTCGGATTCAGGAAACGTTTACCTTTCCTTATTTCATAATGCAAGTGGCTACCTGTTGCTACCCCTGTATTGCCCACACAAGCTATTTGCTGGGTTATGCTTACCGAATCTCCTATATTTACTATCGTTCTGCTTAAATGTGCATAGAATGACCGGAAACCGCCTGCGTGCTGAATTTCAATAAAGTTTCCATACCCAGAACAATAACCTTTACGGGTTACAATTCCGTTTCCGGTGGCATACACAGGTGTACCTTTAGTTTTTGGAATGTCAATCCCTGTATGAAATTTCCTTATCCTGTAAACAGGATGAATCCGCCACCCAAACCCCGACGAAATGCGTATCGGCTCTTTAACCGGAAAAATTACGGGATAGTCGCATAATTCTTCTATCAACATTTGCATTGAATCAACAACCCGCTGAAATTCATATATAGAATATGTATCTTTTGTGCATTCTTCTATTTCCGTTTTTCTGTTCAGAGAATCAAATGGTTGTCCTGATGCCGGCAAATACAGCAAAACGGTAAATATTATTATCAGGTATTTCATCGTCAATCTGTAATTTAGAGTAAGTACCCGAAATAATCCGGGTACTTTACTTACTCTATTTCTATCGGACTATTCCTCCTCCGGTTCTTCATCCCCTTTGGCATTCTGAAACGAGAATGTTTTTTGAACCACCTGCCCGAATGAATCTTCAATGTACACGTCAATAACCTGCTGATCTGTACTGTGTGAAGTATAATAAAGCCGGAAAGTTGTTTTCTTCAATGGATACAGGTCATTCGGTAGAAATACCGTTCCGTCGTCCAGTCTTAACTCACCTTTACCGTCCGTTTGGAAATAACGAATTTTAAACGCCGTTTCGCTGTAATTGCCTTCCCTAACTATCTGACACCTGACTTCAACAGTTTCACCTTCGGTAATCCGTTTTTGAACGGGCATTGTTTCCAAATCGAAGCTATACATCTGTTTTACGTCCAATTCATTATCACAGGCGACAAACATCAATACGATGGCTGCCAGCCATGCCGTGAGCGCAAGTGCTCTTTTGAATGTTATCTTTTTCATTGTCTTTGCTTTAATTAATCATAAATTTCAGTCCGATACCGAACTGTGTATGGAAGTGTCCGCTTGATGTTCCCCAGAGAATACGCTCACGCCCCGTCAGAAGCAGGATAACCCTATCCGACAGGTAGGCTTCGACTTCTAAAGTAATCGCACCACCATACAGGAATCGGTCTTTGTTTTGGATAGTTGAGCCGTCATACAATAGTTTGTCGCCCCAATTCACCGTTTCATATCCGGCCAGTGCCGATGCACCGAGGGAGAAGAAAAAAGTCTTTGAGCCGTCGGAGAGAAACTTATAATAATAACCGCCTTCTCCGGTAAACTGCGCCATAGGAATACGCCCGTCCTTATAGGGATAATAGCGGTTCAGATACTCCGCACCGAACACCCATTTATTGGCGTTCTTAGCGTATGTACTCATAGCTATTCCGAAGTAGTACCCCAATTCATTGCGGTTGTCTGATGTATGAAAACCATCAACCATACCACCCCGCAGTTCCAAACCACGCATCCCTTTCAGGGCGCGTTGGGCGTGTGCCTCGCCACCCATGACAAGACACAACGCCGCTACGATAAAAAACACAGCCCTTTTCATATTACTTCGTTTTTAGCTCGTTGATAACCTTTGCACGTATCAAATCGGCATTTTCTACCGTAAAGGTCTGATGCCGTCCGCCCTCTTTTTCGTGAAGTTCGATAACGAGGTGCTTATCATCCGGAATAGTGAATTTCGGTAGGGTAAATATGGTGCGTTCACTTTTTTTACCGCCGATAAGCGTTACATTATTGTGTGCTCTGAGCGGCCAGATAACCTGCTCCTGAATGGCGGTACGTTTCGCCACCTTTTTATCTACAATCTTGAACGTGATATAGTCCACATCAAAAGGCACATTGGACGAGTTTTTCAGTTGCAAATGGAAATACAGTAATCCGTTATGCGAATAAATCCCTTTTAACGTGTATTGAATACCGAAACGTTTGGAACCGAGGTGCTTGATTTCCCTGTCATTGTTCTTATAGATAGATTTCATTATCAGTTTGACCAACAGGGGCGATTCCTGACCGAGTTCGTGCATATAAATATCCAGTGCGTTATTCGGTCTATTAGTCGCTTCTCCGTCATGGATAAAATCGGTCATCTCAATAGAGAGCTTTACCGGTTCGTCTGCATACTTCACATTAAAAGTATAGTACGCTCCATCTTCGGTTATTACCGCCAGATTACTCTCCCTGCTGAAATCACGCAAGGCGGCTTTCACACGCAACACGTTCTCCGTGCCGTCGGCTTTTGCAGCCAGCAGATCTGCCGAACCTAAATCCACATAGCGGATTGCGGACGGGAAAATGATATGCACCGTTTTCGAGAATGTTACCTCCAGTGCGTGAGGTGGAATCATCCGGTCGAATGTTAGCGGGCGGGTAAAGCCCTGATAGTAGTCGCCCGTTGTAGGGGTGGTCTGTGTTACTGTAACCGTTTCTTTGGTTACTTCCTGTGCGTTAGCCGCAAATACTGTCGCTACGAAAGCGAACATCAAAAAAAACTTTTTCATTACTTGTTTTTTAAAGTGTTATAAAATGGAATTTTAGTGGCAGCCGCAGGCTGTTTTGTTATTATGTTATTTCAATGGAGGAAGTAACAGTACTTGATAACCTGCTTTGAGCGTTATTTTTACCGTTCGCATTTTTCGGCTGACATACTGTGATGCACCCTGAATAGCGCTTCGCCCCAAATCAGCCAGCAATTGTGATCCGGCATCATCCGTTATTGTGATGCTACTTCCCATACCTGACCCCATATTGGCGGCAATCTCTTTGACGGCATTTATTTCCTCCGAGCCGGGAACGGAAATGCCTTGCCCGCCGTCTAAATCATAGACCAGCAATTCAACCGGAATCACATTTCCGGCGTGTTGAATAGCGTTAATGGTAATGCCCATTCTTTCGCCTGTGATACGTGCCGAGCCTGTTACCACCGTATTGGCGGGGATAAGGTAATTCCCTGCCTTCATAGGTTCAAGCAGGCGCAAACCCACTTCCTGCCCGTCGGTAATCGTTACTGTCTGATAGACACACGCCCTGATGCTGTTTTTTTCTTTCACATCTTCGTTTCCCGCCACTGTATTGAATCCCCAATTCCGGGGCTTGATAAATTCTTCCATAAAGACAGAATCCGGCATCGGGGCAGCCAGTAGCGATACTACATTGTGGCGTACCTGTGTAACAGGTTGTACGGCTACCTTGCCGTTTGTTGTTTGCACCACAGGGGAATTGCTACCGGAAGCCTGCTCTCCGCCACCCATATAGCGGGCGGCAATAGCGTAGGATTTTTCAATCATCGCCAGTTGTTCTTCTTCGGAAGACTTACGTTCCTGTTCCTCTGTTAGCCGCTGTTCCAATTCCTGTATGCGTGCTTCCAAAGCAAGCTGCGCCTGTTCGTCCGTTTTTGTGGCGGGTTCTTCGTAGAAACTACCTAATTGGCGATTTACATCCTGATAGGCGCTGTTTGAAGTCTGGAAAGCATTACCACTTCGGGAAGATGTTCTACCCGACGTTGGTTCTTCGTAATAATCCGGCGATTGAGGTGTTATTTTCACCTGTTCTTTTCCGGTTTCATTTTCTTCGCCCAGGTTAAAGGCAAAATCCTGTAAGGAACGCATCTTTTCCTGTTGTTTATTTTGCATCGCTTCCTGCATATAGGCATCGCGCTTGTCAGACACAATGCCGCT
Organism: Bacteroides sp.; assembly: GCA_019416685.1. Lineage (GTDB taxonomy): Bacteria > Bacteroidota > Bacteroidia > Bacteroidales > Bacteroidaceae > Bacteroides. The sequence continues at coordinate 83,258 of DXWV01000037.1, forward strand.
CTCTTTGGGTGTAGGCAGATCGGTATTGAAACCGACTTTTTGTTCCTCTTCTTTCTCCCCTGATGGGGCGAAGATGAGCCACATCGACCCGGCGAACAATAGGAACAACAGCGGGAAGATTATCATCTTCTTTCGCTTTTGTAGCTCTTGTGGCGTGAGTTCCTTTTTCTCTTTCTCCACCACAGGCTTTTCGTTATTCTGATTCAAATTCTCCGTACTCATAATTAAAATCGTTTATTTGTTTTACACTATCCAGCAGCGATTGCTTCTGCCGGAGTTCCAGTTCCAGCTTTTCGATATGCTGTATCTGCATCCTTTCGCCGTTTCCTTTACCGATATGGTAAATGGAAGAAATGGTGAAGTAGATAGACAGCCCGCTAAGTGTCAGAACCATAAAAATGGTTATCAGTATCCGGGCATCTTTACTGAGCGACCCACACGCATAGCGGAGACGGTCGCCTACCCATTGGGTGGGATTAATTCGTTTCTTTTTCTTTGCCATGATTTTAGCGTGCTAATGTCCGCAGGTCGCGGTTTTCGATTATTTCAAACTTCTCCATCGTAAAACCGTGCGGATTATTATCCGAACGCACCGAGTTGATAAGGTTGCACCGGGTAACCAATGAGCGCTCCGTGATATTACTTTCACGGATAATCATTTGCCGGGCGTAAGTCATGGCACGGTAGGGATAAGCACCCATATCAATCGCCACACTATCCACCTGAATGGTCTGGTTAATATTTCCCGACACAATCCGGTTATAATACCCCTTTTCCTGCATATCCTGATAATACGCAAAGGCACTTTTATCGACCAGAAATAAGGCTCGGTTGATATTGGATTCGATAGCCGAACGGTCGGGCGAGAGCGTGAAAAAGAGTTCGTGAAACCTTTTTATATGCTCTTTTGCTTCAACAGGACGGTTCTGCGATAAGTCTTGGGAGAGCGCCAGCATAAGGGATTTACCCTCGTCCAAAATGTAAATTTTCTGCCGTTGGGCTTCCGCAAACTGATAGGACTTGATTACGCTGAAAACCGCCACTATCGCACACAAACAGAGGAAGACGATACCGAATATCCGTATCTGTTTGAAGCTGCTTTCTATATTTTTTAATGATTTAAACTCCATATTTTTAATGATTAAAATTGATAAATCGACGGTTTTATGGCGTAGGGCCGCCACCACCCTGTGTCTGGTAATTCTGTCCGTTCGGCGAACCGCCGCCACCGCTTCCGCTACCTCCACCGGATGAGCCACCGGAAGAACTACTGCCTCCACGCGCTGCTCTACCCATCAGGTTCCCGGCGACTGCACCGCCAACACCTGCCGTAAATGCTCCTGCACGAGCGATACCACCCATTGCTCCGCTTGCGCCTCCACCTGATTGTATAATCCATTCGGCTACGGTCGGTACGCTGAAATAACCTATAATACCGATGATGAGAAAGATGATATACACGCCATTACTTCCGTCCGGTATGTAGGAAGGGTCTTGGAGTGCGACAATATCCGCCTGTAACATCAAAGCCTGAATTTTTGAGAGTACCGCCGAAAAGATGTCAGCCACGGGCAACCACAGGTACACACTGATATACCGTGCTATCCAGTTGGTCAGCGTGGATTGAAATCCGTCATAAATGGAGAGTGCGAAAGAGAGTGGCCCCAATATGGCGAGGACGACCAGAAAAAAGGTACGCAAGGTATCAATGGTCAGTCCGGCGGCATTGTAGAGCAATTCAAAGAAATCGCTTACAAGCTGTCGGAACCACATCTTTATATTATACCACGTGTGTTCCCACCACATCGACACCATTGTGCCTATTTGCCGGATGCCGAGTTCCGAGAACTTTTCCTCGTATACCTCGTCATTGACAAGCCATTCTTTACCCTCACGCACCCGTGCCTCATATTCCAACGCATCCCGTTGTTGCTGTAATGATTCCACGTTTTCTATCTGGCTTTCCAGAATGCCGTGCGCACCCTTTACGACAGGCGACATGACAGCATTGATAGTACCCAAAACGATGGTCGGGAAAAACATTATACACAAGCCAATGGCAAATGGTCGGAGCAACGGGAACACGTCAATAGGTTCGGCGCTGGCAAGCGACTTCCATACACGGTAAGCCACGTAGAACAACGCACCCAAACCCGCCACCCCTTTGGCGACACCGATCATGTCGGCACAAAGGGGCATCATGTCCTGATACAGATTCCGGAGAATCTGATGCAGGTTTTCAAAATCTACTGCTAACAACATCATGGCTTACCAGTATCTTTCTGTTGGTTTACCATAAAGCGCACGTACCCTCTCCATATCACCCTTTTGCTGGCTGCGGATAAAGGATATGGAGATATTCTTATTGGTATAATACTTGGTCAGGTTACGGTAATCGACCATCTTGGTATAAATCTGGTCTATTGCATCCATACGTTCCTTATCGGACAGCGAGAGTCCGTTGCCGGGTGTAACGATGTTTTTCAGTTCCGTAACCAAAGCCCCGCCTTCTTCCAACAGCTTGGCATAACCCAGCGCGATAGCTTCCAGTTCGTTCACGCTGAAATTGGGATCGGATACCATTCTGTTGAATCCGCCGGAATACATATTGGTAATCTCGCTTATCATTTCGATAGTCAGCTTTACTTTGCGGGCATCTTTGATCAGGTTATTGACTGATTTAAGTGCATCGTAGTATTGTTTACCCTGCTCGTAGATTTTTACGGTTTCCTTTACGTTACTTACCAGATTGTTTACGGTAGCGGAAGATTTAACCACCTGCTGAATATTCTGCACCAGATTGGACGGGTCAAGAACCGCCCATTGTGCTTTCGCCTGAAATGTGAAGCCGAAAACGGCGACACACATTATTAAAATGAATCGTTTCATGTTTCTTACTTTTTATTTGTTTGATACTTTTTATGAGAGGGAGAGCAGTAGCCGGTCGCTACTCCTCTGCCCTGTAATAGTCGCCATAGTCCGAAAGGGTCAGTATGTCCCGTTCAGCATCGTATCTCAGTTGGATGCGCCCGTACAAATAGAAAGAGGTTACACCCCACCGATGCCACAAAGGACAGTTGAAAACCGTATGAGGATCATAAGAGAATTTAATCCGGTGATGATAAACTCCTGTGCGATAAATATGCACTTCCGGCATCCGGCTACTGTCCCCGCCACAGCTTACCCATTTTCCTCTTATTTCTTCCAACAAGAAATACTGTTGGCATTTCAACGGGTCGGACGTACTCCTGTTTCTTTTGCACATGACCGTTTCCTCCCTACTTTATTTCTTCCGCCTGACGGGTATAGTCCGCACCCGGAGAAATCATCAATATATCACTCTCCGTATTGAGAGCCACCACCGTCATCCGGTCGCCGTACCCGTAATAGTAGATTACATCATCGTCCAGCCAGACCAATACATACCGTTCATCCGTAGGATAGCCGTTACGTTTGAGGTAGGTCAGGATAAAATGTTCCCCGGCACGGGAAATCTCAATGCCACATCGGTTCTTACCGGTCATCCAACGACCGCATAGGCGGCTCATGGCTTGTTCTTTGCGACGTTGTTCCTCAGTCTGCCAATCCATTGGAGCGGGCGGAAGATCGAAAGGAAGTTCAAAATCTGGTATTCCGCTATTGGCGGGCTTATCTTTCTCGCCCCGTTTCGTGGCAAGGCTTTCAATCAGTTCATCAAAAGTTGTCCCTTTTGCCCAATCCGATTTGTCTGGCGGAGACATGACTTCCATTAATACATTGCTTATGCCCGTGCTATGCAGGACAAGCCGTTTGAGTTGTTCATTACTTATTTTGTTTAACATGTTCTTTTGAGTTGTGGGGGCAGATAGTTTCCGCCCCCGGTCTAATACTTGTTACTTCTTACTTTCAGCAAGCTGTTTGATCGCCAGTTCAATATCTCCGCCCAGTTTTTCAGCCAATTCCATTACTTCCATTTTCTCTGATTCCTCGGTCGTGTAGGTCAGGTATTCCGACATGGAAACCTCGGTGGCATAAACAGCGCTTTTCACACCGCCCAGACCAATCCAGACTTCTTTATAAAGCCTCGCGGGATGGTTGGACATATTAATGGAAAGTATCTGCGAACGCTCTTTATCGGTCAGTCCGAGTAGCGACTGGATAGCATCGAAGCGGTTCATGAATTTTCGCTGGTCGAGCAGTATCTTACAGTCCGAGTTGTTGATGATACTCTCTTTCACCACAGGCGAAGAAATAATATCATCGACCTCTTGTGTTACCACGATTGCCTCACCGAAATACTTACGCACCGTCTTGTACATATAGCGTAGATATTCAGCCATATTTGCCGACGAAAGTGCCTTCCATGCTTCTTCCACGATAAGTTGTTTTCGGACGCCTTTCAGTCTGCGCATCTTGTTCAGGAACGCTTCCATAATAATGATTGTGACCACGGGGAAAAGTTCTTTATTATCCTTTATCGCATCTATTTCAAAAACAATGAATCGTTTAGATAATAAATCCAACTCGTCCGCAGAGTTCAACAGGAAGTCATATCGCCCACCTTTATAGTAAGGGCGCAGCGTAGTCAGAAGATTGGAAATGTTGAAATCTTCTTTTTCAACCGGAATTTCCCTGTTGTTCAATTCTTCCCTGAAATCATCTTTCAGATATTCATAGAATGTATTGAAGCAGGGCGTTATGGAACGGTCTTCCTGAATACGGCGGATATAACCCGATACGGCATTTCCCAACTCTCCGCTTTCCGTCTTTCCCGCTTTTTCATCCGCACTTTTCCATAAGGTCATGAGCAGCGTAACGATACTGTCCATTTTTTCCGTTTCAAAGACGTAATCGTCAGTGAAAAACGGGTTAAATGAAATCGGGGATTTTTCGGTATAGGTGAAATAGATACCATCCTGTCCTTTGGTCTTACGCCGGATCAGTTCACACAATCCCTGATAACTGTTTCCCGTATCGACCAATACGATATGGGAGCCTTGTTCGTAGTATTGCCTGACCATGTGATTCATAAAGAAAGATTTACCGCTGCCCGAAGGCCCCAATACAAACTTATTTCGGTTTGTAATGATTCCCTTTTTCATCGGGAGGTCGGAAATATCCAGATGTAGCGGTTTACCACTGATGCGGTCGCACATTTTGATGCCGAAAGGGCTTGGCGAATCCTTATAATTGGTTTCCTCCGTGAAGAAACAGAGTGCTGGTTCGATAAAGGTGTAGAACGATTCCTCTGCCGGAAAATCCCCCGCGTTGCCGGGCAGCCCAGCCCAATAGAGCGTTGCCGCATCCACAGTATTATGGCGTGGGCGGCACTCCATGAGTGCAAGCTGTGAACCGACATCGTTGCGGATGTGTTGCAATTTGTCTGAATCTTCACTCCATGCGATCACGTTAAAATGCGCCCGGATAGAGGTCAAACCATAAGAATGGGCTTCGTTCAGGTAATGATCGACCCACTCTTTGTTTATCTGGTTTCCCCTTGAATAGCGGGATAGCGACTGCATATTGCGGGCTTGCTTTTCAAACTTCCGCAGGTTTTCGGCGCTATCGTCCAAAAACAAATACTGATTATAAATGTGGTCGCAGGACAAGAGTAGTCCAACGGGAGAAGCGAAAGACAACAGGCAGTCGCTCCGGTCGGTGGATAGCTTTTCATAGCGGATGCTTGTTCCCACCCGTCCCGGTAAATCCTCCGCATCGGATAAGGTATGCAAGCATACCTTTTTATCACCGATACGCAGGCCATCCGCTCCCAACTCCAAATCTTCCAGTGTCGTGGTATCTTCGGGCGACAGGGCAAAATACTTTTCGATTATCCCCGCATTATCCGCCGTACCCGTTATCTCATCGTCTGTAAGACGGGCAAGAGTAATAAATCCCGAATCGTTTACAATTCGTTCAAATTGTCCGACGGCTTCCAAAAACTTCACGGCTGTTTCCTTATCTACCTCTTTGGGGATAATATTACCCCGACAGAGGGAGGAAAAGTTAGACTGCATCCGCATCCTCTCCTTTGTCGTTTTGGTAAGGAACAGGTAGCAGTAGTGGTTTAAGAATGGACGTTCGTTGAAGTGCCGTTCGTAGCTGCGCGAGAGGAAACTCATATCTCCGTCGCCCGTCTGCGGGCGGTATTTTTCGCTGACGAACCAATCGGCTTTATGCACGATACTGTAATCCGGCAGTACTTTTACCGCCTTTACCCATGCGGCGTGTATGGCTTCATACTCTGCCGAGGTTACGGTAAACAGTTCCGGCAGATCGACCCGAAAGGCTACTGTTATATCCGCATCTTTGCTTATTATACATCCGTGTTCGACAGCCAGTAGCGGAAATTTGCTTTCTATCGTGGATGCTTTCATTATATTCCTCATAGCGCTTTCTTCTTTTTGCGGAACAGGCGATATGGAATTTTGCGGTTTATCAGGTAGCGGGGATGCTGGCGTTTTGCCATAAGTTTCATCAACCCGTTCTCACCGTATTTAGCATTCAGGTTGAAAGTCAGCCATACCAGTACCGATGCGGCTATCACGCCAAAGCCTATACATATCCATTGGTCTATGCCTATCATGTAAAGAATCACAAACAGCACGAAAACGGACAGCAGTCCTCCGGCGAAAATAAACAGGTATTGCGCTTTCAACCCCTTAAATTCCACACTCTTTCCAATTCCTTTATTTATATTGTACTCCATATTGCCAGTTTTGGGAGTAGTGATTAAAGGAAGAAAGAGCGCAGGATGGTCGCCGCTACGATGAGGAAAATACATGCACCAAACCAACTGGCGGCTGTTTTCGAGGTGTCAGGATCGCCTGAGCTGAACTTGTTATATACCTTGATTCCGCCAATCAAACCGACGACGGCTCCGATGGCGTAGATCAATTTCGTGCCGGGGTCGAAATAGCTGGTTACCATGTTGGTAGCTTCGGTAATACCCCCGATTCCGTTGCCCTGTGCAAATGCGGAGGAAACAGCGGCAAAGACAAATGCCGCCGACATAAGAACTTTCTTCTTTGTCATAACTTGATTTTTTTAAGATGGTGCGGGGTTGGATAGGCCCCGCACCGGGTGAAACTTGTTTTTACTTGAAATTTTAGTGGTCTGTGGATAGGTTTTCCGCGCTATCCGTAATCATACTTTTTCATCTGATTTCATTTTTTACGTTACATAAAATCCCGGACATCAAAACCCGTTGGGACTTCACCCTGCGGAGGTAGGCTTTCCGCTGACCTTTCGGCGACCTTTTGCTGGAACGCCGTGAGGTAGGTGTTAATAAGGATATCTACCTTATCGCCCCGTTCGGGCTGACCTGAAACGATAGCTTCAAACATATCGGTTCCTTTCAGGTTTAAGAGGACACGTCCGGTTTCCTCTTTTTGCTCATCTGTAATTGTCGGATTATGTACCACATGGCGGTAGGCTTCGCCCATTTGTTCAAAACTGACCCCCTGGGCGACAGGTTTGCCTTTGATTGGCAAATCCTCACTTTCGTCCTCGTCTTCGGTTTCTTCCGCTTCTTCTTCCGGGAATGGTTTAACTTGCAGCGGATAGTCGATGTCCAAAGGCTCGTTTGTTTCGCCTTCAGGGACAATACCGAAAACATCGTCCAGTTCTTCCGGCGCTATTTGCCGGGGGTGTTCGGGTACACTTGCGGGAGCAAAGATATTTTCTTTTTCTGTATCTGATTCAGTTTCAGGAGTTACGGCAGCTTCTGGCTGGGAGTGGCCGGAAAGTGGCAACACGAACCTGCTTTTGCCGATAATATCCCCCTTTTTGCGTTTTGCAGAAGTTTGCTCTTTAACATCGTTCTTTTTCTTTTGCGGTTTACCCAAACGATTCAGGTAAACCATTGTCCAACCGGCATAGATGACGGCAAATACAATCAGCAAAACGAGTATGGTATGGGAATTAATGACTATCATCTCTGTTCAGGTGTAAATCGGTTATATCTTCCCCGAAAGAGTGGAAATGATGTTCCATCACATTATCCATATAGCTGTATATGGTTACAGGTATGCCCCTTTTCCGGGCATTCCCTACAATCGCTTTTATGCGGGCATGGTACTTGGGTTGGATAAGCACATCTTTGGCGTTTTCTGTGGAAGAATCCGCCGGGTGGAAGAAATAGTTACGGTAGTAGTTACCCGTTTCATGGGATGCATCTCCACCTGTAACTCCTATATTTATTTCTTCGGGAGGAATACCTTCCCCGATTGTTTCTCTTACTCTCCGCCGGTAGCTGATGGCACGACGGACAAACACGGCGGCTATGACTGCGACAGCCGCCAGTACGATACATAACATGATTATTTTGTCTGACATGATGATTGGATTTTTAGTGGTTTATATTAAATCGTTTCGCTCCCGGCGGTAGATATGGTTTATCTCCGCCTTATGGTTCTCCAGGTGTTCGGTAATTACATTGTCAATGTAACCGCCAATGGTCAGCCCCTTTTGGTTTATCGAGCGTATGAGTGCACAAAGTATGTCGTGGTTGCGCTTGCTGATATACACGCAGCCCCGGCGGTCTATCTCAACGGGCTTCAGATATTGCTCTGCATAGGAAGCCATTTCCGCCATTGTTTCCTCCGGCTCTTTTCTTTCTCTTTTTTTCATTTGTCTGTATTTTTTAGAATGTTTATTCCTTTGTGTTTCTCGTTATATAGTCGGGTAATCTCATTACCGTAAGTATCAAAGTGATGAGCCAGCACATTGTCAATGAAACTCGACAACGACACCTGATTGTTCCCAATTATCTGGCACACAGCTTGAATTGTATCGTGAAATTCCCGCCGTATATAGACCATCTTGCCTGCCCGTGCAGTGATAGTCGATTTTTTGACGAACAACGTTTCATAACTTTGTTGTTTTCTATTTTTCTTTTTCATCGTTTCATCTTATTTATTGATTTATAAATTTTCTATCTGCCTGCGCCGAAGTTCGGCTATATCTTCTTTGTGCTGTTCCAGATGGTCAGCCAGCACATTATTAATGTAACCCCCGACACTAATCTCTTGATTCGACAGGGCAAGCAGGTGTACCACCTTTTTAATCTCCTGATGAATCTCTTGGCTGATATATACAGGCTGCCGGGCTTTGAGTTCTTTATTTTTAAGAAAGACCTCATCATAACTGCCCTTGCGCCGACGGGATTTACCCTTTGGTGCGGCATCGGCTGCCGGAGTTTCTGTTTCATCGGAATTATCTTCCGCTTGCACCACTTTACCACCCGTTTCCTTTGCCGGTGTGTCCTCATCCGGTTTCCCGGCGATAGCATCGGCAGGGTTGGCCAACAGTTCCGTGTCTTTGAAGGACTGGATAATCAATGATTCATCCAACTCCCCTGCCTTTGCTCGTTTAGCCATTGTCGGGTCGTTTTAAGAGTGAAAGAATTTCATCGGTCAGTTCTTCGATATTACTGCCCTTGATAAGTGAGCGGTCTGCGGGAAACAGCGTGGAACGGAAAACAGGCTTGTGCAATACCGATTGTTCCCGGCGAAAACGCTTGCTGTCCGGCAAAAAGGTTTTCAATAAATCGAAACCGAGATCGGCGATTACCTGTTCGTAAACTTCGTACAGTTCGGATTTTTCACGTCCATCTACCATGTTCCAGACCAGATATGTCCCTTTGATAGTGGATACCCCCGTCTTTTTTATCACATCGTTTATAACGACCATATAGCGCAGGGTGCTTTCCAATACGACACGGTCAGCACTGATAGGTGCGATGATATAATCCATATTCGACAGGGCTTTGATGACGGACGGGTTGTTTACCGTTCCCGGCAGGTCGAAGAAAACAAAGTCGAAGTCTGCCTGCCCTGTAATGCGGTCGGCATCGTCAATCGCTTTCTCGGTACTACTCTCGATAACCGGATAGCCTTTTTTGTTCAGGCGCGTAAACTGTTCGTAGGCCATCCGTTTGTAATGGTCGTCTTCCAACGCTTGTTTCAAATCGCGCTCCCGCATCTCGGCAATTGAGTGTTGCGGATAGTCGCAGTCGATCACGGCTACATCATAGCCTTTCACATAGTGCAGATAGGATGCTACCAGCACCGTAAGGGTTGTTTTTCCGGCTCCGCCCTTCTGGGTGGAAAATGCCAGGTAAATAGGCTCTTTATTCATCATTTCTTTTTTTAAGTGTTTAACTTCTTATTTATTTCACTGTTGACACATTGCTGTTTTTCTATTTCTCTCTATTTCCATATTGTTATGGCTCAATGCTTAGTCATAGGTTCATATCATTAATTCCCCGGATAAATATTGATATGTGTATTACCTGTCAATACATCAATCAATGTTTCAGTATTGCCTATCAACACGTCAATCAGTAAATCAGTATTGATAATCCATATATCTATCAATATGGATACATGGATAGACTATCAATAGCTACTGATTTTCGGGTGCATTTCATCACTTCAAAATGGAAATAAAGAACTCTTGAAACAATCCATTATTTATTTGTTTCCGAGTGCAAATAAACCCCTTATTATGCTCGGTTGTATGCGATTTTCAGGCTATGGAACAGAGTGGCAGCCAACTGGCAAAGAGAGGCATAATCAGTTATAGCGCAACTGATTATAATGTCCGGTAACTTTGTCGCCATGACGATCCCGGTGGTTAATGAGCCTCCCTTCGATGTTTGATCGGGATGCTTTTTCAATGGTCTGTCCTTGCGGACAGATTTCTTTGCAACGGGGCAAAGAGCAAGCTGTGTTTTCTGCTGCAAATTACATTTGGTGCATCAGAAAACAGCTTGCCCACAAGGGGAGGAAAAGCTACTCCGAAGTCGGCGCTTTTTAATAGTGGCGGCTAACACCACCAGCTAAGGGATCGGATTTTTTATGAACTGGCGTAGCCGTGGCTACCCACAAAAATCCGATGTATGGAAAAGAATAATACACCCCGAAAGGGTAAGGGTGGCAGACCCACCAAAACAGATACGGCGGACTACCGTTTTTCGGTAAACTTTACCGCCGAAGAATATGCCCGTTTCCTCACGATGTTTGAAACTTCCGGGCTTCAATCTAAAGCCGCTTTTATCAAAGCGAGGGTTTTTAACGACACGTTCCGAGTGATAAAAACCGACAGGGGAACGCTGGAATTTGTGGCTAAACTCACACAATTCCACGCACAATTCCGTGCCGTTGGGACGAATTACAATCAGGTAGTGAAGGAACTTCATACGCATTTCTCAGAGAAAAAAGCACTCGCCTTACTCTACAAACTGGAAAAGATAACGGCGGAACTGGCGGCTGTCGGACAACAGATTATCGCACTTTCCGAAGAATTTAAGACACGATGGTAGCCAATATTACAACCGGAAGCAACCTCTACGGTGCACTTTTTTACAATCAGGAGAAGGTGGATAAGGGAGTGGGAACGGTGCTGGCAACGCACATTCTTCGGGAACCGGCAGACGGTAATTTCAATGTGGCGGAAACAGCGGAAGATATTTTAAGGTGGATGCCCGACCATTTCAGAACTGAAAAACCTGTTATCCATATTTCACTTAATCCCGATCCGAAAGACAATCTTTCAGACGAACAGTTATCCGAAATTGCCGGGCATTATATGGATCGCATGGGTTGGGGTGGCCAGCCTTACATTGTTTTCAAGCATTCCGACATTGAGCGGGAACACATACATATCGTATCGGTGCAGGTTGGTCAAGATGGGAAGAAGATAAAGGACAGCAAACGTAATGAGCGCAGTGTAGCTATTACAGAAGAACTGGAAAAGGAATACGGTTTACATCCGGCAAAAGGACAAAAGCGTTCCGAGAAATGGCAACTTAAACCTGTGGATTCCACTAAAGGCGACCTGAAACGGCAGATAGCGGCGGTTATAAAGCCTGCACTATCTATGTGCCGTTTCCAGACATTGGGCGAGTTCCGAGCCTTACTCTCCTTATATAATATAGGCATAGAAGAAGTCCGTGGAGAAAGGGATGGACACACTTATAGAGGATTACTCTATACGGCATTGAATGCTGATGGCAGAAAAGCGGAAGTTACCCCGCTGAAGTCTTCCCTTTTTGGGAAATTCTACGGTTTTGATGCGTTGGAGCAGCACATGAAACAGTCCGGTGAGAAAATAACAAAAGAAAGTAGCCGGGAATATACCCGCCACCGTGTTGCCGAAGCCTTTTTGGATGCACCCACAGAGAACGCACTACGCGAGAGGCTTCGGGCATATCACATTGACCTCTTTATCCGCCGCAACGATACGGGGCGCATAACGGGGGTAACTTTCATTGACCATGAGAACAGGTGCGTACTGAATGGTTCTCGTCTGGGAAAAGAGTATTCCGCCAACGTCCTGAATGAACGCTATCCTGAAGCACAAAAAACCGGAGCAGATCTGCACGGGGTTTTTGATACAATTCGACCGCAGGAGATTGTAGTTTCAAAGGGTGCTGTACGCAAAAATAAAAAACCGAACATTAAACCGGGGTTAAAGTAATAATAAAAGGGGTAATTGACTAAAATACAGCATCATTTAATGTGAAATCCTAATCTACAACAGCCGCAAGATACTGTTATTAATTCTGAATGAAAACTCTAATGCGACATAAATAGCTTATCTTTGTCGTAGCTTATTTGTAAACGTTATGGTTACAGAACTAAATAATATAATAGATTTCAATAAATTTATCGGTCTTTCAGTACCTAAAAATAAAGATTTTGAAATTAGTCGGCTTGAAGATCTTAGCGAGGCCATGTTAGACAATGTACCCCCATTTAGACATCGGCTTTATTCTGTTTGTCTTGCCGAAGAATTAGATATGGAACTCAATATTGGTTACTATAAACGTAATCCACAGGTTCCATATTTATTATTCAAGTCCCCGTTTCAAATTATGTCTTGGCGTACCCAACCGGGGTTGATAAAAGGTTGGCATTTCCTTTTTACAGAAGATTTTCTTCTGAAATACACACAACTAACAGAGATTGTATGTGAATTTCCTTTTCTACAACTTGATAAAGCTATCCCTTTTGAAATAGACACAAAGAATGCTAGTCAATTAGCAGAAATTTTTAGAAAAATAAATAATGAATACGAAAGTGATGAGTCAGACCGTTTTGAATTAATCGCGTCTTATATCCATGTTCTACTTGTTCATATCCGTCGTCTTTATGACAAGAGTTTACAAACGGAAAAGGAGTTGCTTATAATGGCAAAGGAAAGCGACCTTACGCTATTTAATAAATTCAAAGACTTATTAAACACCCAAATAAAGGAAGACGAAACTTTGCCGGAGAATAGCAGAACTGTAGGTTATTATGCCGACCTGCTTTTCGTTCATCCAAACTACCTAAATGCAGTTGTTAAACGCGTGACAGGCAGTACGGCATTGGGACTTATCCATGAACAAGTTATTACTTTAGCAAAAATCCTATTGCTTCATACTGAATTGACTATAAAAGAAATCGCTTTCCGGCTTTCTTTCAGTGAAGCAACTCATTTCGGCACTTTCTTTAAAAAATATACGGATCAGACTCCTGCTGAATTCCGCAAAGAAGTCCAGATTTGAAATTCGCCATTCATGGTTTGAAATTCGTTACTTCTTCCTGATGTTCAGGTTATACTTTTGTATTGTGAATAGAAAAGTATAATTAATTAAAAACATCAGAGATGAAAAAGACAATTCTAATAACCGGAACATCTACCGGTATCGGACGTGCAGCCGCACTGCATTTTGCAAATAATGGTTGGAACGTTATAGCAACCATGCGTACTCCCGAAAAGGAAACAGAACTTAACACGGTGGAAAACATTACTGTCAGCCGCCTTGATCTTGAAGATGTACCCAGCATTGAAAAGTCAATAAACGATGCTATCGACAAATTCGGACAAATAGATGTTGTTGTAAATAATGCGGCATTCGGGCAGTTCGGCCCATTTGAAGCCATTACACCGGAGCAGGTTCGTAAACAGTTCGATGTAAACGTCTTCGGAACAATGAATGTAATCAGGGCTATACTCCCACATTTCCGCAAAAATAAGGCGGGCATGATTCTGAATGTAAGTTCAGCCGGAGGAAGGATTGGCTTACCATTAATGTCTATCTATATGGCATCCAAATTTGCTTTGGAAGGTTTTTCCGAATCATTATCTTATGAACTGGCATCTCAGAATATTGTAGTAAAATTAGTTGAACCCGGAGGTGTTGATACCCCATTCAACACAAAAGCGTTCGGAAATTTTTCACACAACCCAGCCATACCGGATTACGACGATTATGCGGCAGCCTACAGTAAAAAAACGGACGCCATGCGTTCAGATTTAACTTCGCCCGAAGAAGTAGCCGAAGGAATATATACTGCCGTAACAGACGGTCAAGACACTCTCCGTTATGCCGTAGGTGACGATGCCAAAGGTTGGATACAAGCCCGTACAAGTATGTCCGATTCGGAATATACCCCGTACATGAGAGAAATTTTCAAAGTTTAATCAAGTATTATTTATGAAAGAAAAAATAAAACCTATCCTCCTAATCGGAGGATATGGTTCTGTAGGCTCAAAAGCAGTGGATTTGTTGCATCAATATTATCCTGATATACCGTTGGTTATCGCTGGCAGAAATCCTCATAAGGCAAAAAAACTGATAGATTCGATTAGTAATTCAAGTGTTATTTCTGTCGATCTAAAAAGAAAAGACCTCGGAATACCGGACGATATGCAGTTTTCCGCTGTTGCAGCCTACATGAACGATACAACACTTCATGCACAAAAATACGCACAAGCAAAAGGTATCCCTTATGTAACTGTTGCAGGTAGTGTTGCTGAATTGGGAATGGCATTAGCTTTTTATGTAAATAACGGGCAGGATGCTTCGGTTGTTCTATCCAGTCAATGGATGGGTGGAATACCGGACGCACTGGCAATGGATTATGCCAAACAATTCCGGCAGATTGATTCAATAAAAATAACCGCCATCAACGATCCTTTAGACGAATTTGGAGAAGGCTCAGATGAAGAAGAAATAAAATCAATCTTCATTATCAATCCGTACTCAATAGCCATAGAAGACGGAATATATAAATGGTTGAAGACGGACAAAGAGAAAAAATATAGAGTTAGAACTATTGACGGTTCAGAGTATGATGCTTACTCGTTCCCTATCGCTGATATTTTAAGCCTTGAAAATGGAGTAACTGCCGATTCTATTAAGTTTTATACTGCTGAAGGTAAAAGTTACGGAACAAAACAGTCAAAGGGGGTAACACATGATATTATTATTGAAATGTCAGGCATTGCAGAAGACGGTAAAGCCAAAATATTACATACAGAAATCATTTATCCCAAAGGGCAAGCTCATATGACCGCTTTAGGTAGCATAATTGCGCTTGAACAAGTAATGGGCTTAATGTCAGCAGTCAAACCGAATATTTACTTAGGGGCTAATTTATTGGATATCTCCCTTTTAAAGCGAAGACTTGAAGAGCAGGGTGCATTTTATTTAAGTGAATAAAAATAGTGAAGTCCGCATATTGGATTGATCATGCGCTTTTGTAGAAACAGGAAGGGGGATTCAGGTAAATGAATTCGTACCCCTTTCTGTTTTCGCCATAAATAATAAACAAATATGAAAAGAAGAATGTGGATAATAGTTTCAATCATAGTTTTTCTTGCTATTGCAGGAGTTGTTTTCGTAAATCAACCAAGTTTTGGTAGAATCCCTCGTGGAGAACGGTTAGAAAGGATAAAAAAATCGCCTAATTATCAAAACGGAGAGTTCCAAAACTTGCACGAAACACCGCAGGTTACATCCGGTAAAGGTTATTTTGCCAGCCTTGTTGAATTTTTATTCAAGAAAAAAGAACGATTAAAACCGGAAAATGATTTACCGGCATATAAAACCGACTTATGGAAATTGGACAGAAGCGAAAACTGTTTGATTTGGTTTGGCCACTCATCATACTTACTTCAAGTTGATGGAGTCCGTATACTGGTCGATCCGGTTTTCAGCAAAGCCGCATCGCCTGTATCTTTTGTCAATAAGTCATTTAAAGGCACAGACATATATACACCGAATGATATACCGGATGTGGATTATCTGATAATAAGTCATGACCACTGGGATCATTTGGACTATAGAACAGTAATGGCGTTAAAAGATCGTATTGGCAAGGTTATATGCGGGTTAGGTATCGGAGAACATTTTGAATACTGGGGCTTTGATAATAACAACATTGTTGAACTGGATTGGGATGAAAATATAAGTTTTGGCAATAACCTTACAGTTCACTGCTTTCCGGCAAGGCACTTCTCCGGTCGGGGGGTATCTCCGAATCAATCTTTATGGGCTTCTTTCTTATTGGAAACTCCATTGATAAAAATTTATGTCGGAGGGGATAGTGGTTATGATACTCACTTTGAAAAAATAGGAAAACTATTTGGAGAAATAGATTTGGCTATACTCGAAGCCGGTCAATATGATAAAGATTGGAAATATATTCATATGATGCCGGAGGAAGTTTTGCAGGCTACAAGAGATTTGAACGCTAAGAAATTATTGCCTGTCCATAACTCAAAATATGCGCTTGCAAATCATCCTTGGGATGAGCCATTGGCTAAAATTTCCGAATTACGTGATAGTACTAAATTTCAATTACTAACCCCGTTAATTGGTGAAAAGGTGATGCTGAACGATCATAT
Organism: Bacteroides sp.; assembly: GCA_019416685.1. Classification (GTDB taxonomy): domain Bacteria; phylum Bacteroidota; class Bacteroidia; order Bacteroidales; family Bacteroidaceae; genus Bacteroides. Next base: position 99,920 of record DXWV01000037.1, read on the forward strand.
TTCGACTTTTAATAATTGGTGGGAAAGTCAGAAATAGAATCATAGAAATATGGAAGATCCTGGAAAAGATAAAAAAATGACTCGCAGAAAAATGTTAAAGTATCTGGGAGCAGGAACAGCCACATCAATAGGTGTTGTTTATGGATTAAATAAAGCTATAACAATGTTATCATCAAAACAGAATATCGAAATAACAGGAATCTCGGAGAATCAAATGAATATTCCTGTAGAATATCGTACAGTTTCTAAAAGTGGAACTAAGCTAAGTACTATTGGCATTGGTTCCGGACAAATATTGGATATGCCTGTAAAGGAAGCCATTGATTTATTCGAATTTGCAACAGAGCATGGGATTAATTTTGTAGATCTGGCAGTGCCATATGTAAACTCATTAGAAACATTCGGAAAAGCCCTGAAAGGAAGGCGTGAAAAATGGAAAATACAAATGCACTTAGGATGTATATTCCGCAACGGACAATACATGAGAAGTCGCAATCTTACCCATGTGAAAAAAGGCTTTGAAGAACAATTGAATTTATTAGGTACAGATTATGCTGATTTTGCTCTAATCCATTATGTAGATGATGAAAATGACTTCGATAGGGTATTTTCTTCCGGTATCTTTGATTATGCAAGAAAATTAAAGGAAGATGGGGTGATTCGCCATTTAGGGTTTGCATCTCATAATGTAGATATAGCAAATAAATTTATTGAGGCCTGCGAAATAGATACATTCCTATTCAGTATCAATCCCGCATATGATTTTGACCCCGTGCAAAATGCGCCAATGGGTGGAGGCTTTTCTATGGGTGATAGTTCGTCTATCGCAGAAGCAAGGATGAATCTATACAAAAAGTGTGAAGCGCAGGGTATCGGAATCGTTGTTATGAAGGCATTGGCTGGTGGCAGGCTTCTAAATGAGCAATCATCACCTTTTAAACGCGCTATGACAATACCCCAATGTTTGCAATATTGCTTTGATCGTCCGGCTGTACTATCCTCTCTTGTAGGAATACGCTCTAAAGAAGAACTAAGAGATGTCTTACAATACTATAACACAACAACAGAGGAAAGAGATTACTCTTTTATCGCAGATATGCGCCCGGAAAGGATGAAGAGTGAGTGTGTTTATTGTAATCATTGCCTACCATGTCCAAGAAATATTAATATAGGATATGTTAGTAAATTATTGGATTTAGCAAAAGCAGGAGATGAACTAGCCAAAAAACATTATCGTTCCTTATCAAATAAGGCTTCAGATTGCACCCAATGCGGTGTTTGCGAGAAGAACTGCCCGTTTGGAGTAAATATACGAGATAGAATGCAAGAAGCGATCAAAGTGTTTGGACGATAACTTATCCCAGCAACTTTAGACATAAAAATAAAACATTATTCAAACGACAATTATTGTTTTCCCTACATAAATGTATTACGGAATATGAAAGAGATGATAAAATTATTGCGTACGGGAAGATACTCCTGTGTAATTACAAACGGTGATGAAACTCGTACTTTTACCAAGCGAGGATTAGCAGACTTACATGAATTGTTGCTGAACAATTCTCCGTTCTTGAATGGAGCTTCGATAGCCGACAAAGTTATTGGTAAGGCAGCGGCGGCATTATTGATAATGGGAAGAATAAAGCGATTGTACGCTATCGTAATAAGTGAACCTGCCTTGTCTCTATTACTAGAAAACAAGATTGAAGTTAAGTTTTTCAAAAGGGTTCCTTATATCGAAAACAGGGATAAAAGCGGTTGGTGTCCAATGGAATTAGCCGTGCACGACAAGAAACTATCCGAGATAGGTCCTATCGTTGATGATTTTATCTGTCAGTTAAAAAATGCAGATCGTTAGAATAACGACTGATTGATTGTTTTTCAATAACTAAAATTCATGATGTAATGAAAACAAAAACATTGAATTTATACTCGCTGAATTATAAGAATGTAAAAACTTACTATCTGGCGACTCTATTCGTTGTAGGAAATATCCTGTTACCCCAATTATTCCATCTTGTCCCACAAGGCGGTGTAACATGGCTTCCGGTCTATTTTTTCACGCTCATCGCAGCCTATAAATACGGGTGGAAAGTTGGCTTGCTGACAGCCATACTTTCTCCGGTGCTAAATTTAGTTCTTTTCGGTATGCCGTCGCCAGCTGTACTTCCAGCCATATTGATTAAATCATCTTTGCTTGCTTTGTCTGCCAGTCTCGCAGCGAACCGTTTTAATCGGATTTCAATTCCTATCCTTATTGGGATTGTTCTTGCATACCAGATTACAGGAACATTGATTGAATGGCCTATCTCCGGAAGTTTATATACTGCGTTTCAGGATTTCCGCATAGCTATACCAGGAATGCTTTTGCAGGTATTTGGTGGTTATGCGATTATGAAATATGTGCCTAATTAAAAGCAAATGGTTCAATAATATGGAAATAGACCTGTGGAAAATATAAAAATATAATAATTTTCTTACAACCTAAAATATTGACATTATGATAGATTTTGTCGAAAAACTCCAAAAAGAAATCAGGCGGAAAATCCAACAGATTGAGGCCGAGGATAAGAATATACTGAAAAAATCCCTTGATGCCTCGCACGTACTGGGGAGCGCTTTCGACAAGTTGAAAGAATTTATTATAGAATACAAATTTAAGGATGAGGACGAAGAAATACTATTTTTCAAAGAGGTAAAACCTAAGATATTTTGTCATCTCATCTATTACAGAAAGGTATATAATATCGAGATGCACCGCCCTGTTGCCAGCATTGAAGCACAGATAGAGTATCTGAAAACGAAAATGGATGCCATTCAGGAATTTAATAATAAAATTCTGGATTTTTACCGCTACTATCGTTCCGGTGCAAACTTTTTAGATGCCGCCTACTTCGTACGTGGCAAACCCGATACAGAACAATATTTGGAAACATTCTATTATGAACGCGATCCTCAGTTCTCAACCAATGCCGACTTTAAAGTAGCCAAGATTATAGCAAATGATATGTTGCAGGCATATTTGCTATCTGAATTGGAGTTGTTGGATAACTCCATGTAAAAACCCAACAATACTTCTTTTCCAAAGGTCAAATTAACATGGACAGGAAGTAAAACAGAACTCATTGAACTAATCTATGCTTTGGATACTGAAGGTTGTTTCAATAATGGTAAGATACCTTTAACACAAATAGCAGCCTATTTTGAAAACATTTTCAATATAGATTTGGGTAACAATATTGCCCGCAATTTCTACGATATGCGTATCCGAAATCAACCTACACCTTTCCTTGACCGTCTGCGTGAAGAAATACGCAAACGAATGGATAACACCAAGCCGGGAGCAAAAGGTAAGGATGAAGACAAGGAAAAAAATAAAGATAAAGGCAAGGACAATGAATAATAACGAACTTAAAACAGATATGAATATGAGAAGAATTTTATTATTACCATTGCTCGCGTTGTTGTTCTCCTGTGGAGGTGAAACAAGCAAGTATGAAAAACTGATTGCCGATGTTGTACAAACAGACGGTGGTGTAAAAATCGACCTTAATTTCAAGGCAGACAAACTCGAAGAAATCAGGCAGATTACTATTGCTGACAGTATCAAAATTATCACTGATGAATTTAATGCTGAAAGGGGTAAGCAAATTGCATCACTTGAAAAAACACTCAGTGTATTTACTGAAAACATTGAAAAAGCGAAAGCAGCCAGCAGACCGTCCCAAGTGATGATAGATTCTTATCAATCCAGTATCGACAAAACAAACGAACGGATTGATACGCTTAAAAAAAGTGTGCCGAATGAACTCGCAAAATACGCAAATAGGGATGTAAACGAAATATTGGCAGTAGTAGTCCGCTGTACTTATACAATCGACGAACCGCTGACCAAGAAAAGGGCTACCGAAACATTCGATTTTTTTCTTTCACCGGATGCGACAAAGTTTTATTCAAAAAAAAGAGTGAAAGAATAGATTATACCTTATTTACTACTTAGTCCGTATTTTGCTTTTAATATAGCGAATACGGACTTTTTTATGTTTTTGAATATTAAAAAGTAAAGTTCAGGTTTGTCTATTATGCAGCCTATTCAAAAGAAGAAACGACGGTATGGTAGGCAGATGTGATATTCCAGTAATCATGTTTTTTTAACTATATATGATGTTGTTTTGATAGTATCTGATTTGTAGTTATTTATATTTGAGCAATATCTGTTTTTTTTGTAATTTTGCAGCAATGGTATTAAGAAATAATTATGAGCGAGCATACGTCAGATTATTTATTTTCGGCTAAAGGACAAATGTATGGCTATCTGTATCAGATAGACAGAGCATTATTGTGGCTTAGCAGATGTCCTGATGGCTCTATTATTTCAATCGAAACAGACGACGATGTTGTTGTTAGGCTCAGAAACGGAGAAAACATAGAAACAATATATGAGCAAGATAAGGCCAGTGTAAAGAAGAGGTATCCCTTTACTAATACCAATGTAAACCTATGGAAGACGTTATCAAACTGGTTAACTTTGATAGAAACTCAAAAAATAAACATTGAAAACTCCAAGTTTCTGCTTGCTACAAATATCCCCAATAAATCAAGTTGTATAGTCAAGACTATTTCTGCTTATAATGTGGATGAAGCTGCTTATGAGAAAGCATACTGTGATTTAATGGAGATTGCCACTACGACAAAAAGCACTTCATTGAAACCTTATGCAGAAAAACTTATTCAAACAGATAAGTCTGTTGTAATGTCTCTTTTACGAAGAATTGAGTTGTGTGATTGTCCTAATAATTACGATAGGAAAACATTTTTAGAGCAGATAATTCAGGGATTACATTTGAATGACGGGGAAACACCCCATTACGAGATTCTAAAAATGTTATACGGTTGGATCGTCAATACCTGCATGGAACTATGGCTAAATGGAGAAAATGCTTGTTTTGACCCTAAAATTCTTTGGAGCAAAAGAGATTTTTTAAAGCAACAATTTGCTCAAAAACCATTCATAGAAAAAGCCACTAATCTAATTCCCATATCACAAATAGACCAAGATAAAGAGAAGGGTAGCGTGTTCGTAAAGCAGTTGGATTTAATTTTAGCACAAGATGATGAGAAGCTAAAAGCCATACAAGATTTCTTGAGATCCAAACGAGAAAAGCACAATTATGCTCTCAATGCCAATATAACAAAGCTGCATTTGGATGAATATGAAAATGGATTGAAAGAAAATTGGTGGCAGAACTTCTCTAAACACAGAAGATTAAATAAAAATGAACCGGCAGATGTCGGCTATGCAATTTATTCTGACACAATCCAGCATAAAGGGCGACTTGCCGGAATAGAACCGACTTATTTTTATTTAAGTAATGGAACTTACCATGAATTGGCAAACAAACGTTTTATTGGCTGGCATCCTGATTGGGAAGAATTAACAAAGTAGAGCATGAAACAGAATATCGAAATAAACGAGTTTATAATATTGCAGAATCCGGTTATCGGCAGCCATATTCTACATGAGTTTTCTAAGCGATATTGTTCGAAAAAAAAGGAAGGAATTAAGTTGCCATTTTTTTTTATCGTACTACCCATAGTGTTCTCAAAAGAATATTCCAATGATATTTCAACTAAGAATTTCAAAATTGGAAGCATGTTGAAATCTTTAAATAATGAAAATTTATACTGGGATACTTTACAACAAAGGATGTCTGATTTTTCAGAAGTGACCTTTCAATCATTAAATATTGCATTTGCAACATCGCTCTTATTTTACGATAACCAAAATGCTCGTATTGTTCCTAATAATTCTAAGTCTTTTAAGCCGACAGACAAAAGAGATTATGATAAAATGATAAAAACAGCACATCGTTTAGGTTATTGGTTTGGATTGCTTAAAGACGAAGAAATTTGCTCATACCTCAACATATCTTTTTAACATGGACTTCAAAATCAGCAAAATTATACTATGGCCTAAAAACCGAGAAATGACAATACGAGTAATCCCGTTTAAAGGAGATTATGTGAACGTTATTTCTGGAGATAATGCAAGAGGAAAGTCTGCAATAATATCAATCATTGACTATTGTTTAGCAAGCAGTAAATGTAGTATTCCTATTGGTTTAATCCGAAATCTAACTCGTTGGTTTGGGATTATTATATCATACGGAGAGGAGGAAATCCTTTTAGCACGAGAAGAACCAGGCATTGAAGTCGTTTCAAATAATATGTACATTCTACGTGGGAAAAAGATTGTTATTCCGGGGCAAATAGAAGAAGAAAATGCCAATTACAGAGATATAATAAATGAACTCAATAAACTGGCTCAATTAGCCAAGTTTGATTTAGGGGACAAAGGTGTTTCGCAGCCTGCCAGCATTAGAGATCTAATCTCATTAAATTTTCAACCTCAACATTTGGTTGCCAATCCTTATGCCCTTTTTTATAAGGCGGATACATATCAAAACAGAGAAAAGTTAATTACTATATTCCCCTATATATTAGGCATTTTAGATGATGATTTGCTTGGGCTTAAAGAAGAATTAAAAGATTTAAAGAGTAGAGAAAAAGCATTAGGAAGAGAATTAGAGCAAAGAAAAAATATCGCTAACAATTGGCTAAGTGAAGTCAGAAGTTATTATGCCATTGCATTCGAATTTGGTCTAATTGATGGAGATTTAAACGATAGCAGCTCTTGGTCGCCCAAAGATTATATTATTCGTCTTAGGCAAGCCTTATCACGGATAGATAAAAATATTATTCCTTTAATAAAGGTAGGAGCATCGACCCAAATAAGCCAAAGACTTGCCGAGCTGGATGAAAAAGAATTTCAAGTAGCCGCTCAGATACAAGAAAAGAAAGAAAAACTATATCTTATTCAGAGCGTTAAAACGAGCAATAAGGACTACGGAAATGACATCTTAGTGCAAAACAGTCGATTGGAAGCTGCGAGTTGGCTAAAATCAAATATTAATAATAAGTATCATTGCCCTTTCTGTGGAAGTAAAAGTACTTCAGCAAAAGAATATGTAGACAGTTACTATGCACTTAGCAGTGAGCTAAGTAATTTGTCCAGAAAAGTAGCTGATAGTCATAGAGTATTCAATAAGGAGATCGCGACTATAAATTCTGACTTGAATAAACTGGAAATACAGATTAATGAAATCAGAACAGAAAAACAAATTCTATCTCAGGAGAATGAAGAATATAAGAAACAACATCAGGTCTTAAATTCAATATTTAGATTTGGTGGAAAACTTGAAGAATCACTAAAAAATTACGATAAAATTTCGGAAAGTGGAGATTTGGAAAAGGAATTGGAAAAAATAAAGAAAAGGATTTCAGAAATAAATAAGCTATTAAATCAAGATGTTTTAGACAGGAAGCAAAAAAATATTTTAAACCAGATCAGTACGAGTATTAAGCACTACGCTAAAATCTTTGGAGCAGAATATTGTGATGATGATATTCAACTTAACATTGAAAATTTAACATTGAAGTTTATATCTGGAAATCGTGAGGATTTCCTATGGGAAATCGGAAGTGGGCACAATTTTATGTCTTATCACATTTCTACAATATTGGCTATCCATGAATATTTGCTGACATTAGCGGACAAAAGCAAGGTGCCAAGTTTTATTATTTTTGACCAACCATCACAAGTATATTTCCCGGAGTTGAAAAAGGAAGAATTGGCGGAGGATGAAGCTGTACTCAAAGTAAAACGCATATTTAAAGTTCTATCTGAATTTAAAAATCGCACACAATCTAAAGTTCAAACCATTATTATTGAACATGCCGGAGAAAGCTCTTGGAGTGAATATTCTGAAGATGTTAAATTGATAAGAAATTGGCATGGAGATTCGGATGACAATGCCTTAATTCCGAAAAAATGGATTGATGCAGGTGTGTAAGCAAAGGATATTTCCTGATTGGATGCCACATACAACCAGTATGCAACCACAAGCAGGCATTGTCTGTAAATCCGTAAATTGAATATTATATCTGCATACTTTCGCTTTTCAAACCCATAAAAGCGATTTATTATGCAACAAGAAGATGATCTCCGGGGATTAGCAAAAGTCATGGACTTTATGCGTGCCCTCAGTATTTTATTTGTAGTAATCAATATCTACTGGTACTGCTACCAACAGATGGTAAATTGGGGTATCAATATCGGCGTAGTCGATAAGATACTTGTTAATTTCGACCGCACGGCGGGTTTATTCCATAATATCCTTTGGACTAAACTTTTTACCGTAGTATTCCTCGCTCTCTCTTGTTTGGGAACAAGAGGGGTTAAAGAAGAAAAAATCACATGGAACAAAATTATTGTGTTCCTATCAGTCGGCTTCGTATTGTTCTTTTTTAATTGGTGGCTACTGGATTTGCCTTTACCACTGGAAGCTAACGCAGGCTTTTATATCCTTACGATGTCAGTAGGATATATTTTCCTATTGATGGGCGGAACATGGATGTCGCGCTTACTCAAGAACAACATGATGGACGATCCGTTCAATGTCGAGAACGAATCCTTTCAGCAGGAAACCCGCCTGATGGAGAACGAGTACTCGGTAAACCTGGCCACACGTTTTTATTATCGTAAGAAATGGAACAACGGATGGATTAATGTAGTAAACCCTTTCAGAGCCTCCATTGTGTTAGGAACACCAGGATCGGGCAAGAGTTACGCTGTTGTTAATCAATATATAAAGCAGCAAATAGAAAAAGGTTACTCACTCTACTGTTATGATTTCAAGTACCCCGACCTCTCTACAATAGCTTATAACCACCTATTGAACAATCAGGGTGGTTATAAGAAAGTGCCCACTTTTTATGTGATCAATTTTGATGACCCTTCACGCTCACACCGCTGTAACCCACTTAATCCGTCATTTATGAATGACATAGCCGATGCCTACGAATCGGCTTACACTATTATGCTCAATTTGAACCGGACGTGGGTGCAAAAACAGGGCGATTTCTTCGTGGAATCTCCGATTATACTTTTTGCCGCTATTATATGGTACTTACGTATTTATCAGGACGGAAAGTATTGTACATTTCCCCATGCGATTGAGTTCCTGAATAAACGCTATGAAGATATTTTCCCTATCCTGACCTCTTATCCGGAGTTGGAAAACTACCTTTCTCCCTTTATGGATGCGTGGCTCGGTGGTGCTGCTGAGCAGTTGCAGGGCCAGATTGCATCGGCTAAAATTCCGCTTTCCCGTATGATTTCGCCACAACTCTATTGGGTCATGTCGGGTGATGAATTTTCGCTGGATATAAACAATCCCGAAGAACCAAAAGTCTTGTGTGTCGGCAACAACCCCGATAGACAAAATATTTACGGGGCGGCATTGGGACTGTATAACAGCCGTATCGTGAAGTTAATCAACAAAAAGGGGCAATTGAAAAGCAGTGTGGTAATCGACGAGTTGCCCACGATTTATTTCAAAGGTTTGGATAACCTGATCGCTACCGCACGAAGCAACAAAGTAGCCGTATTGCTCGGTTTTCAGGACTTTTCGCAGCTAAAGCGCGACTACGGCGATAAAGAAGCCGCCGTCGTGATGAACACCGTGGGTAATATTTTTTCCGGTCAGGTGGTTGGCGATACCGCCAAAACACTTAGCGAAAGATTTGGAAAAGTATTGCAAAAGCGCCAAAGTATGACTATCAACCGCAATGACAAGTCCACATCCATATCCACGCAGCTTGACAGTTTGATCCCTGCCAGCAAGATGGCCAATCTAACACAGGGTATGTTTGTAGGAGCAATCGCCGATAATTTCAATGAACGGATAGAGCAGAAAATTTTCCATGCAGAAATAGTCGTGGACAATGAACGCGTAAAGCGAGAAACCGGCAAATACCAGCAGATACCCGTAATCACCAATTTTGTTGATGAGAACGGTGTGGACAAAATGAAGGAAATGATTAAGGAGAATTATGACCGCATCAAAGATGAAACCCGCCAGATAGTCGACAACGAACTGGAAAGGATAAAGAACGACCCGATACTGTGCAAGCTGCTACCGGATCAAGAGTAATAAGATAAAAAATCCAGCAATTATGCTGGATTTTTTACGAATAACTTATATGATTCCAAATTCTCTCTTTTCTGCATTTGACAAAACATCAGTATCAACTAAAAATGGTTCTATATAACTCCAATCATCGTCAGTTATTTTCCCACAATATTTCCCCTTCGTTAGTATCTTGGTATCTTGTTTCTGGGCACGCGGAATAACTGGCTACAATCTAACCAACTATTATAATCCAATATCGTAGGATAATCACTCCCTTTAAGTGGATATTGGCAGGCACCAAGTTCAGGAGTTGTTTCATTGGGATCAGTATTAATAAGCAAAGATCCGATAATGGAACCATCAATCGCAATACCAACAATTGTTATAAATTTATCCTGATCAGGGTATCCACCTTTTACGACCAAGCCTTCATCCTCCGACAATGGGACAAAAAGAATCTGACCTTTCTGCAAGTTTTCTTCTTTAGCTGCGGGAAACTGTCTTTTCTTTTTTTTAGGGTTCTTGGGTTTTTGTGGTAGAGTTCGTCCAGTTAGCTTTGCAAGCTGTTCTGCCATAGATTCTTTCATCCTCGACAAAATGCTTCAAAGGTTTGCGCCTGACGAATATGATTAAGAATTTGATCGCTTGCTCCTCCTGCACGAGCAATGCTGACAAGAGGCATATAATTATCTCTTGGGTCATCTTCAGCTCTTTTGTTTGCAGCAGCCCATGCTTCATCATGTGAATCATCAGAGAGTTGTGCGGGAGTTTTTCCTTTACAACGATTAATTATCTTGTTGATAATAACAACTTCAGCACCCGCAAGCTGATCCATATCAGGATCGTTCTTTGCTGTCACAAATCGGACGCTATCCTTTTCTTCAACGATAAATGATGAATCAAAATTTTTTATATCGTCCGTCGCATTTGCAAAATCACTCAATGCACTACAAAATGCAGCGTATGTAAATGAGGGCACTGGACCTCTTCGTAAGGCACGAAAAGAATCTTTAAACATAGGTTTGCCATATTGAACCAAATACTCTTTCTGAGAAAAATACATATTCTTGAAAAGAGTAATAAAATCCAATGTTCCACCTGATTCTTTCAATACATAGAGAATCAAGGCTTTAATTTTACTTATATCATAAGTTGCTTTCATATACTTGTGCTATACAAAATAATCCGCAAATATACAACAATAACAACATATTTGCAAGAAAAGTTTTTGATTTATTTCTATTCCCGTTCAGTATCAATTCAAATACTTACCCGCATCACCACCAAACAAGGAGTAATCCACCCCTACATTAGTAGCTTTTAAATTGAATTTCCTCACTATCTCATCCAACAGGTTTTCATCTAAATGCAGGAACACCCCGAACGACGGGTAATCCGTCAGCCCGAATCCAATCATTATCCCGTCTTTTTCTTCTTCCATTTCCTGCATAAACACGAAATAATTGTGCGGATTGGCTCCGTCCATATTGAACATTATTTCCTTATCCGACAACTCCGGCGGAGTAACCCCTTCGGGCATCAACTTGTAATAATCGTAATCCACCCAACCCCGGTTACGGTATGCCGAGAACAGTTCCCTTAACTGCTCTGTTGTCAGATGCTTTATAGAATAAAATTGTTCAATCATACCTTAAAAATATCTCTCCCCAAATGTAGGCATATTCCCCGATATGAGGAAAAACCACCCGCCTAATTTCTTCCGGTCGTAAGACTTTGATGCCACAAGTCGCCAGTTGTTTGCCGGAAGCCTCCGCAGGCGTAATACCTCTTTGCCAGTCAATAGGTTACATCTAATTTCGCCATGCACTGATATTGGTGCAAACTAAAAACATTCGTAAATATGGACGAAAAATTAAAGAACGATGCCAAAAAAATAATGCTCGTTCAAGATGCAAATAGCGGCCAACTGAAAGCCGTTACCGATGTGGATAAGGACGGAAACATTCAGACCGTCGAACCCACTAAAGCGAATCTGGCTTCCCTGTTGAATGTGAACACGAACGATTCTTTCATTGAAGCCTTTTTCAAAAAGATGATGGAGCAGGCGGATAATCCGGCACATTCAGGATTATCCAATCCTATCAACAAGGTCTTTATCATGACTGAGAGTGTTTTCAACAAACTCGTCAAAATGAACTTCCCGCCCGAAGAACTGGAAAAGTACCGTGTCGATCCGGCAGCAGAACTGGCAGCCCGACAAGGACAAAACCTCAAAGTACAGCAGGGTGGCGGCGACACCACTTCCCAATCAGCGTTTCAACCGATGGATGTAAGTAAAATCGACCGGGCGGATTTGGAACGCAAAGGGATTAAGTGGGAAGATGTGGAGCCGCACCTGAAAGCGATGTCCTACGGCCATAAATCCAACAAGATGGCTGAAATGAATCCCGAAATGGAGCCGGGCGGTATGCGCGTCCCCACAAAAGGACGTATCTCGCTGGAAGAACAACCGGACGGCTCAATCAAGGCTATTCCACATTACCATCAGGAAAAACCGAATCTGGATGTACCCCTGCATGGGACAAAGCTCGATGATGAAGCAAAAGCCAATCTACTGGCAACGGGCAATGCCGGAAAAGTAGTCGAACTGGAACTAACTCCCGGCAAGAAAGAACCCTGTTATGTTACCCTCGACAAAATGACCAACGGATTGGAAGTTCTGCCAATCAGCCAGATTGGGCCGATTGACAAAATTAAAGGCGTCGAACTTACCGAAGGACAGAAGTTGGACTTTGCCGCAGGACGGAAAGTGTTAGTCGAGGGTATGACCTCACGCAGCGGGACTAAATTCGACGGCTACGTTCAGGTTAATGCTTCCGATAAGAAATTCGATTTTACCTATGACGGCTTAGACCATAACCGCTATGCCCAGGAGAATAAAGAAATCCGCCAGCAGAAGAAAGCGGAAGGCCGGGAAACAAAAAAGGAAGTTTCACAGGGCGAAGACAAAAAAGAAATTTTTATCCCTAAAAAACTGTTGGGAGTTGAGCTTGACGAAAAGCAGATTAAATCATTAGAAGCAGGTAAAGCCACCTATGTAAGAGCCATGATGAAAGACGGGCAGGATCAGCCTTTCAATGCGTGGGTTAAACCAAACTACGAAAAAGGCAAGCTGGATTTTTACAAATGGAATCCCGACTACGCCAAAAAGCAGGGTGCAACGGTAAAACCCGCCGAAGAAAGCAAAACTCAGGTAGCCGTCAATTCCGAGGGTAAGACCAATGAAGCTACCAAGAAAGTGGACAAACCTCTCCAACAGGGGCAACAGAAACCGACCGAAAGCCAGCAGAAAAAGCAGGACGAAAACAAGCAGCGGCAAAATCCTCAAAAACGGCAATCAGCACCTAAAACAAGGAAAAGCCGTGGGGTTTCCTAATTCATTTAATTAACAATCAAAAAATAAAATCACAATGAAAGTATGTATTGCAGAAAAACCCAGCGTAGCGCGTGAGATAGCGGCTATCGTGGGTGCAACAACAAAGAAAGACGGATATTTAGAAGGCAACGGTTACGCCGTTACGTGGGCATTCGGCCATCTGGTCGGGCTTGCCATGCCCGAAGCCTACGGCTTCACAGGGTTTAAAGCAGAAAATCTGCCGATACTCCCCAAAGAATTTATCCTCCAACCCCGACAGGTAAAAGAGGGCAAGGAGTATAAAAATGATCCCGGCGTAATGAAACAGCTAAAGGTAATTAAGGAGTTATTCTCCCGTGCAGACCGGATTATCGTTATGACCGATGCCGGACGTGAGGGAGAACTTATCTTCCGTTTTATATACAATTATCTTGATTGTAAAAAGCCGTTCGACCGTCTTTGGATTAGCAGCCTGACCGACCGTGCCATTCGTGAGGGACTGCAAAACCTCCGTCCGGGCAGTGATTACGATAACCTGTACCTGTCTGCCCGTGCCCGCAGCCATGCGGATTACGTCGTGGGAATTAATGCCAGCCAGGCATTAAGTATTGCCGCCGGAAGTGGTGTTTTCTCTCTCGGACGGGTGCAGACACCTACATTGGCGATGATATGCAGCCGTTATCTGGAAAACAAAGATTTCAAACCGCAGACCTATTTCCAGCTCAAACTGCATACAGCCAAAGATGCCACCTCTTTTTCAGCCCTGTCTTTGGATAAGTATGATACCCGGACAAAAGCGGATGAATTGTACACCCTTGTAAATTCCGGCGGTACGGCAAATGTGGTAAGTGTGGAACGCAAAGAAGCCAATCAGGAACCACCCTTATTGTATGACTTGACCACCTTGCAGAAAGAAGCCAACAGCAAACATGGTTTTTCGGCAGATAAAACCCTCACGATAGCGCAAGCGCTTTATGAAAAGGCCGTACTTTCCTATCCCCGTACCGGTTCCCGTTATATCTCCACCGATGTATTCGATGAAATACCGCAGCTACTCGACAGCCTGAAAAGCTATTCCCGCTTTTCCGCTTATGCCGAAAGCATGGAGAATGCCCCGCTTAATATCCGCAGTGTGGACGATAAGAAGATTACCGACCACCATGCGATTATTATTACCGAAAACAAGCCCAGCGAACTTTCACCTGATGAACGCATCATCTACGAAATGGTTGCCGGACGTATGCTGGAAGCATTTTCCAAAAAGTGCAAAAAAGAAAATACGGTTGTTTCCCTTGAATGTGGCGGAGTAACTTTTACGGCACGGGGAAGTATTATCCTTTCTGCCGGATGGCGTGGTGTATTTGGTGCACAGGAAGAAGAAAAAGAGGAAGATGCCACCGTACTGCCCGATATCACTCAGGGAGACAGCCTACCCGTGAAAGGTTGCGACGTCTTGGAAAAACAGACCAAACCCCGCCCGTTACATACGGAGAGCAGTCTGTTATCCGCGATGGAAACCTGTTCCAAAGAAATTGAGGACGAAACCGAACGGGAAGCTCTCAAAGAATCCGGCATCGGAACGCCTGCCACCCGTGCAGCCATTATCGAAACACTATTCTCCCGTGAATATATTGCACGCGAAAAGAAATCACTTGTACCCACCAATAAAGGATTGACCGTGTATCTGGCCGTTAAGGATAAGAAGATTGCGGATGTTTCAATGACCGGCGAGTGGGAAAGCGCACTGAATAAAATCGCTTCGGGAGGGATGGATGCAAATACTTTTCACAAGGGTATAGAAGTATATGCCGCGCAGATTACAACGGAGCTGCTCTCTATCTCTATCGAGGGGGCGAGTAATCGTACCGGATGTAAATGCCCTAAGTGCAGCGGACAGGTGGTTTTCTATCCTAAAGTCGCCAAATGCCGGAATGAGGATTGCGGACTGACGGTATTCCGTTCCATAGCCGGAAAAGAGCTGACGGATGCACAATTATCCGACCTTTTCGGTAAAGGGAAAACCGGACTGGTAAAAGGCTTCAATAAAAAAGCCGGAGGAACTTTCGATGCTATTATCGCTTTCGACAGCGAATATAAAACCGTTTTTGAATTTCCGAAAAACAAACCGGGTAATGCAGGGAAAGGGAAAAAGCGGAAATAATAGTATATTTGCCACTAAGATTCTAATCATAGCATGTTTTTTTAAGATATGTTTTGAAAGGAATTTTAGTGGTGGGCGCTTCGGGTGGGAATCCGGAGCGCCTTTTTCGCTTTCCCCTCTCCATATTTTCAACCACTAAAATTCCAATGTTATGGCAAAGAATAATTCATCGCCCAAAGGCGAACTATCCTATTACGGGCTATCCCTCTTATCGTATCTCAGTGACAGTCATCCCGACAAAACCGGGGATAAGGCATTTATAACAAAACGAGCCGACCTTGCAGCAGAGGCTTACAGCGAGGCAATCCGAAACGGACTTACCCATATTGAAGCAGAAGAACTGGCAAATGCCGAACTATACCAGGGTTTGCATTTTTCCGTTTACAACACCCTTGTAAATATACTCTGGGACGAGTTTTCGGTAGAAATTCCCGAAGATACGGCCCGCAAGGTTGCCCTGCAGGTCTTACCGCTATGCGGTAACGTGCTGGCAAAATACCCGCTTGGGGATGATTTTGCCGACACTCCTGCATACGACCTCTTATACACAGAACTCGTAGGAACAATCCAAATACTTCTGGAAGATGGCGCGGTTTAATAAAACGGCGCACCTTCGCCAGAATATCGACGCGATAAAGGCAGCCTTTACGCTCGACCGGGAAAAACGGGAAGCCAGCCCGGAGGAAAAAGAAATATTGCAGGCATACAGCGGTTTCGGAGCGATTAAGGAAGTGATAGACCCGCTGCCGAAGGACGGCGGAAAAACCACACCCTTAACCCCTCTTATCGAAGAACTGCATACCGTCCTCAAAGAAAACACCGCCAACGAAAAAGAGTATAAGCAGTATTTGAATGGCATCAAAGATTCCATCCTATCCGCTTTTTATACTCCGCCCGTCATTGCCGATACCCTGATTGCATCGTTAATACAAAGCGGCGTTACGCCCTTGCGGGTAATAGACCCCAGCGCCGGAGCAGGCATATTTGCCGACAGTCTTCGGAAATCCGCTCCCGATGCAGAAATAACTTGTTTCGAAAAAGACCCGATGACGGGTATGATACTTAAACACCTGCGCCCGGAGGATAATGTAAGGGTACAGGGGTATGAAACCATCGAGCCGAAGTATTCCGGCTATTACGATGTGGCGGCCAGTAATATCCCTTTCGGGGATGTAGCCCTTTTCGACCCGTCTTTCTCTACAAGTACCGATCCTGCCCGTCGGCAAGGAACACGGACACTGCACAACTATTTCTTTATGAAATCGGTCGATACCGTCCGCGATGGCGGTATAATCGCCTTTATCACTTCGCAGGGTGTTCTCAACTCCGAACAGAGCCGCTCCATCCGTGAGTGGCTTGCTGGCAGGTGCGATGTGGTTTCCGCTATACGCCTGCCTAATAACCTTTTTACCGCCACGGCCGGAACCGAAGTCGGCAGCGACCTCATTGTATTGCAAAAACGACCGGCTGGCGAATATCCTGTAACACAGCGGCAGACGGATTTTATCGAATCCCGCAAGCTGTCAAACGGTATTTCCATAAACAACCTGTTCCAGCAGTTAGACAGGGTTATCCAAACCGATACCAAAGTAGGAACAGACCCTTACGGCAAACCCGCAATGGAGTTTACACATTCCGGTGGCGAAACAGGTATCGCCGAAGACTTGCGACGGATGCTGGGCGAGGACTTTTCCAAACACCTCGACCTTGAACGCTACCTCTCTTTTGCTCCCCAGCGTGCGGAGCAAACGCAAGAAAGAAATGTAGTCGCTCCGCAAGTTGAACCGGAGCAACATACAACAGTGGACATTGCAAGTGCTTCAAACAAAGTGGAAGCCGACGTTTCCACCTTGCACCTGCAAAGACCACAGGAGGGGGAACGACTGCCAAATGACCTTAATCCCCTTTGGCAGACGGATAACCTTGATCCGTTTTGGGAAGCCGTAGAGGAACACTTTGAAAACATGAGCAGTCAAGCCAATGCCCAAAGAAATATCCCGACAGAGGAACAGGATACTATCGCAAAAGCACAGGCGGAAGGATATAATCTTGATACATCCACAGGGGAACTGACGCCCGCAGCAGGAGCAGAGGCAAGCTCGCTTGACTATGCCCTGCAAGAAGGAAGAAGACGAAGTCAACTGACACCGATAGCTGATGTAGAACCTTTGCAGGGTGTTCCGCGCACTGATGAGGAAATCTATGAGCCGACTGCTGAAGATTGGGCAGATTACGGCGCATACTTAGCCGAGCGGGAAAACCGGGGTATAGAAGAACAACTACCCCAACCGGAAGACTACGGCATTATTGAGCCTGCCCCGGAAACTCCTGTTCAGGCGACTATGGAGCCGAAGCAAAACCAACAGACTACTCCGGCAGGCAATTTCAGCGGGACACTTTTTGACATGGACGACCC
Organism: Bacteroides sp.; assembly: GCA_019416685.1. GTDB lineage: Bacteria > Bacteroidota > Bacteroidia > Bacteroidales > Bacteroidaceae > Bacteroides. The sequence continues at coordinate 117,907 of DXWV01000037.1, forward strand.
TGCTATTCTTGCAAAGCCAACTATGGAGGCCACTCTGCAAGTAAACGTACAGCAAGAACCACTGATAACCCTTTACGATTTGTTCGGTTTCTCCGAAGAAGAACGCAATCAGGCAAACCGACCCCGCAGGCGGAAGAAAACTGCCAAGCCGAAGAAACAACCTGATGAAGACCGGGTAATCGAATGGAGGGAAGAGTTGATGATAGAGGCTTACGAACGTCGTCAGCGTGAAGAAAAGGAACAACAAGCGAGGCAACCGTTGCAGGATAACACACCGCTTGTTTATCCGGTTGAAGATGCCCGCAGAGCGGAACAACAGGAAGCCTTACGGCGTGAGCAGGAACGGGAAGAATACCTGAAACCTATCCCGTTCAAAGCGGAAATACTGCCTCATTACCGTGAGGGTTCGCTCGTTTCGGACGAGCATAACCGTATCGGATATCTGCGGGGTATGGAAGGCTTGCAGCCTATGTTCCACCCGTTGGAACTGACCGAAACACAGGAAAAGAAAGCCTCTATCTACGTCGAAATACGTGATACCTATTATCATTTGTATCAGAATGAAGCCGAACGGCTGGAAGCCAACCCCGCACTCCGGGAAATGCTTAACCGCCTGTACGACAATTTCACAGACCGTTTCGGCAGGCTGAATGAGAAGAAAAACCTCGACCTGATTAAAATGGATGCGCGGGGAACGGAAATACTTTCTCTGGAACGTTACATTGACGGGGTGGCTCAGAAAGCCGATATTTTTCATCATCCGGTAGCGTTCAACCCGAATGAGATTACCGAAGCCGCCGATGCCCGTGAAGCGTTGGTCGCCAGCCTGAATAAATATGCCGGGGTAAATCTGGAATATATGGCAGGACTTACCGGAGGAACAAAAGATAATATTCTGGAAGAACTGCATGACAGCATCTATTTCAACCCGGAAATTAACGGCTATGAAATTGCCGATAAATACATAGCCGGAAATGTCATAGAGAAAGCGGAACGAGTGGAGCGCTTTTTGAATGATAATCCCGATCATATTCCGGCAGCAGATTCTCTACGGGCGCTTCGGGAAGCTACCCCGAAACCCATCGCCTTTGACGACCTTGATTTTAATTTTGGCGAAAGGTGGATTCCCAAAGGTATTTATGAGAAATACGCATCGTACCTGTTTGATGCCGATGTTACAATAAACTTTGCTCCCAACATTGACGAGTATAGCGTAAAGGCAGACAGAACGAACGTAAAAATAACCGATCAATATGCCGTGAAATCACAGAGCCGTACATTCAATGGCATACACCTGATGAAACACGCCCTGCAAAACACTTCACCGGACATCACTAAAAAAGTAAACAAGCTGATTGACGGTAAAATGCAGGAGGTCAAAGTGCGTGATCCCGAAGCCATACAACTCGCCAACTCCAAGATAGACGAAATGCGTAACGGCTTTTCCGATTGGCTGCGCGACCAATCGCCGGAGTTTAAAGACAGGCTGGCTGAACGCTACAACCGTATGTTCAACTGTTTTGTGCGGCCCAACTATGACGGCTCACACCAAACCTTTCCGGGGCTTGATCTGAGGGGATTGGGCATACAAGACCTGTATAAGAGCCAGAAAGATGCTATCTGGATGGATAAACTACTGGGCGGGAATATTTGCGACCATGAGGTCGGTGGCGGGAAAACCCTGATAATGTGTTGCGGTGCAATGGAAAAAAAACGGCTCGGATTAGCCAACAAACCCATGATTACAGGCTTGAAAGCCAATATCCATGAGATTGCTAAAACATTCTGTACCGCCTATCCGAACGCAAAGGTTCTTTATCCCGGCAAGGAAGATTTTACTCCCAAAAACAGGGAGAGGATCTTCCGCGAGATAAAGAACAACGATTGGGATGCCGTTATCCTGACACACGAACAGTTTGCCAAGATACCGCAATCGCCGGAACTGCAACGGGAGATATTGCAGACCGAACTCGACAGCGTGGAAGAAAATTTGCAAGTACTCAAAGATCAGGGCAAAGAAGTTTCCCGTGCCATGCTGAAAGGTTGCATAAGGCGAAAGCTCAATCTGGAAGCCAAACTGCAAACGGTTATGCACACCATTGAAAACCGCAAGGATGATACGGTCGATTTCCGCCTAATGGGTATTGACCACCTCTATGTGGATGAATCGCACAAATTCAAGAACCTTACATTCAATACTCGCCATGACCGGGTGGCGGGATTGGGAAATCCCGAAGGCTCACAACGTGCATTGAATATGCTTTTTGCCATCCGCACCATTCAGGAACGCACGGGGCGTGATTTAGGTGCAACTTTCCTTTCGGGTACGACCATATCTAATTCGCTGACGGAGTTGTATCTGCTTTTTAAATACCTCCGTCCGCAGGAAATGGAGCGGCAGAACCTTAAAACCTTTGATGCGTGGGCGGCCGTTTTCGCTAAGAAGTCCATTGATTACGAGTTTTCGGTAACCAATGAAATTGTACAGAAAGAGCGTTTCCGATACTTTATCAAAGTACCGGAACTGGCAACCTTTTATTCCGAGATCACCGACTTTCGTACAGCTGCCGATATTGGCATAGACCGCCCGGAGAAAAATGAGATACTGCATAATATACCGCCAACGCCTGACCAGACGGCATTTATCGACCGTCTTGTGCAGTTTGCAAAGACCGGCGACGGGGAACTGCTCTATCGTGGTAAATTGACAGAAAGAGAAGATAAAGCAAAGATGTTGATTGCGACGGATTACGCCCGTAAAATGTCGCTCGATATGCGTATGGTCGATCCGACCCGTTTCGGCGACCATGTGGACAATAAAGCCAGCCATTGTGCCCGGATGATTGCCGATTATTATTATAAATACAACCAACATAAGGGTACGCAGTTCGTTTTCTCCGACCTCGGTACTTACAAAGCCGGGCAGTGGAACGTTTATAGTGAAGTAAAACGTAAGTTGGTAGAGGATCACGGCATACCTGCCCATGAGGTACGTTTTATTCAGGAAGCCGCCAGCAGTGAAAATATGCGAAAGCGCATGATAGAGGAAATGAAAGAAGGCAGAATCCGTATTATGTTCGGCTCTACCGAAATGCTCGGCACAGGCGTAAACGCACAGAAAAAGTGTGTCGCCATCCATCACCTAGACTGTCCGTGGCGGCCCTCTGATTTGGAGCAACGCGACGGACGAGGCATTCGTACAGGCAATGAAGTTGCTAAATATTACGCCGATAATAAGGTCGATGTTGTTCTCTATGCGGTTGAAAATTCACTGGATGCTTATAAATTCGGATTGCTCCATAACAAGCAACTTTTCATCCGGCAGTTAAAGACCAACAATATGGGCGCACGTACCATTGATGAGGGTGCAATGGATGAGAAGACAGGCATGAATTTCTCCGAATATGTGGCTATTCTTTCCGGTAATACGGAATTGCTTGAAAAAGCTCGTCTGGAAAAGAAAATCACCACATTGGAAAGCGAACGGCAGGCATTTGTGCGGGGTAAATCATCCAGCCGTTACAAGTTGGATGATATTTTGCAGAAAGTGGAAAAGAACAGCGGTTTGATTGAACGCATCGGTAAAGATTTGGAGAACTTCAAAAGCCGGGTACAATTAAATGAGGACGGTTCGTATAAAAATCCTATCCAACTGGATGGTGTTCAGGGCGGCGATATTAAGTTTATCGGCAAGCACCTGAATTATATTGCCGACACCGCCCGCACCGGAAACGAGTTTGATAAGATTGGCAGTCTGTACAGTTTCGACCTGCTTGTCAAAAGCGAAACCTCACAGAAAGAGGGTTTTGATGCTGTGCAAAACCGTTTCTACGTTCGGGGAGAGGGCGATTACCTGTATCAGTACAACTATGGTAATCTTGCCTCTGATCCACGTCTGGCAGCGCAGAATTTTATCAATGCACTCGGAACCATTGAACCGACGCTTGAAAAATTCCAAAAGGAAAATGAAAAACTGTCGAAGGATATTCCGACACTCAAAGAGGTAGTTGAAGGCACATGGCGCAAAGAACCAGAATTGACTTCTCTACGGGCTGAATTAACGGACTTAGACCGGAAGATACAGCTTTCCCTCAAACCGATAGAAGAAAGCGAAGGGCAGCCTGTAAAAGAGGTAACAGTCGATAAAAAACAGAGCATGGAAGATAACCGCCAACCCTCGCAGGGTAACGAACAGTCTTTCATTCCTGCACGGCTCAGGGAGATAGCAGACAACTCCGGTGAGCGTGTCGTTATTGGAACAGTAGGCGGTAGTCCGCCCAAAGTTGAGAACCCTGTATCCAAAGGAATTAAACTGTAAAGCAAGAAAAGCCGTCGGAATTATTTCTCCGGCGGCTTTTTCTTATAAGGCTGAACAAGGTTTATTTATTCCCTTTCTTATTCATATTCCGAAAACTGCTGAAATGTTTTTCAATAAACCGTATAACATCAGATTCTTTATAATAGGTTTTATGGTATATCATCTGAAAGGGCAGCTCGCCGGAAGAACGGTAGCGTTGCAACGTGCGCTTACTGACATTTAACATCTGGCAGAGGTCGAAGTTATCCAACAACATATCGCCATCGGGAAGTAGTGTCCTGCTTTGCACAGTTGCAGGCGATTGCATCTTTTCGAGCCTGTCGAAACGCTCCATGATACGCCGCATCCAACCGTCGAAATGTTCCTTATCTATATACATGGTTAGTCTTTAGGTAAAGTCATCAATCCTTTGGCGGCCAGTTCGTCTAACGAACCCACATTGCGTTGGATGCGTTTTTCTTCCAGTAATCGCTTTATCTCCGAAATGGTATAATACGTTTTTTTACCTATCAGTGAATAGGTAATCACCCCATTACTGCGATAGCGTTGCAGGGTACGCTTACTGATTTTCAGGTAAGAGCAAACTACCTCGTTATCCAGCCATATTTCCTGCAAAGGAGGCCGCTTCGGTTCTGTCTGATAGATATATTTCTCTATGGCCTCTATCCTGTCCATGAGTGCTTGAAAATCGCCCGATCTCATAATTACTATTCCCATAATCCTTTGTTTTATTGATACTTTGCAAAGGTCGGCAGGATAAATCACCTGTGTTCACAAGTTTAGTACACTATTTTCAGATTATTTTCTTTTGTATTGATTATAGGAGTTTTATCGCACCTTGAAAAGATGTTTTTTTATACAGAATTGTGATAGGAGATTGGGTGTTCTGTTTCTTGACTTCCTTGTAATTGGCAGTTATATAACGCATTACTTCATAGCGTATTTATTCTCTTTCCGATAGAAAATTCAGAAGCGGGTAAAAATGTCTGTAATCTGGTTATTCGGTATAGTAAAACCCAAAATACCCAATTGGGTACACACCTTTGCTCAAATATAAGATATTTAATGAGCTACTCTATTTATCTTACATATATCAATATCACGTCTTATTACTATTTCTATATTCTTTTGGCGTAATTCCGGTTTGTTCTTTAAAAAACTTTGTAAAGAATGATGCGTTTGGAAAATTAAGTTCGTCGGCAATCTGTGAAATAGTCATATCAGTTGTTAGAAGCAAAATACGTATATTAGTGATGACATGTTCACTTATACAATCCTTTGCTGTTATTCCGGTAATGTCTTTACAAATAGAAGACAGATGTCTGGAAGAAACACACAATTTATTAGCATAAAATTCAATACCTCTCTGCTTCCCGTAATTTTTAGCAACTAACTCCATAAACTCAAAGTATAATTTGTTTTTCCTTGAATAAGGTTGCTGGCTTAAAGGTTCTCCTTTTTTATAAATTCCGATTATTTCATAAATTACTGCGGATGCTAAATGTTTTGAGATTTCATCCTTACATGGATGTTCCTCTTTAGAATCGTATTCTTTCAAATACTCGCACATCTTAATAAGTGCTGCCTGTTCTGTATTTTTTAGGGAAATACAAGGATTATCTTTTATATACAAAAAAATGGGTGTTGCCGAAGATACATTGATACTTGTAAAAAAATCAGTCGTATATATAACTGTATATCCTTTAAAATCGGCACTTTTTTTCCCTACATGGAGTATGTCATTAGGGAAAACTATACACATATCTCCTTTTTTCATGTGATAGTTTTGTGAGTCGATAATAATTTCGACTTCCCCTTCCATACAGATACATAATCCTGCGGCATCAATAATACGGGGAAACTGCTCCAAACCGAGCATGTCATTACTCTCCAATATAAAATTATCAAAGAATACATTGTCTTTCTTAAATGTAAGACGTTCTAACGATGTACGTCTTGATGACTTATTTATCACGACTTTAATTTTCTTCAAAAATAACCATATTTTCCATTAAAATCCAAGTGTTTTATTGAATATTTCCGATTTAGAGCATTATCTGCTAAAAACAGAGCGTGTTTCTATATACCTGTACCCATATCTTTGCAGCAGGAAAATATTAAAATATAAACCAATATAGAAATGCTGAAAATGAAAATGATTTCACTCGTTTGTTTGAGTGTTTTTCTTCTGTTTTACGGATGTAAAAATGAAGAAGTAAAAAGAGAAACGGTAAAAACCGTTAAAGTAACAACTGCGGTAGTGTATGGAGAAGAAAGGACGCTCTCATTTCCTGGAAAAGTAAAAGCAGCTTCGGAAATAGACCTTGCATTCCGTATAAGCGGGCCTATTGCAAAAATAAATGTAACGGAAGGGCAATTTGTCTGCAAAGGAGAAGTAATAGCCGAAATGGATTCCCGTGACTATAATATTCAGTTTTCTGCGACAGAAGCAGAATATAAGCAGATTAAGACAGAAGCAGAACGCATCATTCAACTGCATGAAAAACAAAGCGTGTCCGACAATGATTATGACAAGGCGGTTTCAGGCTTAAAACAAATCACAGCGAAATATGAAGCGCATAAAAACGCTTTATCAGACACAAAACTTACAGCACCCTTTGATGGCTATATTCAAAAACGGTATTTTAATAAAGCGGAAGTTATCAGTGCCGGAATGCCTGTATTCTCAATGATCAGTACGGAAATACCGGAAGTTGAAATAAATATTCCTGCAAGTGAATATATCCGCAGGGATAAATTTGATTCCTTTTATTCCCATTTTGATATATACTCCGGTAAAACTTTCCCTTTGGAACTTATATCTATCAGCCAGAAAGCTAATCTAAACCAACTCTATGCAGTATGCCTAAGACTAAAAACTATGAGTAACCAGCAAATGCCTTCTCCGGGTATGTCTACAATGGTTACAATCAAATTCAAGCCTGAAAATTCAACTTTGGTTTCCATTCCTCTTACGGCTGTGTTTGAGCAAAATGAGAAACAGACAGTCTGGATATATAATGATAAGCAGAAAACGGTACAAGCAAGAACCATTCGTATATCTGAAATTCCAAACAATGGGACTGCCATTGTTTCAGAAGGGATAGCATCGGGAGAGCAGGTTGTATCCGCAGGTGTTTATTCTCTTACTGACGGATGTAAGGTCAAATTATTACCGGAGGTTTCCTCTTCAAATATAGGAGGTATATTATGAAGGATTTAGGGAACTGGGCATTGAATAATAAGAAGCTGGTTAATATTCTTATTGTCTTTTTTATCATAGGCGGGGTATTCGCTTATGATGGTATGAGTAAACTTGAAGACCCCGAAATTAAAGTAAAACAAGCAACTGTTGTTACGCTCTATCCGGGCGCTTCTGCACATCAGGTTGAACTTGAAGTTTCCGATATTCTGGAAAAAAGTATCCGTTCCATGAACAATGTGGGCGATATTACCAGTCGTTCGCAGAATGATGTATCGGCAATCAATGTTGAACTGGCGACAACTGTACCTGACGAAAAAGTAGAAGAATGTTGGAACCTGTTACGGCGAAAAGTGACCGATGTACAGGAAAGTTTGCCCGAAGGTGTCTCTACTTCAATCGTAATGGATGATTTTGGAGATGTTTACGGGATTGTATATGCATTGACCTTTGACGGATATACCTATAAAGAAGCTGAAAAATATGCTGACCTAATAAAAAAAGAGGCGTTAAAGATAAAGGGCATATCAAAAATCGAAATTTACGGAAAACAAAATGAATGTATAAACATTGAACTCTATGAGGACAGGATGGCAAATATGGGGATACACCCTGCCGAAGTAATTTCTACTCTTAACGGGCAAAACGCAACGATATATTCAGGCTATTATGAAACCGGAGATGTACGTATGCGTGTTTCGGTAAATGATAAATATAGAACAGTTGAAGATATAGGCTCTCTTATATTACAGGGACATGAGAATGATCAATTACGATTACGGGATATCGCACGCATAACCGAAGATTATGAAGTACCTGTACGCAACGAACTCCGGTATGACCAGAAACAGGCTTTGGGTATTTCCATATCAGCAAAAGCCGGAACAGATATTACAAAAGTTGGTAAAGAGGTCGAAACCCTGATAGATAATTTAGAGCAGGAACGTTTACCCGCCGGAATGGAAACCAATAAAGTCTTTTTTCAACCGGACAGGGTTAATTCTGCGTTGTATACTTTTCTAAAAAGCTTGGTTGAGGCAATCATCATTGTCATTGTATTACTGATATTCACGATGGGTTTCCGCAGTGCTTTTATTCTGGGAGTAAACCTGATAATCGTAGTTCTCGGTTCGTTGTTGATATTAAATTTTTTGGATGGCGCTTTGCAGCGTGTTTCTTTGGCTGCATTTGTATTAGCTTTGGGGATGTTGGTCGATAATGCAATTGTGGTGCTTGATGGTATTCAGGTTGATTTACAACGGGGTATCTCACGAAGGGAAGCACTCACAGCAATGGGACGTAAGACCGCTATGCCATTACTGGGGGCTACAGTAATTGGTATTCTTGCATTTTTTCCGATATTCCTGTCGCCTGACGATACCGGAATTTATGTCCGTGACTTATTTGTGGTATTGGCTGTTTCTCTTTTATTGAGTTGGGTACTGGCTGTCGCTTTAATACCTGTACAAGCTGATAGTTTGTTGAAGCTTAAAGAAAATACGTCCCCAAAAGAATCTTATAATAATATATTTTACAGAAAATTACGTGAAATATTGAGTTGGGTTTTGTCTCATCGTATTATCACAGTAAGCGTTGCAAGTGTGCTTGTGGTTATAAGTTTATTCTGTTTCCGGTTTATGCCGCAAGGTTTCTTTCCCGATATGGAATATAACCAGTTATACATTGAATATAAACTGCCCGAAGGGTTGAATAGTACACGAGTAAGAAAAGATATGGAGAGTATAGAACACTATCTTCTCCAAAGAGATGAAATAACCCATGTAACCACTTCTATTGGAGGGACACCAAGTCGCTATAATCTGGTCAGGGGCGTTGCCGATCCGTCCTTGTCCTATGGAGAACTGATTGTGGATTATACAACACCCGATGCTCTGATTACTTCTATGAATGAGATTGATGATTACCTGAAAGAAAATTATCCACAGGCTAAAGTTCAAATGAAACGATATAACCTAATGGGACAAGCCTATCCCATTGAGGTAGAGTTTAGGGGTTCTGATCCTGCCGTTCTTCGGAATTTGACAAAACAAGCTCAGGATATTATGAAAGCGAATTCTGATGTAGGGTTGATAACATCCGATTGGGAAGCAAAGACTCCGGTATTAATGGTAGATTATAATCAACCCATAGCCCGAAATATAGGATTAAGTCGTCAGGATGTAGGTCTATCAATTATGAGTGCGACAGATGGAATCCCGACAGGTATATTTTATGAAGGGACTAAAAGTAAATCAATTCTTATAAAATGTGTGGATAAGAACGGTAATCCAATTGAATCTCTTGAACATACACCCGTTTTTAGCATGATGCCTTCATTGAGTGGAATTGATCAAAAAACTCTTGAAGGATTAATGACTGGAAGTGTTTCTGAAGAAGATGTAATAGGCTCTACGCTACAAACTGTACCGCTAAGCCAAGCTTCTAACGGAATAAATCTGCTTTGGGAAGAACCTTTAGTAATAAGGCGGGATGGAGAACGTGCTATGCGTGCCCAGTGCAATGTAATGCCGGGAAAAGGGGTGGAGAATGTACGTGAAGTTCTTGCTGCTCAAATAGAGAATATCAATCTACCGGAGGGCTATACAATGAAATGGGAAGGGGAATTAAGCGCAAGTGGGGAATCGATGGACTACCTGCTAAGATATTACCCTTTGGCAATAGCATTGATGATTATTATATTGATAATGCTTTTCAAGGATTATAAGAAACCGCTTATTATCATACTATGTCTTCCCTTGATGTTTATTGGAATTGTACCAAGTATAATAATGACAGGGAAAACCTTCGGATTTGTTGCCATTGTAGCCACTTTGGGATTGATGGGACTGATAATTAGGAACGGGATTATTCTAATGGATGAAATTGTATTGCAAATATCAGAGGGTGTTGAACCAGTTAAGGCTATGTTGGATAGTTCAGCAAGCCGTTTACGTCCAATAATGCTAACCACGTTTGCTACCGTTTTAGGCATGATTCCTTTGTTAGGAGATGCACTCTTCGGTTCCGCAGCGGTCGTTATTATGGGTGGTTTACTAATCGGAACACTTGTAATTCTCCTCTTTTTACCTGCACTATTTGCGTTATTCTTCAAAATAAAAATAAAATAACCATGAATAAAATAATTAAAACATCATTGATACTGTTCTGTCTATTGTTTTCCATAGCTGTATTTGGGCAGGAACTTACAATCGAACAATGCCGTGCAATGGCATTGGAAAATAACAAACGGATAGCTATTGCACAACAAGATAAAGAAAGAGCCGATCTGATAGCTGATGTTACCAAAACTAACTTTTTACCAAAGGTTTCAGCCGAAGGACTTGCTTATTATGACAATGCTAAAAGCGATATAAAACTGGGGCTGGGGGAACTTGGCGATTTGGATATGAAGTTGCGAACAAGCAATTCTTATGTTGGTCAAATTACGGTAGAACAACCTATATATATGGGTGGGAAAATCACATCTGCCAGTAAAATGTCAAAAGTTGGAAGTGAAATTGCCGAATTAAGTAAACAACTGACAGAGGATGAGGTTATTTTAGAAACAGATAAGGCATACTGGTTGTGTATCCAAGCCCTCGAAATGCGTAAAGCGGCATTAAGTTATAAAGAAACGATTGATGAATTTTATCGGGTAGTTCAAAATGCTGTCGATGCCGGCATGAAGTCTAAAAATGATGCAATGAAAGTACAGGTACAGAAGAATCAGGCAGAATTACAGCTTAACCGGGCAGAAAATGGTATTCGGATATCACAGATGAATTTATGCGATATAATCGGTTTACCTCTTGATTCCAATGTTAGTTTTTCTGAAACATTCAGAGATAATCATTTTGTCCTTAACCCCAATGCAACAGTTTCCGCCCGACCCGAATATGCCATACTTACAAAGCAGATCGAATTAAAGAAGCACGAAAAACAATTTGTAAAAAGCGATTTTCTGCCACAGATAGGCTTTACAGGCTCTTATGGATATATTCACGGGCCAAAACTGGGTAATGATCCATTATTTAATAAGGGGAGTTTTTCTGCCGTTTTTTCTGTCAAAGTTCCTTTGTTTAACTGGGGAGAAGGCACAAAAAAGGTAAGAGCAGCGGAACGGGAAATGACAATAGCGCAATTACAGAGGGATGATTTAAGCCGGAAAATGGATTTAGAACTTCAACAGACAATTAATTCCTACAACGAGGCTATTCTGGAAGTCAAATTGACGTGGCAAGCACTTGAACAGAGTGAAGAAAATCTGAAAATGAGCAGGGATCACTATGATGTAGGTATGGAAGCTATATCGGATTATTTGGAGTCGCAAACCATCCGGCAGAACGCTCAAACAGAATATATTGTCGCAAAGACAAAACTTGAAGTATGTAAGTCGGAATATTTGAAAGCAATTGGGGAAATTTGAAATAAAAAATCATATCGTAGTTTTAAGATTATTAATTCTAAAAATCCAAGAAATGCATTATATATATTTAGCGTTAGCTATTATATTTGAGGTAGTAGGCTCAAGTTTTATAAAAGTATCCGATGGTTTTACGAAAATATTGCCGACCGTAATTATAGCTGTCGCATACCTTATATGCTTCTTTTTCCTGTCGCTTTCTTTGAGAGGATTTTCGCTTGGTACTGCTTATGCCATTTGGGCAGGAGCAGGTATTGTTCTAACCACTTTAGTCTCTGTTTTTATATTCAAACAATCTATTGATATTCCTGCCATTTCCGGAATTGTATTGATTGTAGCCGGAGTACTCGTAATAAATTTCCTTTCTAAAACCGCAACACATTAAAATCAATAATAATGAAAGTCAGTATTGTGTTATTTATCGCATTATGGAGACTGTATGAACCCATAAAATATTAAGAACTTAAATTTACAATCATGATAAATTTTGTCGAAAAATTACAGAAAGAAATCCGGCAGAAGATACAACAAATCGAGGCCGAAGATAAAAATATTCTGAAAAAATCTCTCGATGCTTCCCACGTCTTGGGAAATGCTTTTGATAGGTTGAAGGAATTTATCATAACATACCAGTTTCAGGACGATGATGAAGAAATACTATTTTTCAAAGAGGTAAAGCCGAAAATATTCTGCCACTTGATCTATTACCGGAAAGTATATAATACCGAAATGCACCGTCCGGTCGCTAGTGTAGAAGCGCAAAAAGAATATCTAAAAAAGAAATTGGATGTCATTCAGGATTTCAATGACAAAATACTGGACTTTTACAGGTATTACCGTTCCGGGGCGACCTATCTCGATGCAGCTTATTTCGTTCGCGGGCAGCCCGACACGGAACAATACCTCGAAACTTTCTATTACGAACGTGATCCGCAGTTTTCAACTAATGCGGATTTCAAAGTTGCCAAGATTATAGCAAATGATATGTTGCAGGCATATCTTCTTTCGGAGTTGGAAGCACTGGATATCTATACGCAGAAGTCCAGCAATACATCTTTCCCGAAAGTAAAGCTAACCTGGACAGGAAGTAAAACCGACCTCATTGAACTAATCTACGCATTAGATACCGAAGGTTGCTTCAACAATGGAAAAGTACCCTTGATACAGATTGCAGCCTATTTCGAGAGTATATTCAATATAGACCTCGGCAACAATATCGCCCGGAATTTCTATGATATGCGTATCCGCAACCAACCCACGCCATTCCTTGACCGTCTGCGGGAAGAAATACGCAAACGGATGGATAACATCAAGCCGAGCGGAAAAGATAAGAATAAAGGCAAGGACAAGAAAGAATAACAACAAGCTAAAAAACGTAAGGATATGAAAAGAATTATTTTATTATCATTAGCTTCCCTTTTGTTCTCCTGTGGAGGGACAACAGGAAAATATGAAAAAGTAATTGCCGATTTCGTTCAAACCGATAGCAGAGGTACGAAATTGGATGCAAATTTCAAAGCGGAAAAACTGGAAGAAGTACGCCGTGTAACCATTGCTGACAGCATTAAAATAATCACGGACAATTTTGATACCGAAAGGAACAAGCAGATAACTTCGTTAAAAAAAACACTCAGCATATTTACTGAAAACATTGAAAAAGCGAAATCCGCCAGCAGACCGTCTCAAACGATGATAGACTCTTATCAGTCCAGCATCGACAAAACAAATGAGCGGATTGATGTACTTAGAGGAAGTGCCCCGAAAGAACTCACAAAGTACAAAAACAGAGATGCAAGCGATATTTTGACAATTGTTGTTCGTTGTACTTATTCCGTCGATGAGCCGATAACGAATAAGAGGGTAACAGAGACATTCGACTTCTTCCTTTCTCCGGACGGAACAAAATGTTATTCCAAGAAAAGGGTAAAGGAGTAATTTTTCACGATGCCTATAAACACAAAAGGCTTTCAATGGGAAAGCCTTTTGTGTTTATTTATAGCTGGAAGAACTATTTCAATCCTTTGCAAATTAAAATATAAAACTTATATTTGCAAATAGATAACAGAGTTATTTGAAAGCATGAAAAACTAAGTGTATCTAAGCACTTTATACTTACTTATCTACTGCCCGTTTCATGCGAGAGTCTTCAAAAACTACTGATAGTCAATTTAATATCTTCAGACTACCACAAATATAATAAAAATCCCCGATCCATTAAGAACCGGGGAGTGCCACTTGTCGCTACAAGTAAGCTTCTACACATATATAACAATTACCACATAAATAAGTTATAACTAATACCTGCACCGATATACCAGCCATACGGATAACCGTATCCAGCCTGTAATCCAATCCCCCAGCGTTTTTTCTTCGGTATAATAGAATGATAAATATCATTTGTTACCGTCTGATACACAGTTCTCGGAAATACCTGCATACTATCCAGTCTCGGACGATAACCGGACACCCATACCCGATAAAGACTATCCTCATAATATGCTTGTTCACGATGAATCACAGTATCACCTACATGCATCGTATCTGTCAACCTAATGATTAATAGAGGCACCATAGGGGAAGGAATCAATAATGTATCAACCTTGACAATCGTCTTTATCTTTGTCTCGGTCTTGATTTCTGCAGGCAAAGACTTGAGTGGACGGAACCAAGCTGTCACACAAACAATTAATAATAGAATTACAAATATCCACGGAAGTACTTTCATGGCTTCACTATTGTATTACGCAGAAAATTACTAAACTCACTACGTACATCGAAACACGGGCAAGCTTTGATATACTCTGCCGGTTCTACCTCACCATTTCCATTAAGATCGGGAGATGTATCCCGGTGGCCCAATAACTCTACAATATCATACTCCTTGCATAGTTTCGCTACCAGATCACGAAGGGCGTTCTTTTGTGCTTCGGTCCTTGTATCAGCAGGCTTTCCGTTT
>DXWV01000038.1 GCA_019416685.1 Bacteroides sp.
CTCCTACTAAGGTTATTCCTTTCTTCGACTTTGTTGTTCCTACAGAACTTCCGGGAGTTGATCCTAAAATTCTTGACCCACGCGATACTTACGAATGTGCTTGCAAATGGGAAGAAAAAGCAAAAGACCTGTCTGCTCGTTTCATCAAGAACTTCGCTAAGTTTGAAGGTAACGAAGCTGGTAAAGCATTGGTTGCTGCTGGTCCGAAATTGTAAGATAAAGCAAATCGTTTCGAACGAAAGTTCAAGAACTGATTATAATAATAAAAGCGATTCCCAAAAAGGATCGCTTTTTTTGTTTCTTACAGTTAAAACACTTACTTTTGCGCAAGACAAACTTAACAACAAATAATCAGACTCTTATTCATGCTTTTTTAGCAAGAATTTGGCTCTCACTTTTGCAATATTAAATTCCAAAGTAAAATGAAATCACCATTCATTGCCTTTGCCTTTTTTCTAATTTCATTCTTCGTTGTAGCATGCAACAGTGATGAAGCTTCTGGCTACCCTACAGATCCGGTGAGCACCACCCAAGTATCTCTCTGTATTGCTCCTTCTATTGAACAAAGCGAATTACCTATGAGTCGTAGCAGTGAACAACCGAAAGGATTGTATACTATTAATGTATTTTGGCAAGGTAAGGGATTAAAGAATTACGAACCATACGTTTCCGGTCTGTTCGATGATGTAAGCCAAGTGAGCATCAGCCTCATCGATGGGTATAAATATCGTTTTGACTGTACTTACTTAGGAGAAAATGAACTTCCATATCACATTATCGACAATGGGATTAAAAAATATGGCCGTCCTTTTGCTCTGACGCAAGATGGCAATGTCTATGCTCCGGTCACCAATAGATTAATTGTCTCTCTGGCTCCATTCGATAAAAATAATCAGTTTTATCAGGGGACTTATTCAGGCAACACAGAAGTTACAGAAGGCGAAATATGCTCTTACCCTTCTAACCATCGTTATTACGGAAGTGAAGTTGTCGATCTGAGCCAATCAACAACTTCACATGTCAATGTGAACATCGAATTGCTACGGGCATACTGTACGCTGACATTCGAATCGAAAGATATTCCGCAAGGAGATATTATTGAAATAACCCTTGCAGAAACACCTCCCTTTACGATCCTCGGAACCGGTGGAGATGGAATGATAAAAACAGAAGAACGATTATTGGCACTCAGCAAAACAGCCGACAGATGGAACGGAGGAATCAATGCAAGTGAACAAAGTTCTATTTTAGTGAGATATTACTCGACCAAAGATAAAGAATGGCACTTCATTTACCAAGATGCTCCTCTCATCACGCTAAAACGAAACAAACGAAATATTATCAAATTCATCAATATAGATCAGGCCACAGGAGAAGGCCATATTACTATGGGCGAAGGAGAAATAGCTGGTAAGCCTACCGACTCTGAACACCAGGAAATTATCTAAAACAATAAAATAAACATATATCATCATGAATTATTCTAAAAAACTTGCTACCATCAGCGCTTTAGTAGTGGCAATATTAAGTTCTTGCATCGAAGAAAAAGATCTGTCACAAATTAGTAAAGTTCCTGAACCGGAAACCTATTCAGAGGTAACTTTTAGTATCGGAGGGGAGTGTAGTACTACAGAAACTCCACTATCACGTGCTGCAAATGAAAAAAAAGACATTTATGGTATTACTGTTTCTCAATGGATGAGAGACACAAACGGACGTCTCCAAAGCAAACCTTATGCATATGGGATATTTGATAACATTAGCAACCTGAAATTAAATCTGCTGGACGGTTACAAATATCGTGTAGCCTGCACAATGGTAAGAAATGCAACAGACTCCCTTGAAGTAGATGGAAAATTAGCCCGCCCTTTCACTCTTGACCGTAACGGGAAAATATATGGTACAGCAGAAAACAAGTTTCTTATCGCAGATCAGCCTGACGGCACACAGCTATTCCTCTTTGATGCAGATAACAGTAAAATAGGAACTAAAGCACAAGAAGATATCTCTCGCCCATCTATTTTACGATACCATGGACTTATTGACTCTCTGGAGACGCATACTACAAATAATGAATTAGAACTATACCGACGTTATTTCGCCGTAAAATTCGTAGCAAACGGTTTGCGTAAGAACTGCAAGCTGGAAGTTCAACTGGATGATTCTCCTAAATGGGTCCTGACACCGGAAAAGAATGAAACTGATTATACCTACATATCCTTCAAAACTTTAACCGGAAAAATCACAAGTGGTAATATTATCTCAGAAAATGCAATGTTCAGAGTGGAACTTTTTAAGGATGGAGTTAGTCAGGGAAAAATAATGGAATATAACCGTTCTTTTAAACGTAATTATAAATCGGTTATCGCTATTAGCGACATTGATAACTTTGGCACAGACGCCGATCTAAGTATAAAAATAGCCGATGAAGGTGAACTGGAAAATGATCCGACAACTGACCTTCCCTGGCAAGGAGGAAATTAATAACACAAAGTATTTACTGATAAAAATAAGAGGAAAGCGTATACCGACCCATTGTCGCATATACGCTTTCCTTTTTTCATATCTTATTAATCAAAGTTACTTAATGATCACCTTAGTTACAGCATTATTTACTTTAACAAGATAAAGTCCGGCAGGCACTTCAACAGTGTTAGCACCGGCAGCAATTGTTTTGCTTGCTACCACCTGACCAACAGTATTAACAACAAGAACCTGAGCACTTTCGGCTGCATCAATCTTGATAGCTTTATCACCAGCAAAGACGGTTGCAATAGCGTTATCACTTTCAGTACCAGTAATACCTACGTTTTGGGATTCAGTAAAGTTGGTTGGGAAAAGCTGAACAGTTCCATTAAAGATATTTACAATAGCAGTAACATCATATTTCTTTTCATCTTTTGGTATCACAACACCTTTAAAACGATCATATACCGCTGCAGTACCTTTAGCATCAGTAATAGTATAGTTCTTTGTCTTACCTTCATCAAGAGTAATGGTCACACCTCCTACTTTTACCAACTTGTTAACCAAAGCTTCAACAACTCCATCAGTTGCAATAACATCCGGGGTTATAGCTGTACCGGAAATACCTGCTACAAAAGTATCTGCCATAGGAACTAATTGCTTAAGACCACCATATTCACCAACTGTACCCATAAATCCAGCAGGAATCACATCACCATTTTTATATGTCTGTTCAAGAGTACCATAAATCTGCATTGCTCCTGTCGCATCCTGAACAAACAAATATATTTCATTCTGATAGATGACATTCACCGGATTCGTAAACTTAACAACAGCATCCTTTGCTAATTCATTGAAAGCAGCAATATTAGTAACCACGATAGGCTCGGTAATAGTATAAGTAGCGGAAACGACATCGCTGTTTTTTCCATCTTTAGAAGCCATTGCTTTCATTGTGGTAGTAGTTTCTACTTTAATAGGATTTTCATAAACAGCAGAAGCCGTCGTAGGCTCATCACCATTAATAGTGTAATAAATGGTAGCGCCATCTGTTGCACAAGAAAGAGCAACCTCCTGAGCTTCATAATAAGTTCCTTCTACAAGTGAAAAAGCAGGAGCTAAAACCCCATCTGCAGGAGCCAATACAACCTCTATTTTAGAAATACGAGCATGGCCACTTGTTCCACCAGCCGTTAATGTAAAAGCCTGCGTTGCTCCTACCCAAGTTCCTGTAGTAGCACCATCTTCTGAATAAGTACCAACACTAACAGTAGGCTCTGTTTTATTTCCTGTCAAGAAAGTATTACTCTTACTGGAAAACGTAAATATTACAGACTGTATAACTTCTGTTGTTGATGTTGTTGAAATTTCAACAACATTCTTGGCATACATACGCACTGCAGCACCCGTAGTATACCATGCAGGAGCATTGTTAGTGTTTGCTCCTTTAGCAAAAGCAAGCGTAACACTTCCCAACTTTACATCACTAACTGTTTCGGCATTCTCATAACCAGTTGATAAATCAAATGTAACAGTTTCCGCTTTCACAACACCAATTGCTGCAACCACCATAAATAACGAAAGTAATAGTTTTTTCATATCATAATGTTTTTAAGTTATTATTCCACAAAGTTATACAATATTTCAACCCACGCAAGTACTCAATATTTAAAATTTCACAATGTTACCGTATTGTAATACAAATGACAGTTATACACAAAATAAAGCCCGGCAAGATGACTCCAGCCGGGCTTTTCCTTACTATATTATAAAATAGTTAATTTTTATTCGCACGCTTACGTTCGTTTTCATCTAAAATGACTTTACGCATACGCATTGCTTTCGGAGTAACTTCAACATATTCATCTTCCTTGATATACTCCAAAGCCTCTTCCAGTGAGAATTGTACAGGAGGAATCAGCTTCGCTTTATCATCCGTACCGGAAGCACGAGTATTGGTTAGCTTTTTCGATTTAGTTACATTTACCACCAAATCCTTTTCGTGAGAATGTTCACCTACCACCTGTCCGGCATACACCTCCTCCTGCGGGAAAATAAAAAACTTTCCGCGATCCTGTAATTTGTCAATTGCATAAGCAAATGCCGTTCCGGCTTCCATAGCTATAATAGAACCATTGGTACGACGCTCAATCTCCCCCTTGAACGGTTGATATTCTTTGAAGCGGTGAGCCATAATAGCTTCACCGGCAGAAGCAGTCAACACATTGGTACGAAGACCAATGATACCGCGTGACGGCATATCAAATTCAAGATTCACACGTTCACCGTTACTTTCCATCATCGTCATCTCACCCTTACGGCGAGTTACCATGTCGATAATCTTACTTGAATATTCTTCGGGGACATTTACGGTCAACTCCTCTATCGGCTCGCACTTTACGCCATCTATCTCTTTATAAATAACCTGCGGCTGACCTACCTGTAACTCGTACCCCTCACGGCGCATCGTTTCGATTAGTACAGACAAGTGAAGAACACCACGACCGGAAACAACCCACTTACCATCCTCTTCACTCTTACGAATGCGAAGGGCAAGATTTTTATCGAGCTCCTTCGTCAACCGATCATGTATATGGCGTGAAGTTACGAACTTACCGTCTTTACCATAAAAAGGAGAATCGTTGATCGTAAACAACATACTCATAGTAGGTTCGTCAATAGCGATTGGCGGCAATGCTTCCGGATTTTCATAATCACAGATCGTATCACCGATCTCAAAACCATCAATACCTACCAAAGCACAAATATCTCCGGACTCTACTTCCGTCGTTTTCACACGACCCAGCCCTTCAAATACGTGTACCTCTTTAATCTTCGATTTCACAAAGCTGCCATCTCTTTTTGCCAACGACACATTCATACCTTCCTTCAATACGCCACGATGTACACGTCCTACGGCGATACGGCCTGTATAAGAAGAATAGTCCAATGAAGTAATCAACATCTGAGGCGTACCATCCAATTGCGTAGGAGCCGGGATATTTTCTATAATACAATCCAACAATGGAGTGATAGTGTCTGTAGGCTTCTGCCAATCTGTACTCATCCATCCGTTCTTTGCCGAACCATAAATCGTCGGGAAATCAAGCTGTTCTTCCGTAGCGTCAAGACTGAACATCAGGTCAAATACCATTTCGTGCACCTCGTCCGGGCGACAGTTAGGTTTGTCTACCTTATTAATAACCACAATAGGTTTCAAACCGATTTCCAGCGCCTTTTGCAATACAAATCGAGTTTGAGGCATCGGGCCTTCAAAAGCATCAACCAACAGAATACATCCGTCGGCCATATTGAGCACACGTTCTACTTCGCCACCGAAGTCACTGTGCCCCGGAGTATCAATAATGTTAATCTTAGTTCCGTTATAAGTGATAGAAACGTTTTTAGAGAGAATCGTTATACCTCGTTCACGTTCCAGGTCATTGTTATCCAGAATTAGTTCACCGTTTGTCTGATTGTCGCGGAACAAATTTCCGGCCAAAAGCATCTTATCGACTAACGTCGTTTTCCCATGGTCAACATGGGCAATAATTGCAATGTTCCTAATGTTTTGCATATAATACCTAATATTTGCCGGCAAAGGTACGAAAATTGGATTAGAAAAAAGCCCTATAGAGAAAATATTTCCTGCAAAACGTTGTGGGATATAAAGATAATGGCTATCTTTGCACGCTCGAAAAGAAGTTTTATATATTACAAAAAAACTAAGAATTATGTATTTAGATGTTGCTAAAAAGCAAGAGATCTTCGGAAAATACGGGAAGTCTAACTCTGATACTGGCTCAGCTGAGGCCCAGATAGCTTTGTTTTCCTACCGTATCTCCCACCTGACTGAGCATATGAAGCTCAACAGAAAAGATTATAGTACTGAAAGAGCTTTGACAATGTTGGTAGGTAAGCGTCGTCGTTTACTTGACTATTTGAAAGCAAAAGATATTGAAAGATATCGTGCTATCATCAAAACTCTTGGATTGCGTAAGTAATCCGCTTGTTACAGACAAGATTAAAAGAAGTCGTTTCTCTGAGAAGAAGAAGCGACTTCTTTTTTTTAGCCCTTCCTCAGTTATTGTCCTACCCGAACTTTCATTAAACCCTTCGTACGCTATACCGTAGACGTCCTTTAAAGAAGTCGTTGCAAAACATTGTACGACATGTACATCTCGTACAGCACGACATGTGCATGTGGGACTGTACGACATGCACATCTGGAACTGTACGAGATGTGCATGTCGTGCAATGCTCTTCACTGAGGCAGAAAGCATATACCAGTAACAGAACGATCGATTGAAGTTTATCTCCGCAAGAGAAGGTAGTAAATTGACATTTTCTACACTTATAATTGCGATGCTATAAAGAATTTGCTATTTTTGCAATTTAATAGCTCTAAATTATAACCTTATAGACAATAAATACTATCAATATGGATACAAGTAAGATTGTCGGAGAAAAAATAAAAGCCCTCCGCGAAAATAAATCAATTACGATAGAAGAATTAGCACAGCGTTCCGGCCTGGCAGTAGAACAAATAGAACGCATCGAGGGGAATATCGATCTTCCGTCACTTGCACCACTGATCAAGATAGCACGTGTATTGGGTGTACGCTTAGGAACATTCCTTGACGACCAAGACGAAACAGGCCCTGTGGTATGCCGTAAGGAAGAAGCCAAAGATTCCATCAGCTTCTCCAACAACGCCATTCATTCGCGCAAGCATATGGAGTATCACTCTTTATCCAAGTCAAAAGCCGACCGCCACATGGAGCCGTTCATTATTGACGTAGCTCCTACTGCTGATAATGACTTTGTACTCTCTTCTCACGAAGGCGAAGAATTTATCATGGTTATGGAAGGTATCATGGAAATCAGTTATGGCAAAACCAGTTATCTGCTGGAAGAAGGTGACAGCATCTACTATGATTCCATTGTCCCACACCATGTACATGCTTATGAAGGAAAGGCAGCAAAAATTCTGGCCGTAATCTATACACCTATTTAGTGATTAGCGAATTAGTGATTAGTGATTAGTGATTAGTAGGCTGCGCTATTATACCGCATGGCAATTATCACTTATCACTACTCACTTATCACTAATTCGCTTATCACTACTCACTAATCACCATTTATCATGCAATTATACAACCGAACACTCGGCCAATGGCTTGAGCATTGGGCTGAGGAAACTCCCGACAAAGAATACATTGTATACTCCGACCGTAATTTGCGTTTCACATGGAAACAACTCGACCGTCGTGTAGACGATATGGCTAAAGGTCTTATCGCCATCGGAGTAGAAAGAGGTACACATGTAGGAATCTGGGCAGCCAATGTACCCGACTGGCTTACGCTACTATACGCTTGCGCCAAGATAGGTGCTGTCTACGTAACTGTAAATACCAATTATAAGCAGGCTGAATTGGAATATCTCTGCCAGAACTCCGATATGCACACACTGTGTATTGTCAACGGAGAGAAAGACAGCGATTTCGTACAGATGACTTATACCATGCTCCCTGAGTTAAAAACCTGCGAACGGGGACATCTGAAAAGCGAACGCTTCCCCTATATGAAAAATGTGATATATGTAGGCCAGGAAAAACACCGGGGTATGTATAACACTGCCGAAATTCTGTTGTTGGGGAATAATGTGGAGGACGAAAAGCTGAATCAGTTGAAAAGCCAGGTAGACTGCCATGATGTAGTAAACATGCAATACACATCGGGAACCACCGGATTTCCTAAAGGGGTTATGCTTACCCATTACAATATCGCCAATAATGGTTACCTCACCGGTGAGCATATGAAATTCACAGCAGACGACAAACTATGCTGCTGCGTGCCGTTATTCCACTGTTTCGGCGTGGTGTTGGCTACAATGAACTGCCTCACTCATGGCTGTACACAAGTAATGGTAGAACGTTTCGACCCGTTGGTAGTACTGGCATCTATTCATAAAGAACGTTGTACGGCACTTTATGGAGTTCCCACTATGTTCATTGCCGAACTGAATCACCCGATGTTCGACATGTTCGATATGTCCAGCCTCCGTACCGGAATTATGGCAGGTTCTCTTTGTCCGGTAGAACTAATGAAGCAAGTGGAAGAGAAAATGTATATGAAGGTAACCAGTGTATACGGGCTTACAGAAGCGGCGCCCGGCATGACGGCTACACGAATTGACGACTCGTTTGACGTTCGTTGTAATACAGTGGGACATGACTTTGAATTCACCGAAGTGAAAGTAATTGATCCGGAAACGGGAGAAGAATGCCCGGTAGGAGTACAAGGTGAAATGTGTAACCGGGGTTACAACACAATGAAAGGATACTATAAGAACCCTCAAGCGACAGCCGAAGTAATTGACAAGAATAATTTCCTGCATTCCGGCGACCTCGGTATCAAAGACGAAGATGGTAATTACCGTATCACCGGACGTATCAAAGACATGATTATTCGTGGAGGAGAAAACATCTATCCACGCGAAATAGAAGAATTTCTCTATAAACTGGATGGCATAAAAGATGTGCAAGTGGCAGGAGTACCTTCTAAGAAATACGGAGAAGCCGTAGGAGCCTTCATCATTCTCCGCGAAGGAGTAAAGATGCACGAATCGGATGTAAGAGACTTCTGCAAAAACAAAATATCCCGTTATAAGATACCCAAATATATCTTCTTTATTGACGAATTTCCAATGACAGGTAGCGGAAAGATACAGAAATTCAAATTAAAAGATTTGGGGCTGCAACTCTGTAAGGAACAGGGAATCGAGATAATATAACCCTTATAACAATATATTTCAAAATACAATAAAGAAAAAGCCAGCTGATTAATAGTCAATTGGCCTTTTCTTTATTTTTCTTTCCTATTTTACCATAATCTTTTGTACCACATTCATTCCATCTTTAGACAAATGAACAAAGTAGAAACCTTTTTCCCAATACGATACTGAGATATCTGTTTGTCCGGTAGCCATTACACCACTCCATACTTTTGTTCCGTTGATGCCATAAACAGATATATGAGTATGCTCCGGAGCAGTTATATGTAACAAATCACTTACGGGATTGGGAGACAAAGAGACAGCCTGAAAATCTGTATTACGGATGGCGCTTCCTCCATCTGCATCAATTTTGCCGGCAAAAATAGATTCGCCCGGCTTTTCATTGTAAGCAAAACGATTGACTACATAATAATCTCCATCAGTACTTACTGTTATTTCAAACCAGCCATACAACGTATTACCCAGATACTCAAAAGCGAAACCAGCATATGCAGTCTGCCCATACCAGTTGGTAAACTGACTGGTAGCAATATCCAGCTGATTAGGGTAGTCTCCGGGAGTAACCCAGTTGGATTTAACCCCAATCTCTGTTCCTTCAGCCAAGGGTGCAATATTCCTTGTACCTTCCACGCAAACCATTGGTTTGAGATAAGTTTCCAGCTTCAAATGTTTCACACCAAATTCCCAAGCACCATAACCGTTATCCAAATCTTCGGGAGCATAAAAATAAGTCCAGTTTCCATATTCTCCTCCGGCACCTATTCCGAGATCTCCAGTTATAACCTGATATGGATTCAGGAAATCAAAACTCAATTGCGCTGATAAATTTTCAATATCCGAATGGATGAATACGGTTGGCTTCAATGTCAATTCGGTTACATCCATATCTTTTGCTTCATGGCTTTCGGCCTTTCCTTTGAAAGATAAAACAGCTTGCTTCTCTGATACAACTTCCAATTGAGTAACCAGGCCCTGAGGCACAGCCAATATATAATCTGTTCCCTCTGTCAGGATACCTGTGCGGTTGAACGCATTATCTCCCATAACAGCCAGATTTATAGTTTGCGTAATTGTTCCGTCATTCAACTCAGCATTTTCCATCACAGAAGTAGTACCAAATACCAATTCCGATTTACCCATATCTCCACTCTTTTGTCCGGCTATTATAGCACTTCCCGGAGCTTCATTAAAGGCATAATCCAATAAGGTAAACGAATTACCATCATCGGCTACAGATATCCTGAGCCAGCCATATAGCATTTCACCAGCCAGAGTTCCTTCAAACTGAATACCCACAAACGCAATTTTTCCTTTCCAGTCTGCATAACCTTTAGAGACTAAAGTTCCCAGATTCGGATAAGTCCCAATACCTGTTGTCCAGTCAGAAGAATCACCAATCTTTTCTCCATAGTTAACCACAGTCAGATTGGTTCTGGCTCCCATCATCCTCTTCTCATACGATTCGATATACAAGTTACCGTAATAACTGCCCTGGTTGGAGTTCCACATCAGCCCAAACACAGAATTCTCGTATTTTGTATCTAACTTAATAATCTCCCAACCATGAGCTGATGAAATATTGATATCCTCACAATCTACATAGTTTATACCATAATCGGGACGACATTCTAACGTTAACGACAATTTACAATCATATAACTCACCACTCTCTAACATTCCATTCCTGAAAGTCACAGCCAGTTCCATGTTCTGATCATTTATTGCTGCCTGACCCTGGAAAGACAGAATAAGTGTCGTATTATTTTTCTTCTGTAACTTAGGAACCAGTCCTTCCGGCAACCCGTCAATAACAAAATCAGTACCATACACAAAGTCTTTATCGGCCAGTGCCCCATTGATTAATGTAAACTCAAATGTACCATCAAAAGTTCCATCATTGGCAGGTGCCTCCAGGATATCTCCACGACTGGTCAAAGCGATACGTTTGGTCGTTTCATCTACAAAAAAGACCTGATCGGCAGTCTCTTTTTGCCACAACTCTACACGAGCCGGATGATCCAGAGCGTCAAGCATCCTGTCTACCTGTCCCTTTGTGAACATGGACGTACGTACATAAGAATAATTCATATAGTTAGTCCAGTTTGTCAACTCATGCTCACAATTCCGGTCCGTTGCGCCCATTAGCATCACGTCTGCCTTAGGTGTGTCATCTACCCAATCACCCGGATTGGGCTGCCCTGCCTTATTTGCCTTACAACCGTCGGGCCAAAGTCCGCCATTGTCATCAAAAGTATGGGCTAAATTCAGGAAATGTCCAAATTCATGGGTTAATACCCGACGGAAATTCTCATCTGTATTCGTCCCGATATAAGCACCGTTATATACTACACGAGCCAGATTTTCTTCCATCATTTCTACATCCGGATACCAAGACACACCCGAGTTATTAGTCACTCCATCACCATAAAGATCATTCATCACATACACATTCATATATTTGTGATTGTCCCAGGCATACAATGCCATCCGGGGTGCGTAATAGTTTCCAAACCCACTTTCAAGACGATGATATAGAATACCGGTAGTCGCTTCTCCGTCGGGTCCTTTTTCTGCCAATTTGAAAGTAATATTCATATTAGCCTGAAGCTTATTAAAGTCAGGATCATCATCACCGGAATTTGCAGTTATACCTTGAAAATCTTCATTCGTCTTTCTCAAAGCATCCTTTATTATTTCATCATTGAGCTTTGCCCCATTAAAAGTTACCCCAAAGACGTGAAATACCACCGGAATCACATAAGAGTCGGGACGTTCTGTTGATACTCTTGTTTGCGGAAACTGTTTGTGCCTCTTTAAAGCAGCGGGGTTCTCCTCAAAATAGTTTTGAATCTGCTCATGGGCCCGACATGGCAAAGGTGCTCCCGGTACATAACCCGGCACATTTTGTGCAGTACCTCCGAAAGCTACTAACAGGCACAGTAACGTAGCCCAATAATTTTTTCTGTTTTTCATTGCAAGAAATTTTAAATGATTTATGTACAATAATAAATTGTAGTAACTTATAATCCGGCAACAGAAGTTTGCTTATTGTACTCTTCATACAACATCAGAAGATGTGCAGCCGACCAACTAAAATGGGGAGCTTTCAACTGTTTTCCCGTATATGTTTCATAGTTTTCATGTATTGCGCCATCTTCCTTCAGCCCATGAAGTCTGTCAAACACTTGACGTGTATATTCATCAGCCTCTTTCACATAGCCATACCTTCGTAATCCGGAAATAGCGAAATAAGTTTGATCCAACCATATAGGTCCTCTCCAGTATCCTCGAGGCATAAACTTCGGATTATCAGCCGCAATTGTAGGAAAAGGGATATAAGTAGAGAACTTTATAGTATCTGCAAATAGCTTCATTGCCTCCTTCATTTGCTCCTTAGTTGCAATGCCTGCCCAGAAAGGTATATAAGCTTCGCTGCCTGGTTCTTTCACAAATGTTCCATCCAGTCTTTTATCAAAAAAGAATCCGGACTCTTTATCATAAAAGTAAGAACTTATAATATCTGCGTATTCCTTTTCATTGAATGTCTGTTTCGCTATTATTGCCAATTCTTTCAGTAGAGAATATTCATAAGCCAAAAAAGCATTCAGATCAACCGATTCCTGATCAAAACTCCAGGCTGTATCGCTATTCTTTACCATTTTTGCATCATCGAACCTAATAGCATTATCCATACCACTTTCCCAGGCTGCAGCCTCAAGCGTCCCATCTACCGAACCGAACTCACAGATACCGTTTGAATCATGGTCACGGTCCAGATACCACCAATGATAATAGTTAAGCAACTGAGGATACATCTCTTCTACAAAAGCAGTATCAGCCGTTGCTTTAAATATCTTATTCACAGCCCATGCAGCCAAGGGTGGTTTACTATCCCGTGCATTATTTTCACGGATATCCGTATAAATACAATCTATTATCATTCCATTATCCAATTGATAATCGAACATAGCACGTACTTGATTCTTAGCCAGTTCCGGAGCAAAATCGGCCAATGCCGCAGCATTCTTCCATGAATCCCAAGCCCAGAATCCCATAAAATAACCTACCGCATGAGACGGAACAACCCCATCATGCAATAATCCGGCACGACCACTACGCCAATTGGCAATAAGGGTAACCACTGCTTTGACTGCAATCCGATTGTACTCCCTCGGCATATCAGATCGCAGCACTTTCTCTAAATAACCATTCCAGCACTGATAATGCTTATTGATAAAGCCGGCAGGATTCGATTGCATATTGGCAATAGCACCAAAATCAAACATCTGTCCTTTGATGTTCTCCAAAGAAGAGATTACCACATATACCGGAGATATAGACGAAACATTTGCCTCATATCTATTACCAGAGAAGTGAATCTTTACATTTTCCGGAAAGGTAATCAGATATTGATCTCCGGAAGGCGAAGAAAGCATACATGAATTATTCACGACACTGTAAGAAGAGTGATTATCCAATGTCTGTCCATAAAAACATAACGGTTTATTATTATTCGAGACACATTCCAGTAATACATTGGATTTATCAATAAAGAAAAGGCGTTGACTTATAGTTCCATGTTCGGAGGAAGAGCGCATATACAATTCTCCCGGGAAATAACCGACAGAATCCGGAGAGAAAATCTCATCAGAAGCTTCAGCAAATCCCACTGTTACTAATGATTGAGAAATCCACCGGCGTGTTTCCAGGTCGAAGGGACCACAGAAGCCATTAACCCACTGCTCCTTTTGTGGTGCAGTGAATCCCATCCATGATCCTTGATCAGAAAACCATCCGCTACAATAGAAAGAATCATTGGGAGTATAAGATATATCCAAAATATTGCCATACTCATGCACCAATAAAGAATGAAGTTCCCTCTTCTGCTCCGAACAATTGCTAAAAAGCATAATCATGCCAACCAGCACACAAAATCTTATTATATATTTTCTCATATTCTTTACGAGTTTAATTAAAACCATATCTGACGAGCCTGCTCACCTATTTCCTTCAAAGTATGGATGGGCTGTATAACAAAACTATATTTCCTCATTGACGGAGTAATAGTGTATTCCGGATGTACCTGAGCTCCCCAACTATTATCTCCACCTACTCCCATTTGCATCTGATCTATATTAACCCAAACCATATCTTTCTTCTCTACACTTCCACCATGCCTGCGCTGCACATTGAAAGGGACATAATCAATATCATCCTGCATAAAGTTCCAGGCACTTACAGACAAAGGTTCTGTGCCTGCAATCAATAATCCCTTTTGTTCTTTATCACAAAGGGCAAACCAGCGGGTATCACACTTATTGCCAGTTTCCTGTGCACGCACATAAGGATGAAATTGTTCCCATACGCTTGCATGATAAAGTCCTATAGCAGCAGAAGTCTTACGATCTGCATAATTTTCATGAGGGCCTCTCCCCAACCAGATCATCTGGTCATACTCCTTTGGAATAATCATACGCATCCCAAAACGAGGCATTTCCGGTAATGTTTTTTGCCCTGGTGTAAACGACATTTCTACTTTAATTATTCCGTTTCCAAGAATCCGATAGACTATTTGTACAAAAGAGTCTTGTTCGTCCAAACGATATGTGGTAAGTACCTTAACACATGTACTATCTGATTCAGCTTCCATGTCCAAACTGAGAAGCCGGGCTACTTCCATTGTTTTCTTCCATTCCACACTACGCGAAAGCAACCCACTGGGTACATCATTATCTGTAGAGGGTCTCCAGAAATTCGGCTTTAAACCCGCCACAAGCATTTCTTTGTTGCCATATTTCAGAGAAGTCATTTCTCCTGAAATAACTGAAAATTCTGTCCGGAACAGTTTGCTTTCGAGTATCAATCTCTCTTCTGTACGCAATACCTTAATAGGTTCACTGGTTTTATTTTCCGGTTGCTCCCCCTTTTCTACCGGAAGTTGCCATTGGTCCATCGCTACAATAAAGTCCTTCGGAGCATATGGCCCTTCCTGTCTGGTCAACGTTTCAACTTTCAGAAAATATTCTTTTGAGGTAGGAAGAAGTTCGCGATAAGGAATTGTTATTTCCTGGGAGGAATTTGCCGGAATAGCAGGAAAATCTAAAACACCCGATTGAATTTCTTCGCCGTCTGCTTCAATAACCCATCTCTGATAATAACCTGCCAGATCTATAAAATCGTGACGATTGGTAACAAGTATCTTGTTTTTTGTGAAAGCAACCGGTTCACAATGTACATATTGATAAACCTTCTTTACCTCCCAGATGTGTGGATGAAGTGAACGGTCTGCTGCTACCAGACCATTTGCACAAAAGTTAGAATCATTAGGTACACCAACATATCCCATATCACCGCCATATGCCCAGATATCGTGACCCTTCTCATCCTTTTTAGCAAATGTCTGATCAACCCAATCCCAAATAAATCCACCCTGCAAATTATCATACTTATAAATCAAGTCCCAATAGTCTTGCAGGTTACCTGTACTGTTTCCCATAGAGTGTGCATATTCACACATAATCATGGGACGAGACTTCCGCTCATTAACAAATTCACGCAACCACCAAATCCGGGCATACATAGGACAGTAGATATCCGACAAACCTTCACGGCGAGCTGCTTCATATTGAACCGGACGAGTCGTATCAAAGCTTTTTGTCCAATTATACAGCGTTTCAAAATTCTTTCCATAACCTGATTCATTGCCTAATGACCATGTAATAATAGCCGTAAAATTGCGGTCACGCATCACCATACGCTTCATACGTTCCATAAAAGGACGTTCCCAGTCGGGATAATCAGCTAAAGTTCCATCTTCATGATACTCCATTCCATGCGACTCAATATTGGCCTCATCAATCATATAAAGTCCGTATTCGTCACACAACTCATACCACTCCGGCCTGTTGGGATAGTGACTACAGCGGACAGCATTGATATTAAACTGCTTCATCATCTTAATATCAGTGAGCATTGTCTCCAACGTTAGTGTGCGTCCCCGATGCGGATCATGTTCCTGCCTGTTTACTCCTCTAATTAAAATAGGAACATTATTTATCAGAAGCTGTCCGTTACGCATCTCAATGGTGCGGAAGCCAACACGATGCCGAAATGCCTCTAAAGTATTCCCTCTTTCATCATTCACACTCACTACCATATTATAAAGATTGGGAGTTTCTGCATTCCACGACTTCACATTTTTGACAAGATGATTGAAACACAGAATCGTATCAGACAAAGAAGTAATAATCTTCTCATCAGAGAATAAGGTGTTCTCACCATCCATTAACTTCAGTTGTACCCTACTTCCCACCGAATTATCAGGTAAAGCCATCATTAAATTTAATTGGAAATCTCCATCTTTATAGTTATTCACCAGCTGAGCTGACGCTTTAAAGTCCCTTACCCGGCACTTTGGCCTGGCTATCAAGTAAACACTTCGTTCAATACCACTGTATTTCCAATAATCTTGTCCTTCCAAATAAGAGCCGTCACTATATCTGAATACCTGAACCACTATTTTGTTCTTACCGGCTTTCAACAAAGAAGTCACATTAAAGTGTGAAGGAAGACGGCTATCTTCGGCATAACCAACAAGCTGCCCGTTTACCCAGCAATAGTAAGCAGATTCAACTCCTTCAAAATCCAAAAACACATCCATTCCACTGAAGGATTTCGGTATGTCAAAATCTCTGGCATAAATACCTACCGGATTATAATCGGAAGGCACAAAAGGAGGATTGGCAGGAAAAGGATATTTGACATCTGTATAAATAGGACAATCAAAGCCTTGTAATTCCCAACTTCCAGGTACCTCAATATCACTCCATTTCTTAACGCTAAAATCCGGCTTAAAGAAATTCTTCGGGCATACATCTATATTCCGGGAATAATGAAATTTCCAAATCCCGTCTAAGGACAATCTCCGGTCATTAGACTGTACATCATTGGACAGTGCTTTTGCTTCGGAAGGAAAAGAGACAAAATAGGCACATGCCGGTTCTCTGTTAATACCGTTGATTTGTGGATCCTGCCAAGGGACTTGCTGCCCTGCCAGCAGAGAAGTAGAACAAAACAGACCAGTAATGATCAAGTACAAAATATGCTTTTTCATATTCTCAATATATTATAATTTAAATGGTACACAATAATGTTACAATAAATGGTACGGAAAAGTCTAATAAACATCCATGAACGATGGACACAACTATATACTTTTCTCCCGAACAGCGAGTTATAATAGGGAGGGTAGTATCCATCGTCGTAGCTCCTCCTACCGAGATCGGTGCCAATTTTCCAAAGAAACGGACTAAAAAAGGCGCTGCCAATAATGCTATAATCTCTCTCATTATATTGGATAACAGAGCTATAGTGCCCAGTTCGGCTCCTTTATATTCAGTAATAATAATACTCGACAACGAATAATATCCAAAACCCGCCCCCACAGCCATACAATCGACAGGAGAATGCCTGCTGAAAAAGACACTACTCACACAGCAACCAACAAGAGTGCCTAAAACTGTTAACACAGGAAGCAAAAAGAATCTTGGGTTTATCGTCTTAAAATTCAATAGTACTTGAGGATTATTGCCCACACTGATGCCAACACAAAACATCAAAGCACATAATGCATAAAAACTCAAATCCAACTGCTCTAAGTACGAAGGATACAGACCATACAAATGAAGTAAGGTTCCCAGTGCAAAAAATAAGACAATAATAATACTACCTTTCATTCCCTTCCTCCTTTCGTATACCGGTATGATATAAAAAGCCATAACCCCCAGGCTCCTAAAATACTACCTCCAACAGCTGCTAATGTAATTATCAGTGCTTCGAACCCGATCGTATGCAGCCCTTCCATAATCATTTTATTACCACCGACTTCCGTTCCAAGAAGAAACAGAAGAATCCATATTAACCACGTAATAATCCGATGTACAACATTCAAGTTTCGTTTTCTTGAGAGGTAACCAAGTAATAATCCACTGCCCATCAGCCCAATAATAGTAAATATAAACATACAAATTATATAAAATTCCTATTGAACAACTATTTTAAAAGACTCTATCCGTTCTCTTCCGTTCTCTTCATATTTAACCTGAAGAATATAATTGCCTGAAGCAAAAGATTTCATATCTATTTTATCCACGTCGCCGGAGTGTTTGAATAATTCGCTACCCTCTAAACCTAAAATTGAATATTGTTTGATTGGGGAATCTATCTGTATATATAGATAATCTGTCACCGGATTTGGAAAAACTTTTGCTTTCAGAATATTCCGCAGAACCGAAGATGCGCCCGACTTTACAATGAAGCCATAGTCGTGTGCAATGCCACTATCCACCCAACCACAAGGAGTTACCCCATCCGATTCGTCAGTAACGAAGTGTAAAAACAACCTAAATTTGAGTTTTTCATTCATTACTACATTCTCCGGAATAGTAATCTGAAATTGGCAATAATGCTCTTTATGCTGTTGTCCAATCGGGTTGATGAGTTTTGTATCGACCAATTCATTTTCTTCTAATTCATAATTACCATTCCAATCCATCCAGAGTCTTAATTTATAGATATCTGAAGCACCCGAATCCCAGTTTTCTATTTTCACATTCATCACATATGTCCTACCGCATTCCAACTCTGCTACATTTTCTTTGGAATAGTCAATCCACGCAGCCTCCGAATAAGAAACAGAATTATTTATTCCGGCAAAATCAACCTCCTTAATGTAAGCATAATTACGATAGTCTGATTGAAACAGACATAAATCAACCTGTTTACTATCCAATATCCCCGCCTCACGATAGAGAAGCAATAAATGGGCAGCAGACCAACTGAAATGTGGAGATTTCAATCTTTTTCCGGTGCTTGTTTCATAATTCTCATGAATTGGAGCACCTGCACGTAAACCATTAAGACGATCGAACACTTGTTTAGTATAACTATCGGCCAATTCTGTATAGCCATAATTTCTTAATCCATGAATTGCAAAATATACCTGATCCAACCATATCGGCCCCCTCCAATAACCATTCGGAGAAAAATTCGGATGATCAGCAGTTACTGTAGGAAAAGGAATATAGGTCGCAAATTTCAAAGGATCTGTCAAATACTTCATGACATGTCCTACCTGATCAGAGGTAGCGATCCTTGCCCAAAGTGGAATATAAGCTTCACAACCTTCCACTTGCACAAAACTGTGATTACTCAGCTTTTTATCATAAAAAAATCCTTTTTCTCTATCAAAGAAATAGTCAGCTGTAGTTGCCGTTCGGTTTGGTTCGTTAAACTCACAGTCAGCTATTATACTTAATTCTTTCAATAATAGATATTCATGAGTCAAATAAGCATTCAAATCGACAGATTCCTGATTTAAACTCCAGGCTCCGTTATCATTCTTCAGCATGGAAGAATGGTCAAAACGAATTGCATTATCCATGCCACTTTCCCAGGCGGAAGCTTCAAGTGTACCATCTACTGAACCAAATTCGCAAAAACCATTTTTATCATGATCTCTATATTCGTACCACCAACGATGATATTTCAGTAATTTAGGATATATCTCTTTCACAAAATCAGTATCTAAGGTCGCTTTATAGATTTCGCTCACTGCCCACGCAGCCAATGGCGGTTTACTGTTTCGCTCATTATTTTCTTTTTTATCGGTATAGATACAATCGATGATCATTCCTTCCGGAGTCTGATAATCGAACATTGCGCGAACCTGATCTTTAGCAAGATTAGGCTCAAACAAACTCAATGCTACCGCATGCTTCCATGAATCCCACCCCCAAAAACCAATGAAGTAAGACATCGCATGAGAAGGAATAACCCCATCATGAAGCAAATCACCTCTGGATGCACGCCAATTTGTCACCAATGTCACCATAGCTTTTACTGCTATACGATGATATTCTACGGGCATCTCCGGACGCAAAACAGATTTCAAATATCTTTTCCAACGATTACTATGTTCTATAGCAGAATGGTCGGGGTTCAATAATACAGTTTGTACTAACTGAGCATAGTTATCCGTTTGCTTTGATTCGTAGAAATAAGATATAGTGGCATATCCTTTATGTCCTTCAGGAAGTTTGGCCAAGAGTTTGGAATTTTCATAGGAAAGCTGAATATCCGATGAAAATGTAACTACACACATCTCACCGGTTGATAGTTTCAAAGATAGAATATTATTCTCCAATCCGGATGATTGTATTCCTTGTAACGAACCATTTGTAATGTAGAGTTCCCGCTTCTCACTGGTTTCACAACTCCATAAAGCCGTATACTTATCTACAAAAAACAAACGTTGTTGTATACTCCCCTGTTTGGAAGAAGACTTCATGTATAGTTCTCCCGGGACGTATGTCACGCTATCAGGCATAAAGGTTTCAGTCGTAATATCTGTAGTAAATCCAACCTGAAGAATAGCATCCGATATCCATTGCCGGTGATCGAGTTCAAAAGGACCGCAAAAACCATTTATCCAGTTATTCTCCGAAGGTAATGTAAAGCACATCCATGAACCTAAATCGGAAAATCCCCCTGTAAAATAATCATTGCTGTATGGAGTACACCGGATATCTAAAATATCATTATAAGAATCTACATTAAAAATAGCCGTTTGTTTTGTTGCAAAAACTGACATGGAGAAGCAAATGATATATACCACCACAAACAGCAATCGCCACATTTGTACTTTAAATTTTCCTCTAAACATATCAGTATTCGATTTTATCAGTTAATATTAAAAAATAAAAGCTGGTCCGACTCTCTCTATGAAAATTCTGCATTGAGTTTTTTTAGACCATATACTATTGTATTCCATCACGATCAGTCGAACCAGCTTTAAAATACTCTATGAGTACGAGAAATGTTATTTAATGATAATATTAGCCTGTTTCACTAAGCC
This sequence comes from Bacteroides sp., assembly GCA_019416685.1. Classification (GTDB taxonomy): domain Bacteria; phylum Bacteroidota; class Bacteroidia; order Bacteroidales; family Bacteroidaceae; genus Bacteroides. The sequence continues at coordinate 21,180 of DXWV01000038.1, forward strand.
ATCGTTTGTCTTTATCTGTAAAATATACATACCTGAAGCGTTACCAGAAATGTTGATAGAGCTTCCTGTAATCATTCCCTTTTGTACCAGTTTGCCATCAATACTGTAAAGCATGTATTCGTTAGCATTCCCCAGTTTTATAAATACTTCTCCGTCTGTTGGATTCGGATATACGGCAAATGTATCAAGTGACGTGTTTTCAATAGAACTACCACCACCAAGCTGAACTGTATAATCCTGTAATACACCACCATCTTGTGTGCAACAAGGATCTGTATAAGGAACATCCGGAGTTTTATAATGCAAATAAGTACGCATTGTAAAAGTCTTGTTAGCATCAGTTGGAACAGTTATCTTTGCGGAAACTACTTTGAAAGAACTCTGTCCAGGTTTTCCTACAGCAATCGATTTTTGAAAAACCGTCTCGGCAGCAGTCAGCTTATTGTCACCATTCCAATCAAAAAAAGCAGTTACATAATATTCGTCCCCAGCTCCGGAAGAGAAGTTACAAACAGTAATTTTAAGTTCGTACTCTTTACCCGCTTCCAACGTGACAAAACGCTCTTTATCCATCGTAAAATCAGCAAAAAGAACACTTTCGTCATAAGTATTGGAACCGATCTTTCCATCCCATCCCTCAGGAGTTGTAGATGATTCACTCACAAGACCGTTAATTTCAACTTTAGAGATGCAAGCATAAGCACCCCATGTTAATTCAGGCCTACACAATTGAGATTGTGCCATCACTTGCCCAGCTACCATACTAAGTAGTACAAAGCAACAAAGTAAATTTTTCTTCATAATTTTAAATTGTTTTGATAATTAATAAATAGACATATGACCGGTAGGAAAATCAATGATCACCTACCGATCCAATTATTTACTTTAGAATTACAATTTGTTGTAACACAGATTCTTTCATCTCTATTTTTAGAAGATAGGCACCCCTGGGCTGCTTACTGATATCTATTTGAGAGGCGGTAATATTATCCTGCTGTACCAAACGACCGTCAATACTGTATAAGCTATATTTTGCCATATCCATATTTTCACTACCAATATGCAAAATGCCATCTGTTGGATTAGGGTAAACGTTCATTGCTCCAATTGTATGATCAATTATCATACTGGGATCAGAAGAAACAATCACATAATACTCTTCTAACTGTCCATTTTCCACAGTTCCACAGGGTTGCTCTCCTACCATACTGTCAGCATCACCATAATGCATAAAAACACGCATATGCAGCTTTTCATTCATTACTGCATCATCCGGTGCAATCCATCTGAATTCAACAGTTCCCGGATTATCAGCCGAACCAATAGCCGGAATTGCTATTTTCTGAGATTCTTCTTTTTCAAGAATGTTATTATGATTCCAATCAATATAAGTACGTATCACATAAGCATCTTTTGAATTAGAATTAAGGTTCGAATAAGTAACTTTCATCACATATTCTTTTCCTTTTTCTATATGTGCATTTAGCTCCTGATTGTCTCTGAAATCCTCAATTATCTCCGTGTTGTTCACTTCACCGGTAGTCTCATTAGAGATATTTGCAAATTCCACTTTTTTAATATGAGCATAAGGGAGATAAGAGAATTCTGGTACACATACCTCATCAACCGGCTCGTCCGAACCATCGGGCGGCAATACATGGGCATTCTCTTCACCATATATGATACCATAATCTTCAACATCTCCACTATCGATTTCTCCACAAGGGTCTTCTCCGTCTTTGCCTAATGTATAGTGTAACATTACACGGAAACCAAATTCTTTATCCAGTACCATATCATCCGGCACAGGAATATCAAAAGTAAGTACATGCTCTGTACCTGCTTTACCAATCTTATTTATTTTCTGGGGAGCAATCATTTCATCTTGCTGGAATACATAATCACCATTCCAGTCAAACCAGGCACGAACTGTGTAGGGATCATTTTCACCGGATTTCCAATTCTGTACAGTAACCTCCAACTTATAAGTTTTGCCTTTCTCCAACCCGGCTACATAGTCAGTCCGGAAGTCTTTATATTGTTGTCCATCAAAATCTGTATTCCGTTCTATCTGGGCAAATTTGACTTTAGAAATATGAGCATAAGGAGCAAAACGAGGATTAAATAAACAGTAGGAAGTATATGGATCATTAAACATCACTCCAAAATTAATCTTTTGTGCAACAGGTGTCCCGTTTTCTACCCTCAGAACAGAAGTATTCAAAGTGATACAAACATCTTTTCGACTATCGGAAGCCTGATGACTCAAAGCTTTTCCACTCACTTCAATCATGGCAGTAACATCACTTGAGAGAGTTACTGTTGCCTGTAAACCTGCCGGCAAATTTGAAATTGTATAATCCACACCTTCTACCAGTATACCTATTTTAGCAAATGTCATTCCGGCACTTGCCTCCAATTGTATAGAACCACCCACATCTCCCTGATTGTCAACTGTCTCTGAAAAATTCTTACCCTTTACAATCAAGACTACAGGAGCAGAAACATAGGTGTCATTTACCCCGGTTGCAACCAGATTCTCTTCTTGCCACAAATCACTACGAGACAGGGATTCATTTAAATAATATTCCATTCTTGCCACTTGTCCCGCAGTAAAGTGCCGATAAGCATCTGTGTAATTCATGAAATTTTCCCAATCTGTATAATTTCCTTCGCAGTTTACCTGATCGGCCGGCCATTTAGAGGTAGCCACTGGAGGAGTATCTTCAATCCCATCATTCGGATACGTACATCCACCCTCAAAAGTGTGGTGCAATCCCATAAAATGCCCGAATTCATGAGTCAAAACCCGACGAAAGTTCTCACTTGTATTATTACCTATATAACTACCGTTATAGACTACACGAGCCAGATTTTCCATAGTCATTGAATTGTCCGGTAACCAGGAAACACCTGAATTGTAGTAATCTCCATCTGCATAAAGATCTTTCATTATATATATATTCATATATTTATTATTATCCCATGCATATTTCTGGATCGCCTCATCGTATCCTCCTCCATTGCCAAAGCCTTTTTCAGCCTCGTCATAAAAAACGACACCTTTCGTCGGATTCCCATCCGGATCTATCTTTGCCAAACGAAAAGCAATATTCAACGGCTTTTTTATCTCCTCAAAACGGCTACTTGCCCCTGTCTGGTTGTAATCAACCGTCAACCCCTGAAAGTCCTCATTGGTTTGTTTCAAAGCCTTCTCTATTAAGCTATATGTTACTTTCAGACGAGAGTCATTCGTTGCATCGCCAAATACATGAAAAACAACCGGAATCACATACTGCCCCTGATGATAAAAAGCTCTGGTCCTCGTCTCGGTCAGAGTACCTACATTTTCAAATTCTGTAGTAGGATGTGATTTCCTATACATCTCTTGCTGATGCTCAAAACCACAGACATTTTGCTGTGCCGATGTCTCACTTATACTTCCTATTCCAAGAAGTACACCTAATAAAAACAGTGTATTTTTTTTCATTTTTCAGATATTAAGTGGGCTTGAAAGGTCTTCACAGACCCCTCAAATCCCTGTTAAACAATTAATAAAAGTTATTTCTAATCGATTTTGTTATTACTCTGAATTTCCATCAAAGGAAGCGGGAGGAAGGCATGCTTCTCTGCACTAAAGTTTTTACGCCCAGCCAAATGTAAGGCTTCATCCAACTTACCCCAGCGACGTAGATCATAGAAACGGAAGTTTTCTACGGCAAATTCCATCAAACGTTCATGTTCTATTTGAGCTTTTACAACCTCGTAAGACTCTCCTGACATATCAGGCATATCTCCATGTACCCTTCTTACTTCGTTAATCAGTGGTATAGCCTTTTCAGGATACCCTTGTTCATTGTAAATCTCAGCCTGCATCAGCAGAACATTGGCATAACGCATAATAGGTACATTCGTCGAAGTATTGGATTGTTTTAGTTTTTGCATATCATCGGGCATATATTTGCGGAAACAACGATTAATCTCATCATTCGCATCAAATAAATCTGTATATTCAAATCCATATATTCTCTCATTGCCATCGTTAAAATAAGGATCGTCAAAGAACATACTTGCATATGCTCGGGAATCTAAATTACCCGTAGTAGCAATGCGCCCTTCTTTTCTATATTCATTCAGAATCATTTCACTCGGACGAATTTCATCCCATCCTCTTAAAACAGGAGCCGCTACCCAATAATGCATCACATGCTGATGATAAGCACCGTCAGAGGTATTCCCTGTAAACTGAATTTCAAAAATAGATTCCTTGCAATTCTTATTTGTTCCATTAAACATACTCAGAAAATCTTTCTCCAAAGTATAGCCCTTCACCTGCTCCAGTGCCTCTTCTGCTTTAGCAAGATACTCCGTCTTATTCTCCGGTTGTTCATAGGCGCGCGTCAAATAGGCCCAACCGAGATAGGCATAAGCAGCACCACTTGTCACACGACCGGCATGTAGAGAAGGACGGGTTAAGGGTAATATTTTACTTGCTGCAGCTAATTCCGAACAAACAAATTCCCAACCTGCTTCCCTGGTAGAAAGAGCCTTATGCGTTTGTTCTTCACTTGTCAGATATTCATCACGAATGATAATCTTCTCCCAATTTAACAATAACTTCATGTGATAGTAGGCACGTAAAAACAATGCTTCGCCTTCCACGCTATTATACTTCTCCTGATCCATCGGATGATCACCTGCCTGAACTTTATTAATACCAAACAAAACATTGTTTGTGTAATTAATACCGTTATAGCAATTCATCCAATACTCTTTGATCCGGGAATTCTCATTATTATATGTAAAATCATAAATTTGTCCCCATTCCGGATATTTATTTACATCCGAGCCCTTCTCCATGATATCTTCACGAAAAGTTTCTATCACAAATTTAATTTCAGAGAAATTATAAGTACCACATCTGTTATCCAACTGAGCATACGCAGCGGATAATCCGGATTCCACATCTACAGAATCCCTCCAAAATTTATCCGTAGAAAAATCCGGAGATTCTACCGTCAAAAAGTTATCACATCCACCCAGAAGTGTCGCACAAAAAAGAGATGTTATATAAATATATTTTTTCATGGCTGATAGTATTAGAATTGATTAAAATGTCACCTGTAAACCAACAACATAGGAACGAGTAAACGGATAAATAAAAACATCTACTCCCGTATCCAGAATGCTGGAAGAAAACTCCGGATCAACTCCCGAATAATTGGTCCAGGTCAGCAAATTCTCACCACTGACATAAAAACGACACTTGTCTATATAAACTTTCTTGGTCAGATTTTTAGGTAAAGTATATCCCACTTGTAACTGACGTAAACGAATGAAGTTACCTTTTTCCAGAAAACGATCAGATTCACGAGAATTCATATTAGGATCTTTTAATACCGCACGTGGCATTACATTACTCCTGTTATCTTCAGTCCATGCTCCCAATGTTGACTTAAACAGATTGATTCCTGCATCCATTGATTCATAATACAGACGATTTGCATTGTACAATTTATGTCCCCAGGCACTTCCCAGTAAGAAAGAAAAATCAACACCTTTATAAGAGCCACCGAACGATAAGTTAGCTTCTAATTTAGGTATGCCCGAACCGCAATACTCTTTATCGTTTTCATCAATAACACCATCATTGTTCAAATCCTTAAATCGGATATCACCTGGTTTCGCATCTGGTTGAAGAATTGTATTTTTTATAGAACCGTCGGGTTGTATAACTTCCGTATAGTGATTTGCTACATCTTCCGGAGATTGAAAAATTCCATCCATTTTGTATAAAAAGAAACTTGCCACAGGATATCCCTCCAAAGTTTGAGTAACAAAATGGCCAGCCCCCTTTAAAGCTGATCCATACAGAACCTGGTTAGGATCGGCTTTTAGCATCTCGTTTTTAGTAGTAAAGAGATTGAATCCGATATTATATTCAAAACCATTACTATTATCTGCATAATTCAATTCTAACTCAAATCCCTTATTTCTCATTTTTCCTACATTCACTGTCGGGTTATAGATACCAGCGGATGGAGACATAACCTTCTCAATCAATAGATCTTCCGTTGTATTATAATAATAATTCAAAGAGCCCGAGAGCTTATTATTAAAGAATCCAAAATCAACCCCAACATTCTTTGTATCAGTAGTTTCCCAACGCAAAGCATCATTTACAAGATACAAGTTAACCATACCCGGCCAAGGATTACCACCTTGTACGTAACTCATCCACTGGGTATTGTCACTGGTCATCGTTGGGGCATAATAATACCCTAATGCATTTTCATTACCCAACCGTCCCCAACTCGCTCTCAATTTCAAGTTACTCACGACATCGCCTGAGAAAAATTCTTCCTCGCTTATACGCCATCCCAAAGCCATGGAAGGAAATACGCCCCACCGATTATTCTTTCCAAATTTAGAAGATCCATCGGACCGAATCGTTGCTTGAAACAAATATTTACCTGAATATGAATAATTAACACGCCCAAAAAATGAAGCACGATTATAATTCCAGAAAGATCCGCTTCCCGTAAATGTTCCGCCTATACCAGCATCTATCGTAGGTGATGTAGGATCAAAGAAGCCTGCTGGAACTTCTGTTATTACTAACTTCCCATTTACCACATCATAATTCATTTTCTTTCCTTCAACATTGATTTGACTCCAATCTTTACGAGCTGCAGATAAAGAGCTGCCAGCCATCACATTCAGAGAGTGTTTACCAAACATTTTATCGAAAGTCAGGACATTATCGAATGTCTGTTCATACCAATAAGAATTGCTATCATAATTATATGGGTATAAGCTCTGCCCCTGAATGTCGGCAGTATACTTCTCCGAATGGTATTTAGTATTCGTATAATATCCCCTATAAGCATACGCTGTCTTAAACTTTAGCCATGGAGCAAGCTCCACGGTCAAACCTATATTTGCAATAATATCATACCCATTCGTTTTTTTATGTTTAAAATGATCATCTGCCATCACATTACGATTATTTGGCATTTCCAAACGGACTCCATCAACAGTCATATCATTTAAGCCATAACCAGAAGGTTGATTTTCATCATAAACAGGTACCATTGGAGCCATTGCATACATCTCCTTTAAGGAATATTGTGGTTGCTGGCTTTGTGTTACTTTAAAAGCCAAAGAAGCATCAAAATTAAAAATCCTTTTTTGTAGGTTCAACTTGACACGAGCATTGTCCTGAATATATTTGTTACCCCTAAAGATACCCTTCTCATCTGAGTGATTGTAAGAAATTGAATATTTAGCAATATCAGAACCTCCTCTGATATTAACATTATAATTTTGAGACAAGCCATTGCGAAGCATTTCATCTTGCCAATTCGTATCAAAACCTGTTGGATTCTTCAATTTCCCATCTGAATCTTTAAATGATAAATACCCCGGTTTCTTGGCAATAGCATTTTCGTACATCATATTATGCACATATAGATACTCATCAGAATTCAGCATTTCAAACTTATTGGAAGCACTTGTAAATTGGCAGAATGCATTAAAGTCAATCTTAGTTTCGCCTTTCTTTCCATTTTTAGTAGTAACTATCACCACACCATTTGCAGCGACAGAACCATATATAGCAGCTGCTGCACCGTCTTTTAATATCTCCATCGATTCGATATCCTGCGGGTTAACGGTGGTTATATCTCCCGGAAAACCATCTACGATATAAAGTGGTTCGTTACTCCCCATCGTTTTAATACCACGGATCTTAACAGAAATACCAGCTCCTGCATTCCCCCCTGACTTCAGAATATTGACGCCAGCTACTTTCCCTTGCAAAGCCTCGGCAGGATTTGTCGTTGCACGACTGGCCAACGCCTCAACATCCACAGAAGAGATAGCTCCCGTCATATCACTCTTCTTCATTGTACCATAACCAATGACAATCGTTTCATCTAACATCTGACTGTCTTCTTTCAAAACAACCTTAAGTGTTTTCCTTCCATTTAAAAGAATTGTCTGTTTGATATATCCCATATAAGAGACATCTATTCGATCATTTGGAGAAACTACTAATACAAAGCCCCCATTTAAATCGGTAATCATACCATTAGTTGTTCCAGTAACAACGACATTTGCACCTATCAATGGTTCGTCATTACTATCCAACACATACCCTTTTAATTGATAATTTTGTGCATAAGCAGAGAGTGGAATAAGAAAGAGCAATGACATTATTACATATAATAATGTACTTCCTAAGTAATTACTTTGCTTCATAGCAATTAAATTTTAAAGTTAATAAATGCGCTTTTCAAACATGCGACAAATAAACCTCAAAATAGAATTACCACCTAAAAATATTGATCTACATAGCCCCTACAAAATAGTAAAACAAAAGACTTTACGCCCTACAAAACTTTTTTTAAAATGTTGATAATAGCCAATTTATATCTATAACAAAGCCTACAAAATAAAAAAAAATCAAATATCACGTAAATAAGCAGAAATATCATCCTGAGAATGCAAACAAAGTGTTTTTCTTAAGCGATACCTTGCCATACTAATTGCTTTAACAGATATTCCAGTCAACAAGGATATCTCTTTTGTAGACAAATTAATCCGTAAAAAAGTCGCCAGTTTTTTTTCACCATGAGTCAATCCTGGGTGTTTTTGTTCCAAGCGACTCAAGAATTCATGGTTTTGTTCATCAACCTCTCTGGTCAAAGAGTTATTATCATCTTCCAACTTTTTAAATTGGAGAATATAGGTATTTATTTTCTTTAAATGAATTAAGATTTCATTGCTATTCATTTTATAAGCACTTTTAATCATCTCTCTAATCTTTTCCAGAAGTTCATTTCGACTATTTAAAAAAAGAACGAAATTCGTTAATTCACTTTGCGTACTCTCCAGTTTTTCTGATTTTATATTTAATTCCACTGCTTGCTGTTGCAACTTTAGTTCCGTTATTATTTTATCTTTCAATAGTAGTTCAGTCTGTCCCTTCGATATCTGCAAATCTTTTTTTCTTTTATATTGTTTTATTAAAAAGAAAGCAAGAAGAGTAATACACAAAAACAGTACAACCGCAAGACTTATATTTCTTTTTAATAGTTCAATTTGATGCATATGCTTCTGTATTTCAGACTCTTTCTTCTGGTTTTGTAGTTTTTGTTTTATGAGATTCCTTTCAATATTTACTAGTTCTCTTTTTTGAAGTAGTTGTTCCCGCTTTTTTTCAAAATTCAATAAACTATTATAGGCTTCTTTATAACATTTCTGTGTCGCATATACTTTAGAAAGATACTCATAATTATCACAAATCAATTCATGCGCATTAACCTCAAATGCATATACAGCAGCTTTTTTTAGAGCACTCAAAGCTTCATCATTCTTTTTAGCATAAAACAACTGCATTCCCAAATTATTATAATTTTCGGCCAATGACCATAGAGCATTCAAATTTTTATTAATGACAATAGCTTCTTGTATTAATTTTATTTTTTCTTCTGAGTCACCTTCATAAAGGCAAAGATTGTTTATATTTGCTGCCATGTTCTTCTTATCACCCAATGTTTTATTTATACGTAAAGCATCTTTAAAGAATTTATCGGCAATCTCATATTCCTTCATATAGACATGAATCAGCCCGCGTGCATTATAGGCATTTGCGATTCCTGAAGAATCTTTTAGTGCTTTATAGGTTGAAGTAGCATTATCTATCAAGCTTATTGCTTTTGAGAAGTCTTTCAGTGAACCATACAAAGTTCCTAGATTAACATTTATCTTAGCCTTAGTTTTGAGATCCTTTGCCGGACAATAGGATAAGGCCTTATAATATGTATTTACACTCATATCGAAATTACCATAAAGCATGTAAGCATGCCCAGATACAATTAATGTAGAAACAATCAGATTTGAATCAGTAGTTTGTTTTAGTATGTCAAATGCTTGTAATGTGTAGTCAACAGCCTGCTTTGGATTAGTCAAAAGTGATTTGTAAGATTTATCCAAAAATTTCCAAACATCCCTTTGGTAAGAGTTTGCATTAATTGTATTAAAAAAGAAAACAAACAACAAAAACGGTAACAAATTTTTCATAATAATAAAGTTAGTCTAACATTAGGTATACAAATAAATATCCTTAACTCTCTAATAGTATAGAGAATCAAAGATATAACTAATTCTTCACATGTATAAATTAATATAGATAAGAATGTGAAAATATTATTTCACTCCAAGACTATCCTAAACAGAATTTTCCTAATAAAACACTAATAAACAAAATATTATCAAAATAGTAAAACTTCAAAATTAAAATAAAAGCGAACACAAATCGTCACTATAGTATGACATTTCTAACTCACATTTCTTCAAACTCTACCGGCAAAGTAAAATAAAACGTTGTACCGATTCCTACTTTGGAGCGTACCCATATACGTCCACCCATCCTTTCGGTCAGCATTCTACATATAGTCAGTCCAAGTCCGGTACCTTGCACAAAATCATTTACTTTACCAAAACGGCTAAAAATAGTAGTTACACGCTCTGCCGGTATACCAATCCCCGTATCAGAAACATAGCCCTGTACAATCTGCCCTTTTTTCTCAAAGCCGAAATGAATTTCTCCATTTGAAGTGAATTTAATAGCATTACTAAGCAGATTCAGCCATATCTGAGAAATACGGTCCCAATCACCTTGAATGGACAATTCGGAATCAACTTCGTCCAGGATAAGTTTCACACCGGGCTGAACAGAGTTATGATTCAAATAATATAATTGCACACACACATCCCTCAACCTTACCGAACGCATCGAAAATCTCAATGAATCAGCCTCAAGAGCGGATAAATCGAGTATATCATTAAATAAATTCAAAAGTAAACCGGAATTCTTCTCCACAAGTTCTGCATACTGGTGTTGTTCTTCTTTGTTAGCCGATTCTATAATAAGTTTAGAGAAGCCTACAATCGCATTCAACGGTGTACGAATTTCATGACTCATATTAGCAAGAAAAGAAGATTTTAATTTATCTGCTTCCTCTGCCTTTATACGTGCTGTGGTCAATTCTTTTTCTACTTTCTTTATATCAGTCACATCCCAGCCTACGCCAATAATATATGGATGCTCATTACCTGAAGGCACCAGCGTTTTTATCATAGTCACCATACGCACCTCTCCTGAAAGTGTGGTATACTCTTCCAGATACTCCATTCTTCCGGATTGCATCACAGCAAAATCACCTGTACGAAATCGTCTGGCATCTTCACTATTTGGGAAAATCTCAATATCAGTCTTCCCAACAGCTGTTTCTACAGCAATGCCCGTTTGCTCTGCAAAAGCTCTGTTCCAATAAAGATAACGAAAATTATCTCCCGTGTCTTTTACGAATAAATATACGGGAACATTGTTTAAAATTGCATGCATCAACGAATTCAGACGAATTATCTCGTTTCGCTGAGAAGCATTCAACGCTTCCGCTTTAACCTTTTCAGAAACATCCCTACACATGCAAAGCAGATATTTTTCATCCAGAGGAAAAATACGATTCTCATAATGGTGCAAAACACCGTCAAGTATAAGTGAATGTTTCGCTATAGACCCTTGGCCTGTGGCAATCACTTTATCCATATTTTTCCGAACACTATCATACGCCTCTTCCGGAACAATTTCTTTTACATTCGACCCAACAATACTGTGTGAATCAGTACCTTCTACATGATTAGTTTCCGGAGAAGATGCAAGCTCTACAATATTTGCATCATGATCAAATACAGTAAGCATATCGGGCAATGCATCTAAAATACGGGTACTATACTTCTCTCGAAATCGCCCTGTTTTCAGTGAGGAAAGTTCTGAAGAAAGCCTTTCTACTTTTTTCTCCATATTATCTACAATTATCAGTAGTTCTTCTTTTGTCTTTTGTTCATATAGTCCCATAAAAAAGCATCTTCCCCAGAGGTATATTGTTGTATATATTGATCATTTACATGCAAATATATGTTCTTTTGCATAAAAATAGATACATATTCCCAATTTATTATTGATAAAAAAAGTCATAGCTTTTGTCCTACTATTCAGAAAGTTCTATCTTTGCATCACTTTTATTTTTAAACAAATAACATATGTCTACAGAATTATTCTCTACCCTGCCCTATAAAGTGGCAGATATCACGCTTGCAGACTTCGGTCGCAAGGAAATCGATCTGGCAGAAAAAGAAATGCCCGGCCTTATGGCTCTTCGCGAAAAGTATGGAGAATCCAAACCGTTGAAAGGCGCACGCATCATGGGTTCATTACACATGACTATTCAGACCGCTGTACTTATTGAAACACTCGTTGCTTTGGGTGCCGAAGTACGCTGGTGTTCTTGTAACATATATTCAACCCAAGATCATGCCGCAGCTGCCATTGCTGCTTCAGGTGTTGCTGTATATGCGTGGAAAGGTGAAACACTGGAAGATTACTGGTGGTGTACACTTCAGGCATTGAACTTCCCCGGTGGCAAAGGACCTACGGTTATTGTAGATGACGGTGGTGATGCCACTATGATGATTCACGTTGGATATGACGCTGAAAGTAATTCAGCCGTACTGGACAAAGAAGTGCATGCAGAAGATGAGATCGAACTGAACGCCCTCCTGAAAAAGGTACTGGCAGAAGATAAAGCTCGCTGGCATCGTGTAGCGGCTGAAATGCGTGGCGTATCGGAAGAAACAACTACCGGTGTACATCGTTTGTATCAGATGCAGGAAGAAGGAAAACTACTTTTCCCGGCATTCAACGTAAACGATTCTGTAACCAAATCAAAGTTTGACAACCTCTATGGTTGCCGCGAATCACTGGCCGACGGTATCAAACGTGCTACAGATGTAATGATCGCCGGTAAAGTAGTAGTAGTTTGCGGTTATGGTGATGTAGGAAAAGGTTGCTCTCACTCAATGCGTTCTTACGGAGCCCGCGTACTGGTAACGGAAGTAGATCCGATCTGTGCATTACAAGCTGCAATGGAAGGCTTCGAAGTAGTAACCATGGAAGATGCATGCAAAGAAGGCAATATATTCGTAACTACCACCGGTAATATCGATATTATCCGCATTGACCATATGGAGCAGATGAAAGATCAGGCTATTGTTTGCAATATCGGTCACTTTGACAACGAAATTCAGGTAGAAGCTCTGAAACATTATCCGGGTATCAAATGCGTAAATATCAAACCACAGGTAGATCGTTATTATTTCCCTGACGGGCACAGTATCATCCTGCTGGCTGACGGCCGCCTGGTAAATCTGGGATGTGCTACAGGGCATCCATCTTTCGTGATGAGTAACTCTTTCACAAATCAGACGCTGGCACAAATTGAGCTATTCAACAAGAAGTATGATATCAATGTATATCGTCTGCCCAAACATCTTGATGAAGAAGTAGCTCGTCTGCATCTTGAGAAAATCGGGGTAAAACTGACTAAGCTAACTCCCGAGCAAGCCGCATATATTGGTGTATCAGTAGATGGGCCGTATAAAGCAGAGCACTACCGTTATTAATTTTTCAATTTGACGATTTACGATTTACGATTGAAGCCCCCTTTGGTTATCAACATCCGAATCCGTAAATCGTCAAATCAGAAATGATACAAAACTCAATTGCAAATCATAAATCGTCAAATTGTAAATGAAAAAGTTTCTCCCCGACCTTATTGCCATTCTGGCATTTATTATTCTCTCCTTCGCTTATTTCTTTCCGGCAGTCATTGAAGACCGGGCACTTTTTCAACATGACAGTGTTGCCGGAGTGGGAGCAGGACAAGAGGCTAAAGAATTTCACGAACGTACCGGTGAAACTACCCGTTGGACAAACAGTCTCTTTGGTGGTATGCCCACCTATCAGATTTCTCCCAGTTACGATTCTGTCAAGCCACTGAAATGGATAGAAAACATCTACCGCCTCTATCTTCCACCCTATGTGTGGCTTACATTCATTATGATGTTAGGGTTTTATATCCTGCTGCGAGCTTTCGGATTACCGGCATGGTTGGCCGGGTTAGGAGGTGCTATCTGGGCCTTTTCTTCCTACTTTTTCATATTGATAGCTGCCGGACACATCTGGAAGTTTATCACTTTAGCTTACATACCACCCACGATAGCCGGCATCGTGCTTGCTTATCGAAAAAAATATTTATTAGGAGCCATTGTCACCGCCCTGTTCATGGCTTTACAAATACAATCCAACCATGTACAGATGTCATATTATTTCTTATTTGTCATCTTATTTATGGTAGGTGCTTTTTTTGAAGAAGCATGGCGTAAAAAAGAGCTGCCTCATTTCTTTAAAGCCAGTGCAATATTGATAGTAGCCGCCCTTATCGGAGTATCTACCAACCTGTCGAACCTCTATCACACTTACGAATACAGTAAAGAAACGATGCGAGGGAAAAGCGAATTGGTACACGAAGGCCCTAAAGCCGAACAAACCAGTAGCGGGCTCGACCGTGATTATATTACCCAATGGAGTTATGGTATTGGCGAAACACTCAGCCTTCTCGTTCCTAATATAAGAGGTGGAGCTTCTGTACCGCTATCGGAGAACAAAGTTGCTATGGAAAAAGCCAATCCGATGTACAACGGGTTGTATTCACAGATCACCCAGTACTTTGGTGACCAGCCAATGACCTCCGGTCCGGTCTATGTAGGCGCTTTTGTCATGGCACTCTTTATATTGGGTTGCTTTATCGTAAAAGGTCCTATGAAATGGGCACTTCTTGGAGCCACTCTTTTCTCCATCTTACTGTCATGGGGAAAGAATTTTATGCCACTCACTGATTTCTTCATCGATTATATACCGATGTACAATAAATTCCGCGCGGTATCTTCCATACTGGTTATAGCAGAGTTTACAATACCACTATTAGCCATATTCGCCTTAAAAGCAATCATTGATAAGCCCGAGGTATTAAAACAAAACCGCCGCGGAGTAATTATCAGCTTTGCATTAACTGCAGGTGTGGCATTGATTCTGGCAGTAGCTCCGAGTATACTTGTATCCGGTTTTATCCCTGCACGTGAACTGGCAGCCCTGCAACAAGCTATCCCCGGAGATCAGCTCTTGCCAATTCTTGATAATCTGAAAGAGATGCGTATGAATATGGTAACCTCAGATGCATGGGCAAGTTTCCTGTTTATCTGTTGTGGTTTCGTTCTCCTTTTCCTTTATCAGCGAGGTAAATTGAGTGTTGTATGGACAGTAAGCGCCATTGCTGTACTTTGTATAGGAGAAATGTGGCACATCAACAAACGTTACCTGTATGACGATATGTTTGTTCCACAATCTGCACGCATAGAGACCTTCCAAAAGACTCCTACCGATGAACAAATCCTGCAAGATAAATCATTGGATTATCGCGTGCTGAACTTTGCATCTAATACATTCAACGAAAATAATACTTCGTACTGGCACAAGAGCGTAGGAGGTTATCATGCTGCCAAGTTACGCCGTTATCAGGAAATGATAGATCACCATATTGCCCCAGAGATGCAAGCCACATTCAAAGAGATAGCAGCAGCCGGTGGAGAAATGGACAGTGTAGATGCCAATAAGTTCCGTATTCTGAATATGTTGAATACGAAATACTTTATATTCCCTGTCAGCCAACAAGGCCAGACAGCTCCTATCCTCAACCCCTATGCATACGGCAACGCATGGTTTGTAAACAATGTGAAGTATGTCAATAACGCCAACGAAGAAATTGCTGCTGTTGGTGAAGTGGATCTGAAGAATACAGCTGTTGTAGATGTTAAATTCAAAGAGGCTTTGAAAGGAAAGGCTGAAGATCTCAAAGTAGATTCCCTAAGCACAGTCAAGTTGACCAATTATGAGCCCAATCACCTGATTTATGAAACGTCCTCTCCGAAAGAGGGAGTTGTAGTATTCTCAGAGATATTCTATCCGGGATGGCAAGCTACCATTGACGGTCAGCCGATAGATATTGCCCGAGCCAACTATATTCTGCGTGCTGTAAACGTTCCTGCAGGCAAACACACCATCGAAATGCGTTTCGATCCGAAGAGTCTGCATGTTACAGAGGGCATTGCTTACAGTGGATTGGCATTACTAATTATCGGAGCAATAGCAGGATTGTGGATCTATTGCAGAAAGAAGCAATAAAGTAAAATTTTTCCATAAAAGTCCAAGCGCTAACACGCTGATAATCAACGAATATAAAAGTGTACATTCTTGCATGTCAAGAGTGTACACTTTTGTTATATAAGAATGTACATTCTTATGATACATAAATGTACACTCTTGTAATCCCTTTTATTTCACCACAATGGTCTTATTGAAATGGATACGATCGGAAGAGCTACCAATCTGTATCTCAAATTCACCAGGTTCTACTATATGCTTCATACGGGCATCATAAAGAGCTAACTCCGAAATCGGCAGCTCCAACGTTACCGTTTCTTTTTTTCCTGCTTTCACCAATATCTTTTTGAAAGCTTTCAGTTGTTTGATAGGGGTAGCAACCGAACTAATCTTATCACGAACATACAACTGAACAACCTCTTTCCCATCCCGTTTTCCGGTATTCTCAATCTCAATAGTGGCAGTCAACTTACCTCTGTCTGAGAAAATAGAATCACTTAAATTACAATCGGTATATTTAAATTCAGTATAACTCAAACCATAGCCAAATTCCCATAGCGCATAAGGGTGCTCAAAAATATAATGTCCTGCCGGTTCTTCGTAAGTACCCGGACGGTCAAATCGCTGTACACGATCCGTAGGAAAATAATTATAAAAACAAGGTGTATTTCCCGTACTACGTGGAAACGACACATTTACACGTCCTGAAGGATTAACATTGCCAACCAGAATATCGGCCATAGAACGACCTTGCTGCTCACCGGCATACCACTGTGTCAATACAGCATCCGCATTTTCTTTCGCCCAGGTCATCACCAATGGCTTACCCGATATAAAAACAACCACCATCGGTTTGCCTGTTGCTTTTACAGCTTTCAATAGTTCCATTTGCTTACCAGGTAATTCTAAAGAAGACAAATCGAATCCTTCACCTGCCGTAGAATAACGTGGTCCGCGTCCCAGGAAAGTACTACGTGTACCTACCGCCACAATAGCCAAATCACTTTGTTCTACAACTCTTACTGCATCCGCAATATTCTCCTCCTTCTGGCTCCACCAGTCACAACCGTCTGCCTGTTGCAGTTTTACCTTATTCTTCATTACCTCCTTTAAACCCTGGTATAAAGTTACCCCCTCTTTCGTATCCGGAGTAGTCCATGCATAATCTCCGAAAATAGTCTGATTACTATTAGGCCCTATTACAGCAATCGATTTATATTTCGATAAATCAAGTGGTAAGATGTTATTCCTGTTTTCAAGCAAGATAGCACTCTCATCTGCGATCTCTTTCGCTAAAGCGATATGTTCGGCAGAGCGAACGACCTTTTTTACCTGTTTCGGATCACCGAAATAAGGACGGTCAAATAATCCTAAAGCAAACTTCACATACAAAACACGCCGTACCGCCTTATCAATATAGCTTTCATCTATAATGTTCTCTTTCACCTGTTGTTCCAGTGTTTCATAATCAGAATCCACGTCCAGATCAACACCGGCTATCAACGATAGACGGGCAGCTTCTTCACGGGTAGAGGCGGCATAATGAAAAGTCATCACCCGATCAACAGATCCCCAGTCAGAATATACATATCCTTTAAATCCGAGTTCATCGCGCAATACATCGGTCATATAATAAGGAGATGCTGAAACAGGAATACCATCATAGGCACTATAACAGCTCATAATACAAAGCGGGTCAGCTTCTTTAATAACGCGTGCAAAAGGATAAAGATGCATACTTCGGAATTCACGTTCACCTCCACTGACAAAGGCACAATTCAATCCTCCCGTCGGTGTACCATGTGCTACAAAATGTTTCGGAGTACATGTAATCCGGTGTTTCTGATACCCCCTTACAAAGCCAATCCCCATTTCAGCAATCAGATAAGGATCTTCGCCATAAGTCTCTTCTACCCTGCCCCAACGTAGTTCGCGGGCAATATCAAACACCGGAGATAAAACCTGATGAATACCCATCGTTACAGCTTCAGCACCTGCCGCCTCCGTCATGCGTTCTATCAATCCGGGATTAAACGTGCTTCCTTGTGCAATAGCATGCGGAAACAAGGTAGAATTATTTTGTAAAATACCCTGGATACCTTCTACAGCTGTCAAAATAGGGATACCCAACCGGGTTTTAGTCAGCATATAATTCTGCAACTCGTTATAAATTCGGGCACACTCTTCTGCTGTCTGACCCATTTCATGGGTACATCCATAACTCTGTCCACCAAAAACACGTTCTATCTCATCAATCCTGCCAACGGGTTTATTCTGTAGTTGTAATACCTTCTCCTGCAAAGTCATACGCCGCAGTAAATCTTCCACACGATTTTCAATAGGGGCATCCGGATTCTTATACAATGGCTTATCATTGGTTCCCCATACAAAACCGGTAGTCCCGATACATACCCCTAAAACTATCAAAAAGCTCTTTTTCTTCATATTATTACTAATGTTCATTTAGATAAGCAAATAGCATCATTCAATGCCTCTTTCTATCGTATTTATTTTATGTATCTTATTCAGAGCAACACTATTTATACGAATATCGGCACTCTTTTCGCCCATACTTGCAACCCATCCCAATTGAACGGTTGTCTCTTCATCCAATGTAAAACTCAATGTTTTTACTCCCGTGGTACGCCCCCAATTAAGGTAAGCCAAAGACTGTGCTTCAACCTGATCGACGTTTGGTATTTCACTGCCGGCAACCACTACCCCATATGGATTCAGATTATTGCCTTTCGAAGTATTCACATTGAATGAGAACTCGTATGTCCCGGCAGGCAGAGTTACTTCCTGCCATATTTTACCATTTTCGATGGCAGCAGCATAATTCATCGTAGATATATTTATAAATGTCTTACCAGCAGAAGCCTCATAGAAAGTACCGGTAGTACCATTATTCTGTGTCAACAGATTAGAGGTATACTTCCAGTCTTTCAGAATTCCACTTTTCTCTGTACTATTGTCACTCCGCATCACAGGGTCAGTGGCATTTTTCAATACGCTGGCCGTCAACGTTTCATCCGCTTCTACATTTGCCTCAATCTCAAAGATATCCACGGCTGTAACATCCGGCAGATAGTAAGTTTTCATCTTAAAACCACTCATCGACTTGTAGTCTTCCAGAATCGTTTCCTGCTCAGCCTGTTCTACTTCTACCATACGTTCCTGACCATTAACATCCATATACCAGATACGGACATAAGGTGAATGAGTATCAGCAGTAGCCCATTTTATTTTAGTTGCATTGTTTGCACACTTCACCGATGAAATGCCCCTGTTATAGAGTGTACTTTCATAGATTGCGCCATAAGAGGAGCCAATGAGTGATTCCGGCACAGAGGCATGTCCGTTGTCATCAAAAGTCTGAACAACAAAATTATAAATACCCTCCTTCAATGGGATATCGTAAGTAAATACCTCCGCTCCTTCTCCACGCTGAATAGGCAGGTCAATTACTTCTTTCCCCATATTATAGGTAATGCGAAGCCGGGTAATTTTAGGGTCAATAAGAATACCATAGAATTGTACACGTCCTTTTCCCGAACGCATCTGCATACCCTCCGGCTTACCGATATACAGTATCTCCTTTCCATTCGTATACTTCAGATACTCATCCATCTGTGTACAAGAAGAAAAACTGCCAAGAAATAAACACAAAGCCACTATATATTTAAACATCAATTTCATAATTCAAGCATTTATCAATTATTAGTTTCTGATTTATCATCTCCCCAGAAAGTAACCTCAGTAAATACCATGTTAGAGTTACCGGTCCAGTTATCAATACATTTGATACGGATGTAACGCACACGTGGCGCATCCAACGGAAAATCAGCATTATCGCCTTCCCGGGCAGCCAGGCGGTCATCCTCTGTCAGTTCACTTCCAGGCAAGCCTGAAGGCTTCTCATTTTCAATATGAAGTAACTTTGTCCAACTATCCCAGTTACCCGATTTATCCAGTTCTGCACATCCCCAAACTTCATACACTTTGGGAGAAACATCATTATAGAAGTGCTTGTCATCCTGTACAAACTTCAAGTTAAAACGACTCAACTTCGCCAATACTCCAAGGTCGAAGGTAAACCAGGTAGGTCCACCGTGTTCCTCAATACCGGTATGTGCACCCGCCTGTCCGTCACCATCGGCCGCAGCCCTTCCATCCCATATGTACTCCATTTTACTTTCGTAGAAATTGCATGGGAAGTCACCGGGCAGAATCACCTCTTTAAATTTTTTCTTATCAAGTTCGGTCTCATATATCGGAGTGAGGGTTTCTTTCTTTACCTGTGACTTATTACCCCATTTATCCTGGAAATAAATTTCAAAATCACGGGATACATCCAGATAACCACGCACGGAGAATGTAGCTTTGGATAGCCCTGTATAGAACGTTTCTGCATTGACCATTTCATTATCCTCATTCGGTGTAGAAACATAAACTGTTAAGTCTGCTCTTGATGTATTCGCAAACGAAAAAGTCATACCCCCAAAGTCGGGTTGTACTTCCAGCGTTTCATAAGCTGCCTGTACAGGAGGGGTATCTGCGGAGACCTGTATATTCACCGGTACAGAATAATTCTCACTACGGTCCACGGCATATACATCAAGCGAGTAGGTATCCATATCTCCAAAACCTTCTACCAGCAATGTATTAGTGAAATAAGAAGCCTTAAATTCATACTTCTTGCCTTCTTTATTTGTATAACCGGCCGCTACATAAAGTAAATCGGGATCTGAAGGCAATGTATATGTAAGAAGTACAGAACCCGGCATTTTGATATAAGTTACGTCGCGCACCGGTGCAGGTGCTTCGCTATCATTTTCCAAAGGCTTCACAAAGTCGGTCTGACAGCCGGCAAGGGCCATCAATATTCCCAACGTAAGTATATATATTCTTATTGATTTCATTTCTCTTTCTGTTTTTTTTAATCAAATAAACAATTTATTGCCATCCCGGATTTTGTACCAGATTGGGATTGATCACCAATGATTTTTCTTTAATTGGCCAGAAGTAATCACGTGGTACCACAAATTGCTGAGTATACATGGCAGTCAGCTGATAATAAGTATCCACCGTTTTACCACGAGGATTCCATGCCATCAGTGTCTTATTATACTCCTTGTCAGCTATTTTCCAGCGGCGCACATCCCAAAAGCGCTGTCCTTCAAACATCAGCTCAATGGCACGTTCACGCTGAATAATCTCACGCAATCCCAACTGAGTTCTAAACTTATTCGACTTACGTGAATATTGTTCCCAGGACTCTTTCACTCCTAAAAGACCTGCACGTGCTCTTATTTTATCCACATAGCTAATTGCCAGTGTACGAGCAGCCTCGGAGTCCGAAGCTTCATTAACAGCTTCTGCATAAAGCAGATAAAGATCGGCCAAGCGAAACTCCGGCCATGGATATTGTTCTGTATTCCATCCGCTTTCAGTATTCACAAATCCCAGACTTACCAATTTTTTGGCCCAATAACCTGTTTTAGAATAACCGTAAGCGCCTAAAATACCTTGTGCTTGCCCGGCGCGTCCCTTCAGTTGCCAGATATCAGATGAATTGCCGGAAACACAATTATTTTGATACCATAAACATCCGTCAAAACCTATATTTGCATAGTAACGGGGTTCCCGGTCAAAATTGGCACTTACCGTTTCATAATCCGGGATCAAATAAAACTCATTCGCTGTATTATTGGTATTCTTCCTTACCTTCAGGCGATTAGCATATTCCCATTCTTTATCTTCATCAATAGGTACACCATTTTTTGTATAGTATAATTCCGTAGCATACATTGTTGGATTTATCTTTTCAGAAGCACCATGCATATTTGACGGATACTTACCTACACGTGACATACAAGACTGCTGTAAACCACCGGTCAGACGACCGGATAGTCCCCAGATCAACTCATCATTCCACTTCTCCGTTACACTCTCACGCAGGCTCAACTCGCGTTTCAGTTTGGCACTGAATACCAGATTCGTATGTGTTTCATGCAATACAATGTCCGGGCTGATTCCACCTTCACCCTGCTCACACATTTCAATAGCCTGCTCACAAGCTTCCTGGGCATCAACCCATTTCTGTACACTATACTCGGTATTAAACAAATGCTCACCATCTTTATCCACAAAATCAGCGTAATCCGGGTTACCATTAAACAACGGACTGGCAGCCATTACCAACAATTTAGCTTTCAGCATCAAAGCCGCCGGACGCGTAATACGTCCCAGCTCTGTTGCCTGATCATCTATCTTCACAGGTAAATCGGTTTTTGCCTCATCAAGCAAGCCAGAGATATAAGAGACTACTTTATCAACCGGCGCACGTTTCAACCGTACTTCTTCCGGAGTAGCAGAGATAGGCAGATTTTCATCCGCTATCACAATCGGACCATACATACGTAACAGTAAATAATGGTAATAGGCTTTCAGAAACTTCACTTCCGCCAACCATCTCTTCCTCATCGAAGGAGCAAGATCACCTACATAATCCATATCAGACACATAAGTCAGAAATGTATTACAATCACGAAGCCCTTCATACAAACTATGAGCCGCACCGTTACCTCCGTCCCAATAATTCAGATAAGGTTCATTCACATTCTGATATCCCAACCCGATACGCCAGGTAGCATAATCATCGCCACTCTGAATAGGATAGAAAGTAGCCAGTTCATCCCCCCCCATCAAACCGACATTTGCCCGTTCACTATGATACTCCGGAATATAAGAATAACAAGTAAACAGATACTTCTCGGCTTCATTACGATTACTGAAAGAGTGTTCAATAGTACCTACATTATCGGGTACAACATCCAGATAATCACCACAAGCGTTCAACACCCACATTCCACCGGCACATAAAGAGATACAAGCCAGGTTTCTTAGTTTATTTTTCAAATTATATTTCATAGCTTTTCGTCTCCTTTATTTAAAAAGTTAATTGAACCCCCAAGTTAATAACCCGCTGAATAGGATAACCCAGTCCGTTCCCCCCCATCTCAATATCCCACATATGGAATCCGCTGAGCACAAACAAGTTATTACCACTACAATAAATACGGGCAGAATTTATATAAGCCTTTTTTGTCAATGTTTCCGGGAAGGTATATCCAACTTCCAACGTCTTCATACGCAGAAAAGCTCCGTTACGCATAAACCAGGTACTCTTTTGAATATTATTCTCCATACGAGTACTGCTCAGACGTGGCCACAAAGCGTAGATATTACGATTGGTTTCTGTCCAGTGATTATCAGCATAAGCCTTTAGCAAAGGAATGTCTTTCCACATTGATACATTATCCCAGTTAGTGTCTTCATACACATGCACAAACGGAGAAGTGTTTTTAGCATCCAGCCAGAAAGTAGAACGGGCAGATCCCTGGAAGAAAGCCGAAACATCAAAACGTGCACTACCAAAAGAGAAGCCAAAGCCATAAATAATTTCCGGAACAGTCGGAAAGCCAATAGGTACCTGGTCAAGTTCAGTAATCTGTCCATCACCATTTACATCACGATATTTAATATCACCGGCCCCATATTCGCCAAATGTCTGCTTCGGAGAGTTAGCCACATCGGCCTCATCGATAAACAGGCGTTCTGCAATATAACCATATTCCTGTTTCAGAGACTGCCCTACATGAAGTTTATACTTTTCGTTGTATTCCGGTTCTTCATATTTCAGGAACTCACTATGAGCATACGTAAAGTTACCATGTAATTGTAACCACATCCCCTTTCGGAACACTTTGTTATAATCTACAGATAAATCCAATCCTCTCGCTTTCGCCTCACCCACATTAGCACGTACCTTTGCCGAAAGTCCCATAGTAGAAGGAATAGACTCACGGTCCATCAGGATATTGGTACGATGTTCCGTAAAATAATCCACCTGTACATTCAGACCGTCAAACAACGACAGTTCAAGACCATAATTAGACTTATAAGCCTTCTCCCAAGTAATATCCCGGTTATCATAACGCCTTACTGTTACTCCGTTCTTTGTATAATTAAAGTCTGTACCAAAACCATAACTCTTACCACTATCATTTGCATCTACCTCAGACAGATAGAAGAAACGGTCATCTTCGTCACCAATAGCATCATTTCCTACCAAGCCATACGTATATTTCAATTTAAACTTAGGAAGCACCTTCTTCAACGGTTCCCAGAATTTTTCATTGGAAATATCATAACCTATACCGATAGCAGGAAAAAAGCCATAGCGTTCGGAACGATAAAAACGTTCGGAACCATTATAACC
The DNA here is from genome assembly GCA_019416685.1 of Bacteroides sp. Taxonomy (GTDB): domain Bacteria; phylum Bacteroidota; class Bacteroidia; order Bacteroidales; family Bacteroidaceae; genus Bacteroides. Next base: position 45,590 of record DXWV01000038.1, read on the forward strand.
AAAGTTAAATTCAGCCATATACCGATTATTAAAAGCATAGGTAAAACGACCGGACAATCCCTGATTACGATAGGGCAAAGACTTTTGCAGATTATCTTTTTGTGAGTCGTCTTTAATATTCGATACTCTTTTTTCACGACGCTGATATACCAGCAAACCGCTTACATCATGGTCCCCAAAAGAACGGTTGTAAGACATCGCAGCCTCCATATATACAGTAGACTGTACATCCGTCCAGGAACCGGTAGACTCCAGGTATTCCGTCGGATTTGAATCCTCATTCAATTGCATAATAGAATATGAACCTCCTTTGTCATAAGAACTTACATTATAGAAGTAAGGACTCGATGCACGACCTACTTCAAAATAAGCATAACGGGACGTGTTGAATAAACCGCGTACATTCAGTCCCTTGGTGATGAATGACAAATCCTGCTTCAATTCAAATTGTGCATCCATTGTCGACTTAGAATAATCCTTATATCCTTTGGTCAATTCCGCATAAGGATTCGTATATTCCACATTATTATTATACAGTGCGTTACCATACAGCACATGTTTAGCAGAAGGAAGATCGGAAGTAGGGTAATAGGCCGGAAACAATACCGGATTAGAAACCATAATCTTCTTATACATCGTATCTCCTCCATCAAGCGGTCCGGTATAATCATCAAATGTACCTGCCAACCGGACAATTGCTTCGGTCGTTTTCGTCAGATTAATATTTACATTCGATCTCAGCTGGTAAGTGCTCAGATCAATGTTATTTTTATAACCGGCATACTTATCATTCTTCAGATTACCATTATCTTTCGAAAAAGTGGCAGCAATATAATAACGAGCCACTTTACCACCACCACTCACACTCAGGTTAGCGCGCTGGTTTGCTACCAGCGGATTGGTCATCAGCTTGCGCCAGTCATTAGCCGGATACAAATACGGATTCTTACCGGCAATTGTATTGGCTATTTTCTCACGTGAATATGCCAAAGGAGCCAACGGATTGCGTGTTGTTACCGCCTCATTCGCCATTTGCATATAAGTGATCGGATCTGCCAGCTCTATATTCGATGTATTGGAAGAGAAGGAATTCTCTACACGCAGACTGACCTTAGCCGGCCCCTCCTTACCTTCTTTTGTCTGTACCTGAATAACGCCATTGGCACCACGCGCACCATATAAAGCCGTAGCCGTAGCATCTTTCAGAATAGAGAAGGCAGCTATATCATCCGGTTGCAAACGTGCCAGTTCAGTAGAAGTAGTTTCAATACCATCAATCAAAATCAACGGATCTTTCTTATAGCCGAAAGTTGTTACACCACGAATAAAAAAGTCAGCATTGTCCTGCCCCGGTTCACCACTGCGCTGATAAGCAATCAAACCGGACATACGCCCCGCCAGTGCAGTAGTCAGGTTACTGGAAGGCACCTTTAAAGCCGCAGGCTTTACCGTCTGGATAGAACTAACCATACTCTCTTTTTTCTGCGTACCAAATGCTACCACCACTACTTCATCAATACTGACAGCATCTTCTTTCATTTCCACATCAATACGTTTCTGATTTCTCACTACAATTTCCTGTGTTTGCATTCCTAAGAAAGAAAACACCAATGTAGATCCGGCAGGCACATTAGACAGTGTATATTCACCATCCAGGTCAGTAGTTACCCCGTTGGTCGTACCTTTTACTACTACGGTTACAGCAGGTAGCGGTTCACCCAATTCATCTTTAACTACCCCCTTCACCACTCTGTTATCGAGCATCTCTGCATAACCCGATACACTACAGGAAAACAGCAACAAGGCCAAGATGAACTTAAATACTTTCCGAAAAGAAAGCTTTTCAAACATGTGTTTTTCCATACATAATTATTTTAAATCATCACTTAATTTCATTACAAGATTATACACTCATAAGAATTATGTTTATCATATGCAAAGGAAGCTTAAAAAGGAAAAGCAATCAATAGACAAAAACGTTATGGATATGGAGAATCTTACCCAAAGAAAAGGTCAATCAGCCTCCTCCCTTATAGCATGAATTTATCCTCCGGAGATTTTGTACAAAAGTTATTAAAACAAGGAATAAACAAACATTTTACACGAATACCGTTTGTTTTAATAACAAGAACTTTTAGAGTTCTGCTACAACCAGAAGAAAAACTGCATAAAGAGCCGCAATAACATGCAACAGAAACTGCATATTATCACTTTATCCGGATATAAATGCATTTATTCCGACACATTAATTACAATTTCATTACTTCAAACACTCCGAGACTCTACGAGGAACGATGCGAATGTCGTAGAGAAACGATAAGAGTGTCGTAGAGAAACCTCTGAATCTCTACCGGACTACCTGTTTTTCCGCTGGTTGCCCCCCGAAACAGAGCTATCCAAAAATAGAATAAAGAACAAGATAAATAATATTTGGAAGCAAACTGCATAGTAAATACAAAACAAGGGTACAAAATAAATCCAAGCAGAATAAAACCCTAACAATCCGAAAAATCCAATTCCTCAATAAAGACAATTCCAGGCACCTTTGCTGTCTCTCTCCCCAAACAAGCGAATGCTCGGAGCTCAGGAATATCACTTTGACAGTCTGACATTTTGATACATACACCACATTTATATTACGTTAATTCATTGGTACATCTGTGATGAATCAAATCCATGTCGGCTAACTAAAATCTTAGGAGGAGTCAGTCACTATTACAACTATTTTTCTATAAGCTTGGAATATACTTCTTATCGCCTTATTATAAAAGTTTTGGAAGGAGTGCCCGATTTTGAGATAATGAATTGACAATCATTCTTATTTGCTACGTTTTGCTTTGGCTTACTTTCAAAGTAGCTCAAAAACAGAAATAATGCTTTTCCTCTATATACAAGCATCGTTCTGCACGAAAACATCTAAATTAAAGGGGAAAAAATATATTTAGACCAAAAACTTTCTGAATATCAGCTCTCTTCATTATCTTTGTAACTTCCGATAATATTTACATTATCAGAAGTAAAAACGGTGATTATGGATAAAAAAACATTAACTGAAGAAGATATAAAGTTGCGTTTTATTACTCCGTCTATTACAAATGCCGGATGGAAAAACAATTTGATACGCATGGAATATTACTTTACCGACGGTAGAGTAATATTCCAAGGGAATGTTCATGCTCGCCAAAAAGGCAAGAAAGCCGATTATTTACTACATAGTTCGCCCAATCACCCCATAGCCATTGTTGAGGCAAAAGACAACACCAAGCCGTTAGGTGGAGGTATGCAGCAGGCTATGGAATATGCACAAATCCTTGATATTCCATTCGCCTATAGTTCTAATGGCGACGGTTTCTTAGAACATGACTTTCTTACTGCCAAAGAGCGAGAACTGACATTAGAAGATTTTCCATCACCTGAAAGCCTTTACAAACGTCTTGTTGAATTTAAAGGTTTCACTCCCAAAGAATTAATTGCTATCTCGCAGCCTTTCTATTCAAGTCCATATACTTATGAGCCACGATATTATCAGCGTATCGCCGTCAATCGTACAGTTGAAGCTATAGCAAAAGGACAAAATCGAGTACTGATTGTCATGGCAACCGGTACAGGTAAAACCATCACTGCCTTTCAAATCATTCATCGGTTACGTACTTCTGGTCTGAAGAAAAAAATACTATATTTGGCAGACAGAAATATTCTTATAGACCAAACTATGGTGCAAGACTTTAAACCATTTAAAAAAGTGATGACTAAGATGCAAAATGCTAAAATAGATTCAGCTTTTGAAGTTTACATGGCTTTGTACCATCAATTGATATCAAATGACGAGAATAAAGAAGACCCATTTAAGCAGGTACAACCTTCATTCTTCGACCTTATCATTGTGGACGAGTGTCACCGAGGTAGTGCAAAAGACGATTCTGCGTGGCGAAAAGTACTGGAATACTTCTCTTCCGCAACCCAAATTGGACTTACGGCAACTCCAAAGGCAGAAGATGGAGCAAATAATCTGGACTATTTTGGCAAACCTATATACATCTACTCATTATTGCAAGGCATTCAAGATGGATTCCTTGCCCCTTACCGAGTTACCAACAGCTATATCAATATAGATATGCAAGGATATATGCCCGAAGAGGACGAAATGGACTTGCATAATCGATTAATAGAACAAAAATTCTATCAACGCAAAGATATTGGTAGAAATATCGCATTTGTAAAACGCCGGGAAGTCGTAGCGTATCGTATTACCAAAATGTTAAAACAAATCGGGCGCATGACAAAAACTATTGTTTTCTGTTCGGATATAGATGAAGCAGAAGTCATGCGTTCTTTGTTAGTGACAATGAATGCCGATCTTTGTCACAAGGATTCCCGTTATGTGATGCGTATAACAGGGGATGATAATGTGGGTAAAAAACAGTTGGATAACTTTATTGATGTTGACCAGCCTTACCCTACAATCGTTACCACTTCCGAATTGTTGGCAACAGGTGTAGACTGTAAAACCTGTGGCCTGATAGTTCTTGATAAAGAAATTGGTAGTATGACAGAGTTCAAACAGATTATTGGCCGTGGAACCAGATTACGTACAGATAAAGGTAAATGGCACTTAGAAATACTTGATTTTCGCAATGCCACAGCTAAATTCAAGGATCCGGCTTTTGATGGTGACCCTGAACCGCCCGTTACTCACCCAAAGCCTTATTCACCAGTGAGCACTCCTCCCAAAGTTGTACATGAACCACCTGTAGAATACAAAAAGGTTGAGAAATATTTAGTCAATGGTGAGGAAATCTGTATATCAACAGAAATCGTCTCCTTTTTAGGAGAAGACGGTAAAACCATGCGGACTGAAAGCATTACTGATTTCACGAAGAAACAAATACGCAAACGATATGCAACTCTTCATGATTTTATAAAGAATTGGACAGAAGCGGAACGTAAAAAGGCTATAGTAGAAGAACTACAAGATTACCATGTATTGGTAGATGCCGTCCGTGCGAAGAATCCGGCATTAGCCGAAGCTGATATCTTCGATGTAATTTGTCATATAGCTTATGATCAAACTCCATTAACAAGGCGAGAACGTGCTAATAACGTGAAAAAGCGCAATTATTTTGCCAAATACGAAGGTAAAGCCCGTAAGGTACTGGAAGCTTTGCTCGAAAAATATGCAAACAATGGTATTCTTGATATTGAAGATGAAGATATCTTGGATAATGCTCCTTTCAACAAAATTGGTACACCGCCAAAGATAGTCAAACTATTTGGTGGCTTGTCTAATTTTGAAAAGGCTCTAAAAGAACTGGAAACAGAAATTTATAACGTAGCATAAAATAAAAATAAATATGGCTGTAAATAATATAGTAAAACGTCTACAGAATATCATGCGCCAAGATGCGGGTATCAATGGTGATGCTCAACGGATAGAACAAATGGTATGGATGTTTTTCTTAAAAGTATATGACACTCAAGAAGAAACATGGGAGTACAAGGCAAAGAAAGAGAAACAAACATTTGAGTCCATAATACCCGATAAATTAAGATGGAGGAACTGGGCGGTTGATGAGAAAGATGGAAACGCCTTGACAGGAGAATCTTTACTGTTTTTCATTAACAACGAGTTATTCCCAACATTAAAAGGATTGGATATTACACACGAAACGCCACGCTCAAAAGCTATTGTAAAAGAAGTTTTTGAAGACCTGAATCAATACATGAAAAATGGCGTACTGCTTCGCCAAGTTATAAACATCATCAATGAAATAGAATTTGATGATGCTGAAGACCGCCACATGTTTGGTGATATCTATGAAGGGATTTTGAAAGATTTGCAATCTGCCGGAAATGCCGGAGAGTTTTATACTCCACGGGCACTGACCGATTTCATCATTCAACAACTTAATCCACAATTGGGAGAAATTGTTGGAGACTTCACATCTGGTACAGGTGGCTTCCTTACTTCTGCGCTCAATTATTTAGCTCCGCAGATACAGACTACAGATGATGGACGTTTGTTTCAGCAATCCATTTTGGGACAAGAATGGAAACCATTACCTTATCTGCTTTCTATTACCAACCTGCTACTCCACAACATTGAAGCTCCTAACATACGGCATTGTGATTCTTTGGGTATAAAAATGTCAGACTTTAAAGAGTGTGACAAAGTAAATGTCATAGCCATGAATCCTCCTTACGGAGGTAGTACAAATATTGCAGCTAAGAGTAATTTTCCAATGGAGTTCCGAAGTAGCGAAACCTCCGACCTTTTTATGGTTTTGATTATGTATCGCCTAAAAGCGGATGGCCGTGCGGCTGTCATTGTACCTGATGGTTTTCTTTTTGGAGTAGATGGTGCTAAGTTTGCCATTAAGGCCAAAATGCTACGGGATTTTAATCTGCATACCATCATTCGTTTACCGGGAAGCATTTTTTCACCTTATACTTCCATCGCAACCAATGTGTTGTTCTTCAATAATGAAAAAGCAGAGGACAGTGCTGACAACTACAAGACTAAAGAAACATGGTTCTATCGAATGGATATGCCGGAAGGATATAAGCACTTCTCTAAGACTAAGCCAATGAGATTAGAGCATTGTCAACCTATCATGAAATGGTGGAACGATAGGAAAGAGATAATCACTGAAGACGGAAACGAAAAATCACGCTGTTTTACAGTGGAGGAGCTAATGGCATTGGATTGTAATTTCGATCAATGTAAGTTTCCGAAAGAAGAGGAAGAAATTCTTCCTCCAGCAGAATTGCTTGCTGACTATTTCAAAAAGCGTGCGGCTCTTGACCATGAGATAGACAAGACATTGTCCGAAATACAGAAGATTTTGGGTATAGAAATTAAGTTAGACTGATTTAGTACATGTTGAGTATCAATTTAATGGATAAATTATGAAAGATTTGACAGTCTCCGATATCGAGCGCCAGAATGTGCTGAACAATCGTTTTGCAGTTGATAGGATACAAAAACACCTTGATATAACGGGAATGCTATTTGATGGAGAGTATCGATTTACAAAAAAAATGGTTGCCGATTTCTATGAAGTAGATACGTCTACCATAGACCGTTATCTTTCGTTGAATAGTGATGAGCTAAAACATAATGGATATGTTTTATGTAAGGGTAAGTCACTGAAAGAGTTTAAATTGCACTTTGCTCACCTTATAAATGAGGCGAGCAAAACCACTCAACTCGGTTTGTTCAATTTCCGGGCATTTTTAAACATCGGCATGTTGTTAACGGAAAGTGAAAAAGCAAAAGCTGTACGTAGTATGATTTTAGATTTGGTAATAGCTACCATCAATGAAAAGACAGGTGGGGGAACAAAATTCATCAATCGTAGGGATGTACATTACATACCTGCTGCAATCGCTGAAGAAAACTATCGCAAAAATCTTACTTCTGCAATCAATCAATGCGTAAACGGGCATCAAACCTATAAGTATGCACAAGTTACAGACCTTATTTACAAAGCAGTGTTCAAAGAGAACGCAAAAGAATATCGTGAAGTACTCAATTTAAATGCCAAGGACAATGTGCGCCATACGCTTTATGCAGAAGTATTACTTGTAATATCCTCTTTTGAAAATGGTGTGGGAGCTGTCATTCAGGAACAGTATAAGGCAAAACATAACGTTAAATTAACCATGGAAGAAGTCGAAGATATTGTCAATGAACTTGCTGAGCATCCTATGCAAAAGCCATATTTAAATGATGCACGAACAAAGATGGCTTCAAGAGATTACAGTTTCCGTGATGCTTATCATGGGAATATTGTTAATTATCTGAAAGCTGTAACACCCGAAGAGTTCGAACGTTTTATAGGCGACCAATCTATTGATTTTGACCACATTTTGGAAGAAAATAAAGATGTGCTTAAACGGTTAAAACAAGCAGAGGATGAGTGATGAAATAAAATATATCAATTATGATGAAACGTTGAATATTTATCACCGCATGATAGATGCCAGTGATGGTGGTTTTGAGGGTGTACGTGATGAAGGCGGCATCCTTGCCACCTTTGATTTCGTGCAAAATGATTTGTATTATCCATCTTTTGCGGATAAATTGTCGTACATTGTTTTCAAGTTCTGCTCCGGTCATTATTTCAACGATGGGAACAAGCGCATTGCTCTTACTCTTGGAGCTTATTTCTTACATAAAAATGCCTATTACTGGCAGGCGTGTGTTTTCATGCGACAATTAGAGTCTATTGTTTATCACGTTGCTGCTTCCAATATAGACCAAGAATTATTGTTACGTATCGTGAATTGCTTCATGAACGGGCAAGATTATGATGAAGAATTGAAGATAGATATTGCTAATGCCATGAGTAAAGGAGAACTTGGAATAAAAGAAAAGGATTACGAATTATGAATGGGAAACAATTAAAAAACAGCATACTCCAATGGGCAATACAAGGTAAACTTGTACCTCAAGACCCAAATGACAAGCCAGCTTTCTTTCTGCTTGAAAAGATTCGAGCAGAAAAAGAACGTCTTGTGAAAGAGAAAAAAATCAAAAAAGATAAAAACGAATCTATTATCTTTCGTGGTGACGACAATTCCTATTATGAGAAGTTTCTTGCCACGGGGGAGGTAAAGTGTATTGATGAGGAGATTCCGTTTGAGATTCCGAAGGGGTGGGAATGGTGCAGACTTGGATCATTGTCTTTTAACAGAGACTCGGAGCGTATACCATTATCGGTTTCCGAAAGGCTTAAACTTAATAAGAAGTTCGATTATTATGGAGCATCTGGAGTAATCGATAAAGTCGATCGATTCTTGTTTGATAAACCATTATTGCTTATTGGAGAGGATGGAGCGAATCTTGTAAACCGAAGTACTCCAATTGCATTTATTGCACGTGGTAAGTATTGGGTAAATAATCATGCACACGTTATTGATTTTTACTCAGATGTGCTTATGGAATATATTTGCAATTATATAAACGCAATATCTTTGATAGACTATGTGACCGGAACAGCTCAGCCTAAAATGAACCAAGAAAAAATGAATTCTATTTTAGTTGCACTTCCCCCTAATGAAGAACAAACAAGAATAAATCAAAAGATAGAGAGCATACTTCCTTTAGTTTATAATTACGATAAACAGAAGAAATCACTTGACAACCTTAACAATGAGTTATATCATACTCTCCATAAATCTATTTTGCAAGAAGCAATTCAAGGACGACTTGTTCTGCAACTCCTCGAGGAAGGAACTGCGCAAGAATTACTTGAGCAGATAAAGCAGGAGAAGCAGCAACTGGTTAAGGAGGGTAAGCTAAAAAAGTCTGCCCTATTGGATTCTGTTATCTATAAAGGTGACGATAACAAGTATTGGGAGAAGAATGGTAAAATTGAAAAAG
>DXWV01000039.1 GCA_019416685.1 Bacteroides sp.
ACCCGAATGGAAATAAAGGTCTTTTTAAAATAGTGTGCCAATAAACGAACGTTTATTGAAACACTTTTTCAAATAAGAGAATAAGATCAAACTACTATTAATCAACAATTAAGATTCTCTTCCTCACTCTTACTTTGTATTGAGAATAATGTTTAAAAAAGTGCTCTAAACACCCTCCTTTTTTTGACAAAATATATAAGTAAGAAATATACTTTCCCAACAAAGTGAGTTTACTCCCATTCTAAAGTCTCTTGTTTAAATTTAGTTAATAGATTAAACGAGGAAAACTATCTCATTTACCAACATTCGTCCATACATATGCACGATATAAACCAATATACGCCCACACAACCATATTTTATTACAAAACAACCGAATCAGTCGAGAACAAGAAAATATATGAAATAGATTTTATTTTACTTTTGCAGTTTGGATTTTGTAAAAGCACATATTTCTCTACGAGATTCGATCGATTCCTCGTAGAGAAAAGCCCCGTTCCTCGTAGAGAAATGATACTTTTCTCTACGAGGGAAAGATAGACTTTGTAACCATTTGATATACAACTTCTTATAGAAGTGCCAAGAAGCTCCAAAAAGTGTTGATTTTTTCTCAACACAATGGCACTGAATTCAACCGTCAAAGACGGCCATGAAGATAAAAGAATTGTTACATAAAATCTAATCAGAATGGTCACAACAACCATCTATGTAAAGCCCTATCTGGCGGCTTACATGTATGTACGCTATCAAAACAGTGTAGTCACGGAGTTCAATGCTATCAGGTTAAAGAGTATCGAAAACCTGTATCATGTAATCAAAAACCTCACAGTCAGACGTCCACAAAATGTTTCATGGAAAGAAAATGGTAATTTCACTTTCGTCATTCCAGACCCAAGATATGGAAAGGATCCGGAATCATACAACTATTTGGGGCATGACAGTATAGTCATCATTGAAGAAGAGATAGAGATTATGCTAAAAGCTGAACTACACAGCCTGATGCAAAAGAATAAATATCAGAAGGGAATCATGTATAAGAAAACATTAATTCTGTTCATGCAAAAATATCATATAGAAGACAAACACGAAGATGCCCTCATGAAATCATTCCAGAGATGGAAAAAAAGAGTAGAGAAAGAAAGAAAAAAGTAAAATAGGACTCACCACAGAGTTTCACTGAGTTACACGGAGTTTTAATTGTTGAAACGCAGAAACTCGCAAATTCACGCAAAGAGTATCATAGCTTACGTATAGCGCAGCCATTTAATCTGCGATCATTTGCGTTTCAATGATGATATCATTTAATTAGGGTAGAAGGGTGATGCGAAGCAAGAAATAAACTATATTCCTCCTCTTTATTATAGGAATCTTGCAAAATCGCTCCCTGTACCTTCAGATCCTCCCAACGCTTTTTGGGGTTGGATAACTCTTCTTTTGCTTTTAGCAACGCAACTGAAAGTTTCTCATACAAACTATCCGTCTCGGTCTTTGTTATGGTTGCATCTGCCCATTGTGCAACTTCCACAAGAAGCAACGGTTCAGACGACATGATTATCAGATATTTATAAGGATAACGCTTTCTTATTCCCTGCAGTATCTGCGTTGCGTTCTCTTTTTTACCAGGACCGGCACCTATCAAATCGGATATAATAATATCAAATCCCTCAGCAAACAAAGGGGTAGGAATAGCTTCTATCACTGTGAGACATTCGCTCTGAAAACTTTCTTTCAAATACTGCCGCGTTTTATATTGGTCATCAATAGCAAGAATATTAAATGTTCTCTCTTTTAAGGAAGTCACAGAAGAACATTTCGTTACCTTAATATTAGTCTCCTCCCGCTTTGCATTTGCCTTATTCTGCTTTGACAGATAAAAGCAATACCAACTAAGAAACAGCAATAGAGCACATAAATAGATAACATAATAGCCTGATACATCATGAAATAATGCAATCAAAGATGACACACCACCTACACCTGTGACAACAGATGCAAAATAAGTGCTAAGCGTTGTTTTCAGAACCTCCTTTAAGAAATTTTTCATATCTATTTTATATACAAGATTACTGTTTTATTAATAACCGATGTAAATCCGCTTGTTGTGTTTTGCAATATGGAATTATAAAAGCCCCATCTATGACAATCCAGATGTTCCATTTCTGCCAGAGAAACGGGCTTTTCATTCCTTCCTAAATCATTAAAACCACTTTTCACCCGGAAAACAACGGAACTTGTTTCAATATCAATATTCATTTCCAACTTTTCTTCTTTCACCTTACGATGTTCCAGCAAATGATAGATAATGCCATTCAAATAAATATAGAAAAGAAGTTCTTTGGCCGGAAAAGAAAAAGAAGGCAAAAAGTCTTTATCATATTCTATCTCATCCCGATAGGCCACACATATATTATTCAGAATCGTGTCCAGCGAAACCGTCTTTTCCAGCGGATTGCCATACACACACATGTTTCGTGGCAACAGAAGATAATCGATATAAAAAAATAATGCCTGCATATGTAAATAGGAGACCCGCATACAATTGCATATAAAAAACATCTCTTCGGGCAGTTCCAAGCGGTTAGAAGTAACCCAATTGCAGATATCCGATAATTTCCGATAGCAGGTACGTATCACACGATTCATTTCATGAAGATAGATACCTATCGCTGTATTATCTGAAATACCCTGCAGAAATGCAGGAGCTGAAGCAGGGGTATCACGATGAGGGAACACCAATATAATTGAAAAAAGTTCATAAGGTACATTATCATACCTGTTACTGGCTTCTTCACCACTTTCCACTATTACCTCTACCTCCTGCGAATCGGTTATTTCTTTCACTATGCTCAACCCCAATCCATGTCCCTCAGTTGTCAAATACTGAGCATTAATCCCACGATATTCATGTTCTAAGACACGCTTTGCTTCATCCTCTTCCAACCGGGGGCCGAAATTAGAAAAAGTAATCCGTTTATATCCTTCATTCACTTCCATCTGTATATCGATAGTAGTGTTTGGCATACTATACTTAACAGCATTATCCAATATTTGCGTAAATACCAACCTAAATAAAGGCGAATAATTATACAAAGTCCAGGCCTCTCGTTTTTGTTCGGGTGTCTCTATATCCGGAGCTATCAGAATCTGATTCAATCTTCTTGTTCTTACTTCACGAGCGTCTTTTTTCCGATACATATTATGATATTTTTTGTGATTCTTATCACTATTATAATCATTAATGTATTTTCTGCATATCTCTCCGACATTCATAGGACTACACTCTTCGTTGGCAGCAAACATCCGGCGGTAAATATCCATTTCTTCCCGGGATGCAGACAAAGCACACAGTTTCCTTCCCAATGGAACTGCAAGAGATTCGTCCATAGTAGAAGAAAGTACTTCTATTTGTTCCTGCCATTTTATACATTCGTTCGCAAAATGAATGACTGCCTCATTACACTGCGCTATCAGATTTTGGTTAGTCATAGTTCTATGATATGATAAAAATAGATTATAAGAGCCTGTTTATATTCAACTCACCAGAGAAGTCTACATGCAATATTAGCAAGATTTACAATCATATGCAAGTTTTTTTGCAAGTTATGCAGTTAACGGGCAATCATCAGCCGTTCATTTTTTACAGAACCATCCTGTAACTCAATTGTCACAATATAGTTGCCCTCCGCTAAATCCATTGCCTGAACAGTAACTGCTGTTTGTCCGGCAAACAAAAGTTCACGCACAGCAAAACCGGTCAGTGAATAGATGATAACACGCTTAATTTCCTGATCGGCACGCACATGCAGAACATCTTTTACCGGATTCGGATAGATTTGTACATTCTTTTCGGCCGGCACGGCAGACAATCCTGTACCTCCTCCGAACAGGCCGGACTGGCTCTTTAAGATTGTAAATGTCGTAGCCCCTGTAAACTGGCGTTGCGGACGCATTATCTCCTCAGCCATTGCACCATCCACCTTCAGACAATGGTCTTCGACAGTTACAATATAAGTTTGGCCACCCACCTGCTCCACATGATCTATTTGAAACAACTCGTTCATATCTTCCTGTGTTTTCACTGCACCCGAAGGTGGGTTAATCACTTTATAAGATCCAAATTTAACCGACATCCAGCGCCCTTTTAACTCATCACCGGCAGGAATCACTGCATCGGTAACAAAAGCATTACAGGAAGCGCCGTCTTCCTTGCGTACAGTAGAGGTGATAGTTCCGGAATATTTGTAGTTCTCTATTTCTGCTGATTCTTCTCCTACGGATAACCGGGAACCGTTAATCAAAATACTCTTCGCCTTCTCTGCGTCTTTACTCTTTGAGAAAACAGCTATCTTACCTTCCATTGCATAGCGTCCATCGGCTGTCGATATTTTCTCTGCCGGATCAATACCTGTAATCAGTGCATTGTTCAGATTCACAAGAATCACATCTTCACGGCCATCGGTAAAGGTGACAGATACTCCCACATATTCTTCACTATTCTGATTTAACAGAACTTGTTTTACCGAAACAATCTTAGAACCACCATTATACGCCTCCATCACATGTGTAAACAGACTACGCATGCCACTGTTTCCTGTGCGGCGTTCCACCAAAGCCGGACGCCAATATTCATACATCGTTGTTCCGGTAGCACGACGATAGGAATTAGGCGACTTACCTAAATATACCGTAGACCGGGCATCATCCACAGCAAAAATCTTAACACCTCTGGAAGCATCCTGCACATAAGTCACGCTCCACTCTCCGGGAGATTGCGCTTTTGACATTTCACGAAAAGCGCCATACCAGTTTGTTTTATCAGCTTCTACTACCGGATCTTTATAAGTTACTCCGGCTGGCAAGAGTGGGTACTGACTATTAATTTTCGTCATAGACAGGCTGGTTTCAGCCGTTTGATCATACTGTGTAGAGCCGTGTAACAGGTAATCGTGCTTCGTTCCTCCCTTTACCACAAACAAGTCGAGCAGATAAGGACGAGACGGATCAATCGTATTCAAAACATGAATACGCTGATAACGTTCCACTTTTCCCGGACGGATCGTTTTACTATAAACCTCTGTTGCAGCAATCCCGTCAATCCCCGGTTCAAACAATGTGAAGTAACCATTTGTAAATACGTGTCCACTATTGCCAAGAACCTGGCGGGCTGAAGTGAAGTACTGAGTTAGTTCTTCGTCAACGGCAACCAGATTATGAGCGGTCACACTATTCGTATAGTCGCGTCCCGGAAGCCGGGAATAACGAATATCACCAATCTGCTCTTCTCCATTGGCATAAAGGGTCATAGACATCACACTATGGCCTACATGATTGGCTTTATCATTTGCTCCGATATTCGATTGAATCTGCTGATCGCCCGTACCTGCTCCCAACATGGCATGATAGTAAGCCGGTAATAAATAAGATTTGGTAGAAGTTCGTTTATCACTGTATCCGGCCGTGGTATCATCAAACGGAGCCATATCCCCATTCGGAAACCCGACCTGTTTATGAACCAACGTAGTGCGCTGGGTAAACTCCTTGCGTGTAAGAGATTTTGCAGCAATACGATGCATTGCGTCAGTTTCCGGTTTAAACATACTGAAATAATCTTCCAGTAATTTTACGTTTGCATAATTTTCGTCGGCATATCCTCTGTGGTAAGAGAATGACTCGGGATACATACCGTCACGCTTAAAGTTGTTTGCAATACACAACGTATAATAACGATCGACAAAATCAATGATTTTTTCTTTCATTGCTTCGTCTTCAATAATAGCAGCCACCTGAATCAGTACACCAATATGTCCCACCAGATTGGTAGATTGATGAGTAGACATCGGCTGGTCAATCACCCATAACCCTATATTAAGGAAAAGATCATCAATAACATGCCGACGTACATCGTATCCTCTCTCTGCCGAAAGATCCTTCAATGCCTGGCTTTCATAAATACGATCAAACGATACTAATTCTCCCTCATGAAACTCATGAGTCAGCCCGTTATGATCCGAAGCACGTTGTACATTCGGATATTTCGAAAGTTCACTCTTATTCACAATCCGGTCTTTATTCCAGCCTTCGGTCATAAAGAAGTCAGGGACCGCATTTGCCCATTTATCTAAAGCCAAAGCCACATAACGGGCATACTTTTCATCTTTTGTCAGTTGGTAGGCTGCTCCTAAAATGGGTAAGTTCTTAGTCATAAAAGCTGTTTTCCCATAATCAATCTGAGCCTGTACATACGTATTGCCTTTAGACGTTTTATAATACGGGACTTTAATGATTTTTCCGGTCATAACCTCCGCATCGGCATATAAAACCGTATAATTACTGTTTGGAAATACAGTACCGGTAACCTTACAGGTTATTTGGTCCGGCCGGGCGGGATCCCATGTCCAATCTGTACTATTGACAGAAGCCGGGCTATGCTGCAAGCTACGGGGAGCTTGTGTGGGAACTAATCCCAGCCATTCGGCTTCCGTATAAGTGTCTACCAGTTTTTTGGCATTCGACAAAGTAGATGAGTTATTGCCTAACGGATAATAAGGGCGGGTAAGCGGTTTGCTATAATTGTCATTCTCTAAATATTTCTGAACAATCAAGCCTCCCAAAATAGGCCCATACCCTTCTGCTGTTCTTGAGTTATACGAATAAGAACGAATCCGATACGTCACCGGAACCTGAGAGATAATAGCCTCTTTATCAATATAATGCAGATAGACCCAGCCGTCTGCAGAAGGATGTTTCACCTGTATCACTTCTGTCCAGGAACCATCCGTATTTTTTTTATCGAGTGCAATGCCATCTGATACGCCCGACTTATAAGGTTTCAACAGAAACAGGGCTATCTTACCGACACTGGGCAATTCCGGTAAAGTTAAACTACTGGTTATGTGAGATTCCTTAAATGCTTCTGATGCATCGGCTCTATATAAGTTTTTCATATTCAGCATGCCGATAGAGTTATTATAATTTCCGGGGCGCACTTGTTTCACTATATATTCAAGTTCAGTTCCACCAATATTTGCCACCTCTGAACCCTTGTAGACCTTGCGGGTTCCTGTAATCCAACTTTTAGCCCAATAATCATTCGCAGTGCTTCCGTTGCCGGGCACCATGGACTCATTCCCCCAAACTGCCGATAAAAATGAATCATAAATATAGCATTCGCCTACATTGATATTGGTTACATCAGACAAACTTTGTGCCTGAACGGTTAGTGTGAACGCGCACACGCTCATCAAGAGAGATTTAAAAAGAAGTAGTGTTTTTCTCATTGCATTCCATCTTTATAGATTAATAATAGATTAACGATTGCAAATTAACCTCTTTTTTTATAGACGGAATTGAAGTATTTTCTCAAAAAATTGCACTAATATACATAAAAAGAAGTGGAAAGACAATAAATCACCTTTTCACCTTCTCTTATTTCTTACAACCTGATAAGTTGCCCGGCTATTTTGCTTTCTTTATAACCCGTGCCGGATTGCCCACTGCAACACTGTCAGCCGGTATATCTTTAGCTACTACACTCCCTGCTCCAATGATACAACGATCTCCAATCGTCACTCCGGGACAGATAACAGCACCGCCACCAATCCAGCAGTCTTCACCGATCGTGACCGGATAAGCATATTCTTTCGGTTCACGCCGTTCTATATAATCCACCGGATGATGAGGGGTATAAATCTGCACACAAGGGCCTACCAGCGTATGTGCTCCGATCGTTATATATCCACCATCCAGAAAAGTACAGTTAGCATTGACAAATACATGTTCGCCCAGCCGGATACCATCACCGTGATCACAGTGGAAAGGCGGGCAAATGATGGATGTAACAGGAATATCCGGTACTAACTCTTCGAGCAAGGGACGATATTCCTCGTCATAAGTACTCAACCCACGCATACGGGCCAATAGCTTTTTAGCTTTCTCAAAACGTACCTGCATTTCCGGCACAGACATATCAGCCAGTTGCCCATTACGCATTTTTTCTACTTCACTCATCTTATTCTGTTGCTCCATTAGTGAATATTAATTTCTTAATCCCAAACTTGTAAAATCATCAGAAACTTCCCAATAAAAACTGTCTTAGATGAATAATACGAATGCCATCAGGAGTAGTACCAACAGCAAAATCATCTAATGTGACAATGTATTTAGGAAAATTATCTGATATTCTCTGCAAAGCAGCTACTTCCCTATTCATAGTTTTCTCCACATCCAACCTAAAAGAGACCTGAATATAAAGACGATTCTCTATTTTTTGTGCTACAAAATCAATTTCTAATGTATCCGACTTACCAACAAAGACATCATATCCCATTCGCAATAATTGCATATATACCAGATTTTCCATCCATTTCTGTATCTCAGTCAATGGATATATACCTCGAATAGCATTTCGGATACCTAAATCTTCAAAGAAATACTTCTCACCAATTTCAAATATCTTTAACCCCTGAATATCGGCACGTGGTACCTTATATATAAAATAGGCTTGTGAGAGAGCCGTAGAGTAGTCAATAACCATCTGTGTGGGTAACTGCTGCCGTTGAGATTTCAAATATTTACTAATACTTGATGCAGAAAAGAGACTACCAATATTATCTGCGAGATAATTCACCAGGCGTTCCATAAAGTTTACATTACGAATCTGCTTTCTGGCTATAACATCCTTCAATAAAATGGTCGAATAGAGATTTTGCAGATATTCCATACAGAGTCGTTCGTCACCTTTAAAATGAATAAGATAAGGCATTCCGCCAATTTTCATGTATTTCTGCAAACTTTCGTTTGTGTCATCTAATTTATGGAAAAGCAAAAATTCAGCGTACGAAAGGCAATGAACCGGAAATTCGATGTACCTCCCAGCTAAATGGGTTGCCAATTCTCCCGAAAGCATATTGGCGTTACTTCCTGTACAATAAATGTCACAGTTTCCTTCAGCTAAAAGGCTTCTTAACGTATGTTGAAAAAACGGTATTTCCTGAATTTCGTCTATTAACACATAGTTATTACTCTCGACAGAAAGTCGGGAAGTTATATTTTTGTATAAATCGTCATCAGTAAGGATACTATCAAACTCCTTCAGCTCTTTGTTTATATATACAATATTAGCTTTTGCATCTGACTGTAGAATGATACTGATTATCTGTCGCAATATGAAGCTTTTACCAATACGTCTCTGCCCCGTCAATATTTTGATAATGGGTTGCCCTATATACGGACGTATCTTGTCAGTATATAGGGTTCTTTCTATAATCTGCTCTTTCATTAAGTATACCTGATATTTAATCACAAAGATAACTATTTATCAGATATAACTCACAAAAAATCCTTTTTTATCATTTTTATTAGATATAACTCACAAAAAACACCTATCTTTTCTACTTCACTCCTCTTATTCTGTTGCTCCATTAGTGAATATTAATTTCTTTTCATCTGATAATCGTTCATTAAACTCAAATCCCTCCCAATGAAAAGCTTTCAAATCCTGTGGAGATTCTATCCGGTTTTTCAGAATAAAACGCGTCATCTCCCCACGAGACATTTTGGTATAAACAACAATGGTAGAAAGTTTACCATTCTTCCATACATGAAATTCGGGAGTAACAACCGTCACTTCCCGTTCTATACGCTTCCAGTCAAACAAGCCACGCATTTCATCACTTGCCAGATTACAAAGCACCCCTCCGGTGGCTTTGATCTCTTTGAGAAATGAATCGGTAAGCCGGGACTGCCAATAAGAAAACAGCGTTTTACCACCTTGCTCAGGAAGCCTTACATCTCCTTCAAGACGATACAAACGGATAAGATCTAACGGACGAAGTAGCCCGTAGCAAAATGAAGTGAACCGAAGATGTTCCTGTGCATAGCGAAAATCGTCTTCTGAAAAATCTTTCGGATTCAACCGCTTAAAAACAATACCTGTATAGGCAAGCAGGGCCGGAAGCTTACGGGTATCCTCTGAATGGAAAGCCTGATAACGTTTGTAATTCTCGACAGCAATTTTAGGATTCACACGCAACAAATGCTCTAACTCTTCTACAGAAAACTGCGACATCTCTAAAGCAACTTCTGCCGCTTCTTTCTGAAAATTAGGTATAGTGGTAAAAGGGACTTTCACATTCGAAACATCACTCATGGTTTTGGCGCAGGATAAAAGTATAAGCATAAATGGAGGATTTACAATTTAATAATTTACGATTTACGATTGATAAATGATAAATGACGATTTGGCAATTGATATTAGTTTAGAACAAAGTTAAACTTTTTAGTTGTACCTTTGTTGTTCATTTAATAAAAATAACAATCAGTATGGGAAAGAAGTTTTATTTTGCAGCAATACTCTGCACTTTTATTATGACAGGGTGTACAAACAGTAAAAAAACAAACAATGCCGACAGTATGAGTGCAGATACTACACAGGTAGCAGATATGCACAATGCAGAAACTTCACTTGATTATTTTGGAGAGTATAAAGGAACAATTCCCGCAGCTGACTGCCCGGGGATAGACGTTACTCTGGTATTCAACAAGGATCATACGTATACACAGAAATATATTTATCAGGAAAGAAAAAATGCGGAATTTGATGAAGCAGGTACTTTCATAATAGAAGGCAATATATTGACTACGACTTCCAAAGAAGGAGAAAAATCTTATTATAAGGTGGAAGAAGGCCGGATAGTAATGCTGGATGCAGACAAACAACCCGTCACAGGAGCACTTGCTGATTTGTATGTGTTGAAGCAGGAAAAAGTCTTTTAATTACGCTTTTGGAGTTCACCACAGAATTCTAAGACCTGACCA
The DNA here is from genome assembly GCA_019416685.1 of Bacteroides sp. Classification (GTDB taxonomy): domain Bacteria; phylum Bacteroidota; class Bacteroidia; order Bacteroidales; family Bacteroidaceae; genus Bacteroides. Next base: position 10,815 of record DXWV01000039.1, read on the forward strand.
AATAATCCGGCCCGAAAAAACAGTTAATAAAGTTAAACGAGTTTTGGTTTGCTATGCTTTCCTGCT
>DXWV01000004.1 GCA_019416685.1 Bacteroides sp.
CCATATGAATTTTTATAATGTTAAAACGGTGTAAAGTAAAACTGTATTAAGTCAGATAAATTCCATATAAATTGGAAGGCATTAATCATAAAAAAAGGTCATCTCAGTTTTACCTGAGACAACCTTCTATTTTTCCCCAAAAAAGGAAGATTCCTTTATTTCTTAATCACTTTAACAGTACTTGTACCATCTTCCGTAGTAACTTTAACAATATACTGTCCGTTTATCAAATCAGATACATTTAAGTTTGATACGTTCTCAGCCTGTTTTACTGTTACTCCCATTAAGTTAATGACAGTAACATTACAAGGAGTTGTAAAGTTCAATACATCAACTACCGGATTAGGATAAACAGATACACCAGCTCCCTGCTCAGTAGAAGAGACACCTGTGCCACCGCCAACTGTAACTTCGTTTAATGAGAAGATGTTTTCCAACTTATCATTAGCAACTTTGGTCTGAGCAATAGCCAATTTAGTTCCTAAAGCAGCTACACCGGTAGTAAGATTTTCAGGGGTTGATTGAGTCATGGTACCATTAGAGATATTAACCCAGAAAGCAAGAGGAGTTTCGGCAACATGAGATTTTGCATCTGCTGTATACCCAACCATATAAGCATAATCACCACAAATAGTCATACCTCCGAATTCTTCATTCTTCTGATTCTGTTCACCTTCATTTACTTTTGAGGTTACTGTAGAAGTGACTTCCAAAGAACTTTTATTTAGGACAGCAAGGTATAAATCATTAGTAGAAACAGACTCTTTACTTGAATCAAATGCTAACTTTGTGTTAAATGAACCAGCAATTAATAAAGCATCGCCTTTTACTTCCATAGATTTTATAAAACAGTAATTACCTATACTATGAGTGGTTGAATATTTTTTGGTAGAAGATGTATTATTATTCAAATTAATAGCAGAAATAATATGTCCATATTCTATAGTACCATCTTCGGACATAGTTAGTTCAAATTTCTCATCTTTTGAGTCTATTGTCAATGTAACATTACCTACAGCCATAAATCCTGAATAAAGTTCATTGCCTGCAACCGTAAATGTGGCAGACTTAACAAACATCTGCTTTTCCGTTTGAGATTCCGATACAGCCATAGAGGCGATAATACCATTAACATTCATTTCTTCATTCAAAGCAAATACAGCACCAGAAGACAGGTCTGAATATATTCCCCATCCAAAAGTATCCAAATAATTTCCCTTAAACGAAAAACCGTTATTTTGAGTTAATCCAGTGTAAAGTGCTGAAGCATATAATTTTCCATTATTATATTCTAATTTATTAATATCAAAATATAAAGCCCCTGGTTCTGGTTCATACATTCCACCTGCCACCAACTCTGGCAATCCTTGTGGTACAAAGCTCTGTACCGCCTTCAACACACCATTCACATCATACTTTGCAACAAAACCGGCAGCTTGTTCAGCAACATATGCATCGCCCTTTTTCATTCCTTCCTTCTCTACCGCATTTCCATCTGTACTACCAAACTCTACTACATCTGCAAAGTTACCTGCAATATAAACATTCCCAGACGCATCAGTAGTTATAGCCTTAATAGTAGCAGCACCAGCTAAAGCTACCCCCCACTTTTCTGTGCCATCGGCGCCATACTTCAACAAGTAGGAACTCACGGCAATCGGAGCCAAATCTGTACCCGCAAATGAAAAACCATCTCCAGCAAATAAACCCGTTACGTACATATCTCCCTGTGCAGAAAGAGCTACAGGATTACTGTTATTTACATCCTTAACAGGAAGAATACCCATCTGAGACTTTGTCCAACTGTTATTTACAGTCGGCTGTGCCAGTGCTACAACTGATGCAGCCACACATAAAGCAAAAAGTAATACTTTTCTCATAAACAATCTTTGTTAAAAATTAGACATAAAAAATATATATAAGTCTTTGTTATGGCTAAATGAAAAACATTACAGCCATAACAAAGATACCTCCAACTTAGTTTGCCAACCCAGGATTGGCTTCTATTGCTTCACTTGGAATACGAATGGTATAGCGAGAATCATTTTCCTCAAGTACATAACTTGTTCCACCAAACGTCTTTTCCAGACGGGGACGTGTTGTTCTACGGAGATCAAACCAACGATGTCCTTCAAAAGCCAGTTCACGGGTACGTTCATTATATATCTCCTGCAATAACTCATTGCGGTCCATGGCATTTACGGCTGCTTCTTTCGCTGCATAACCATTCGCTGTGTATCTTTTTTCCATAAGAGTCAGTAAGTTTTTACGAGCGATATTTATGGCAGCTTCACCAGTCATCAGGGCAGCTTCAGCAGCATTCAGATACATTTCACCGACTCTGAAAGAACATGCATATTGATTACTGCCGCCTTTGACTACTAAAATATTGGATGGAGTACGCTGATCGTAGTATTTAGATCGGCGCAAATCGCTTGAAATATACATTCTCCATAAAGTTGTATTCACTTTGGCCGCACGTACATAGGCAGAAGTCATCACTTGTTCCAATGCCAAAATATTCTCCGAAGAATTATATTCATTAGGCAATACTGTAGAAGTAGCCATATCTACCAAATCATGTTTAACCTCCAATACGGCCTGTGATGCTTCAAGAGATTTTGCCCATTCGCCCATATACAAATAAACACGCGAACGAAGAGCATTTACACTCAATGTATTGAAACGGTAATTGTATCCTAAATCCCACTTATCTACATTCAGATACTTTTCGGCCTCCGTGAGATCAGAAAGTATGGAAGTATAAACTTCAGCAACAGTGTTACGGGATAACGTAGCCTCCGTATCGCTATTCAATTTTAACGGAATAGCTTTCGAGGTAGCAGGATCGCAATTTGTATAAGGCTCACCATATAAATTCACCAATAAGAAATGCATATAAGCACGAAGCATATAAGACTCTCCTACCATTTGATTCACCTCATCAACGGTTCCATCTTCTATATTATCCTTAGACTCAATTGTATAATTAGCAATAAATGATGTATGATAATACCGACGCCAATTGAATTGTGCGGTATTTTCTGACGGACTTACATCATTCCAAATCCAAATATCCTTGTAAGAATTCAAATCTTCAGCTGCAAGCGTTCCATCCATTACCATCTCATCTGACCGGAAAGCAGCCAGTCCCCTATCATCCGGAACATAACTATATGCTTGAGTCAACAAGGCTCTGAATTCCTTTGCTGTCCGGGGAATTACTTTTCCTACCGGCTGTATATCCAGATATTTATCACAACTGTATAAAGTAGCTATACAAAGCATAGCACACAGTAGTTTTATATTCTTTAGTATCTTCATAATCTGTTAAAAATTCACGTTAAGACTAAAAGTAAATGACTTGGGTATAGGTTGTGCAAACTGATTGCTCATCGTTTCGGGATCCATGAAGTTCTTGTAATTAGCACCGAAAACCAACAGGTTACGACCTTCAAGAGCTACTGTAGCTGAACGGATACCCAATGTATGCATCAGCGTTTCGGGAAGCTTATAGCCCACCCGGATATTTTGCAACCTCACATGATCCGAACGCTTCACCCAAGTATCCATCATTTCATAAGTCTGGAATAAACTATAATGTGAATATTCGGCAGTCCGCTTTTTATCCGACATTAATGCCGGAAGAGTTGTATTCGTATTTGTAGGCGTCCACCTGTTTAATATATCTTTATTAGTATTCATTCCTCTATCAAATCCGGTGAGCGAGTAAGATGGAGAAACCCGTGAATACATTTTCAAATTAAAGATAAAATTGACTACTACTTCAAAACGTTTTATATTGAATGTATTCACAAAACCACCAGAAAATAACGGATCACTCGAGCCAATATACGAATACAGATTACGCTGTTCTTCAGCAGATAATGTACTGGCACCTGCATTGTTAAGTTTCAACAGTTCTACTGCAGTTACTTTCTCACCCTCTTTGTTATAAAACAAAGGATACCCTTCATCATCCAGCCCTGCCGACTTATAAGCGAAAAGAGCACCAACCGGATAACCTTCACGTCCGGGAGTTGTTTGATTAGCCGGAACTGTCTCACGCAACACTTTGTTTTGATTATAACCTAAATTAAAATTCGTAAACCAGGTAAAACCATTACGATTAATGTTACGAGTAGTCAAAGCTACTTCAAAACCATCATTGCGCATACTTGCCCAGTTTACATAAGTCGACATAAATCCTGTTTCAAGAGGCAACATTTGCAAAGCGATAAGATCAGTACCTTTACGACGATAATAGTCTACTGTTATATTCAATGCATTATTAAACAATGCGATATCCGTTCCGAAGTTCATCGTTTTTGTCTTTTCCCAACGCAAACGCTTATTAGGAGGATTACCCATCACTATGATTTCTTCAGTTACGCCCGGCAATATACTTACATTACCATAATCTCCCATTACATATGAAGAGGTAGTCTTATCTATATTTCCCTGTACGCCATAAGAAGCTCTGACTACCAGATTATCAATTTTCTTAAAATCCTTCATGAATGGTTCGTTATTAATTCTCCACAGTCCACTAAACGAATACAATGGTAAGAAACGGTACTTCTTAGAAACTCCAAAGATATCAGACCCATCAAAACGCACACTACCACCTACTGTATAACGTTGCAGCAAAGAGTAAGACGCTGTAGAGAAGAAAGATGCATATGCATTCTCCACATAATTTTTTGTATGCAAGGGGTATAGACGAGCCCATGATTCATTCGGAAAAATAACAGGTTTTGTAGTCAAGGTTTTACGATCAAATCCATAACCAGTACTGTTCAAAGCACTATACCAGGTTTTACGTATTTCAGTTCCCACCATCATCTCAAACTCATGAATATCATTATAAGAATCACGATATTCAGCCTGGCTTTTCCAGTTCACCTGAGAATTGGTAGTAGCAGCCTCTGTATGCTTCCCTCCCTCCGGCAAAAAAGACTTATTATCAAGAGAAGACAATGTAGTGCGTTCCTTGTCCTTACGCATTGCATATGTATCATGATCGGCAATAGACTCTTTTGAAACAGCGTCCAACTGCAAACCAACCTGTGAAGTAGCTTTAAATTTATCATTAAAACGAAGCTCCACATCGAAGATAGCAGATAAAGCATTAGTAGTCTGTTCATAAGAAGTATTATTTCTTTCTTCAAATACATTGAACTGCAAATCAGAGTCCCCTTTTCCTTGAATGTCGATATCGTAAACATAATTACCATTTTCATCATAAGGTGTCTGATAAGGATTTGCCCTACGCGAATAATAGACCGGATTTGAATAACCATCCGAATCTGTCAGATTAGATTTACTGGTCCTGCGATTAGCAAATAAAGCCGCACCGACTTTCAACATCTTATTGACTTTATAAGATGTCTTCAACACCATATTCAGACGATCGGCCTCTACTCCTTTTACATTACCTTTCTCATCATAATAACCTAAAGAAGTATAATAGGTTGCCTTTTCCGTACCTCCGGAAAGACTTACATTGTATTCCTGGTTAAAAGTTCCACGGAAAAGGATATCATTCCAATCTGTATTTATTGACCGCAATTTATTAATATCATTTTGTGCATCAGAACTAAGCGCATTCCATCCGCCATTCTTATAAGCACTTGTCAAGCCATAACGAGATATGATGCGTGCTACTTCACCTTTATTTTCACGATAGGTATAGTCACTTCCCAATAGATCAAGTTCCAGATTTACTTTTTCATCCGAACTTAATAAGTTTAAACGATCAATATCGAATTTAGGAGAATAAGACAACTTGGTAGAGAAGGTTATCTGAGGTTTACCAGCTCTACCACTCTTCGTTGTAATCACAATCACACCGTTAGCTGCACGCGCACCGTAGATAGCCGTTGCAGCAGCATCCTTCAAAACTGTAATGCTCTCTATATCGGACGGATTCAAACCCGCAATAGCCGATTGATATATATTATCTATATCTTTCAAGTCTTCCATTGTCGGAATCTCTGTTCCTGTCATCGGCACACCGTCAAGCACCCAAAGAGGGTCTTGCGTACCATTCAAAGAGGCAGTACCACGGATACGGATCTTAGGAGCTGCCCCAGGAGCTCCCGAAGAAGCAATAGAAGACAAGCCGGCTACCTGGCCTGAAAGTGCCTGATCGATACTCATTACCGAACCAATCTTATCATCTGTAATATCCAGTTTAGTAACCGCAGCTGTCAGTTTGCGGCGTTCAATCGTTTGATATCCTGTTACAACAACCGCATCAAGCATATGCGCCGACGGTTGCAGAACAATCTCATAACTGCTTTTTCCGGCAACCAGATGTATGGTTTGTGATTCATATCCTACATAGCTACACTGAAGAGTGGTCACTCCATCAGGCACGTTGATAGTGAACTTTCCGTCCATGTCTGTTATCACTCCTAAAGTAGTCTGGGAACTCCCTGCTTTCTTTAAGATCTCTGATGACACAAATACCGAGGCTCCAATCAGAGGCTCTTTGTAATCACCAGCAATAACCACACCTGTGATCTTCCTTTCCGCCGCATTTGCTCCAAAAGCAATGATGCAGCAGAGAGAAAATAATAAATAACTGATTATTCTTTTCATCAATAATTACGAATATAATTTTAATTAGCTACTATTTCAATGATTATTTCAAACCTAACGCAGTATTAATGCGCAGAATCATATCTTTATAATGATACTTTGTAGCTGTGTCTGATGTTCCCAGACGACTTTGCAACAAGTCTTTTATACGAAGCAATTCACCGCGTTTCACAGAGATCGCATCTGAAATACGATTCAACTGCGAACCGTAGAAGTTTAATTCACGACGAGCCCCCATACGATCACTATCTAATGAATGATGTGCATACTCATCACAACTACACGCAGGCTCCTGATGATTCAACAAGAAATGATCATCCATCAGTTTTTTGTTAATCTTTACACCTTCGCTTTCGGCAGCAGCAGTGATTAAGGCATCCAGGAAATTCTTCTGCAGCGCACGAGTCATAACGTCAGGTATTGCACCACGTTCGGTAGTAGCAAAAATACTACGATGCAAACCGTCCATCAGATCCACAGCCGTAAAAGCTTTCTTACCATTCACCGACTCATTTTCGAGCATACGCATCAAACGATTGTTTGATAACAAATCCCATAGAATATATGATTGTGCATTCTTTAATATCAGTGTAGGAGCATTCTCTACTACACCCAACGGAGTGTTGCGGAGCAAATAAGTATACTCTCCCACTTCTGTATCAAACAGCCATTTAGGATAAGTCAGAACTTCATCAAGCAAGAATTTCAATGCAGCTTGTTGTTTCTCTTTCTCTACGAAAGTATAAGTCTTCTGGCCATCCCCAACAACCGTATTCTCAATATAGATACCACCAATGTTGGCCATCACATGATAAAGATAGTTGTTCCACTGATTGATAACAGCATAGTACAAACGTGAAGCTTCTTCGTAGGTTTGTCCTTTCTCGCCGGTAGTAGTCCACTGGATAATCTGCGGAACAATACGTTTCAGATTCTCAATACCCAAAAGAGAAGAACGTACTGCATCATCACCTAAATCTTCGTTCTGGGCACGTGGATCTACAGCATCACGTACATCCTGCGCTTCGCTATATTTATAAAGACGGTCAGTATGGCGACCTAAGAAATCATAAAGCAGCTCTTTTTCCGCTTCCGGAGTTTCCTTGCCGTACCAACGATATCCATACTCAATAGCAAAGATATCATACGGACCAATATGCGGAGAAAGCACTGTCACACCATCACCAGGCTGAGCCACATAATTAAAACGGGCATAGTCCATGATAGAAGAAGAAGTTGAATTCATTCGGTCTGTAAAGGATTTGGAACGCAATGAATCTGTAGGAAATGCCCATGACCCCATCATGTTATGACGAAGCCCCAAAGAGTGACCTACTTCATGGCACGCTACGAAGCGCATAGCATCTCCCATCAGTTCATCAGAGAGTTTCACTCCACGAGCCTCAGGACGGATAGCACCCGTCTGCACCGTAATCCATTCCTGCAACATACCCAATACATTGTGCCACCACATGATATCTGCCTCAAGAATTTCTCCCGAACGCGGATCAAGAATAGACGGTCCCATCGCATTGGCTTTTGTAGAAGCAGCATAAGTCAGCACAGAATAATTCACGTCATCCATATCTATCGTCATGCTATCTGTAACCTCTTTTGCAATAATAGCATTCTTAAAGCCGGCACGTTCAAAAGCGATCTGCCAGTCTTCAATACCTTGTTTGATATACTTACGCCAACGGTAGGGAGTAGAATTTTCGATATAAAACACAATCGGTTTAACAGGTTCTACCAACTCGCCACGTAAGTAACGTTCACGATCTTCCGGTTTCGGTTCCAATCGCCAACGAGTGATAAATCGTTTTGTATCCACTCGTTGTTGCCCGTCACTATAGCTCAATAATGGATTAGTAAAGTACCCTACGCGTGCATTATCCAATCTACCTATCATTGGTTTCTCAGGAAGAAGCATCAGTGAAGAACTTACTTCTACGGTGACATATACGGAAGTAGTTCCTTCTGTAACTTTTGTCGTCAACTCTGAAGTAGCTACTACATTGTTCTCAAACGACTTAATAGAAAGGATTCGTGATAAGTTCTTTATAGAAGATGTACCCAGATTAATATTAGTAAATACATTATTAATGCTGGTTTCTGTGCCATCGTAGATATCATTCACCTTGATAACCATCATTGTAGAGTCGTTATTGAACGCCTCAACCTTGAAACCGGCTATTAATGGAGAAATATAATTATCACGCACCGATTGGCTGATAGCATCTCCGGCAGGTGAAAGAGGCAATGGACGACTCTGACGGATAAGCAATTTATTGGTTGCTTTATCAAATTCAAAGCGCACCATCTGGTTTTCGTAGTTAACACCGCGGTTTACTCCCGCTTCATTCAATTCAACGGGAACACGCTGTAGCTTATTCACTACCAACATGTCTCTACCCAATAAATTTGCCGGAACTTCAAAATAATAATCGTTCTTCTTCTGGTATACATTGAACATACCACGATGGACGATACTACCATCCCCAGTCAGTTTCTCATACTCATTTTTGGATTTAATACTGTCGTTGGATTCACTTTTCTTTTTCTTGCGGAACCATCCCATAGAATCGGGAGTAGGATTTCCGGCGTACAATACAACGGAAGGACCGCACAGGAAAGCACCTGTGGCCACCGTAATCAGCAGGCTTGTTCTAAATTTCATCAAGTTAATCTATCAATTATCAGTTATTTCATTCTACTCTATAGAATAAAGGGGACCACAAAGATAATAAAACTATCAATATGAACCATTATTAGCAACAAGTTTTGACCTTTTTTCTTAATTAAAACGAATTTTACTTGCATTTTCATACAAATCCCTCTTGTTTTCTATTACACTTTAACAAAGTTTCTCTAAATTAAAATATAAAAAGAACAGAGAGATCACATATCGATGTGTAAATAATGCGAATCAGTAATTGAAATGCTATTTTAACCTATTCAGTTTGGGATTTAATAACTTCTACCATTACTTTCTCCTGTATCGATAAAGTCTTGTCTCATAGAGTAACGTATGAAGTCTCTATGGGTAACGTTGTTTTAGATGTACATGTAAAGCAGTACGACATGTACATGTGGGACAGTATGACATGTACATGTGGAGCAGTAAAACATGTACATGTAAAACAAGACTGTGTACCGGGAAAAGGAATGTTCCTTTCCGAGAAAGACAAAGCACAACACCAAGCAAGGATAATGACACCGTTTAGAGGTGTTTCCGATACTGGAGAGAGAGATCTCTAATTTTCGTAACCAACTTGGTTTGAACTAAATATCCAACCGCTGATTCACATAAATAATCAAGTTATCTTCACCTCATAGCGAAAATAAGCTGTACCTTCACATAAAAAATGAACTCTTTCACTTTATTCTACTCTCGGTTTGTATTATCTTTGCCTACAAATCGAAACCACATGGAACTCTTAGTATATAAAGCCTCAGCCGGCTCCGGGAAGACTTTTACGCTTGCTGTAGAATACATCAAACTACTTATTCTTAATCCGCGTGCCTACCGGCAAATACTTGCCGTGACCTTTACGAATAAAGCTACGGCTGAAATGAAGGAACGTATTCTCAGCCAGCTTTACGGCATTTGGACTGAAGATCCGGATTCTGATGCTTACCTGAAGCGGATCATAGAAGAAACCGGAAAGCAAACTGATGAAATACGAAAATCTGCCGGAATAGCTCTTAGCTATATGTTACACGATTACAGTCGTTTTCGTGTGGAAACAATAGACTCTTTCTTCCAGTCCGTGATGCGTAACTTGGCACGCGAACTTGAATTAAGCCCCAATCTGAATATCGAACTGAACAACAGCGAAGTACTGAGTGATGCAGTAGACAGCATGATTGAAAAACTGGCCCCTACCTCTCCCGTGCTTGCCTGGTTACTGAATTATATCGATGAACGTATCGCCGATGACAAACGCTGGAATGTATCGGAAGAAGTGAAAAGCTTTGGTCGCAATATATTCGACGAAGGATACATAGAAAAGGGGGAAGGGCTTCGACAAAAGTTGATTGAAAACCCGGAAATTATAAAAAACTACCGTCATGAACTAAAAGAAATGGAGACGGAAGCCCTTGAACAAATGAAAGGCTTCTACGATCAGTTTGAAGGAGAACTGGACGGACATGCATTAACTGCAGACGATCTGAAGAATGGTTCGCGCGGAATAGGAAGTTATTTTCGAAAACTCAATAATGGGATATTTAGTGATGATATTCGTAATACAACGGTAGAAAAATGTTTAAGTGATGAGAAGAACTGGGCAGCAAAAACCTCTTCGCGTTATGAAGACATACTTCGTCTGGCTACTGACAGTCTGATGCCTTTGCTGAACGAAGCAGAGAAATTCCGGTCCAGGAATAACAAGATTGTAAACAGTTGCCGGCTTTCTATGCAGCACCTCAACAAAGTGCAGCTACTGGCTAATATAGATGAAGAAGTACGCCTACTAAATAGAGAGAATAACCGCTTTCTATTATCAGATACCAATGCCCTGCTCCACCAATTGGTCAAAGACGGTGACTCTTCTTTTGTATTCGAAAAGATAGGAACGAATATCCGAAACGTAATGATAGATGAGTTTCAGGATACCAGCCGAATGCAATGGGGAAATTTCAAATTGTTATTATTGGAAGGACTCTCCCAGGGAGCCGACAGTTTGATAGTAGGTGATGTGAAACAATCTATTTACCGTTGGAGAAATGGTGACTGGGGAATACTTAACGGATTGAATAACCGGATAGAACACTTTCCGATTCGTGTGGAAACACTAAAGATCAACCGAAGAAGCGAAACGAATGTCATACGGTTTAACAACGAACTATTTACAGCTGCAGTAGAGTACTTGAACACTCTGTATAAAAGTGAATTGAACACCGATTGCGAAGCGTTACAAAAAGCCTATTCGGACGTAGCACAAGAATCTCCCAAAGAGAAACAGATGGGATACGTCAAAGTATCTTTCCTTGAGCCGGATGAAGAGCATGACTACACAGAGAAAACACTTATAAGCCTGGGTGAAGAAGTGGAACAGTTGCTGAACTCAGGAGTGAAGCAGAACGATATTGCCATTCTTGTCCGCAAAAATAAAAGTATCCCCCGTATTGCTGATTATTTTGACAAAACACTGCAATACAAAATTGTATCTGATGAAGCCTTTCGGCTGGATGCTTCACTTGCTATCTGCATGATGATAGATGCACTGCGTTACCTTTCTGATCCGGAAAACCGGATAGCAAGGGCCTCACTAATGATGAATTACCAATTAAAGATTAAAAATTTTGAGGGAGAATTGGATGCATTGCTCATAGGAACCCCAAAAGAGTTACTACCGGAGGCTTTTATTGAAAACATAAAGACTCTAAGGTTAATGCCTCTTTATGAGTTGCTGGAAGAGCTATTCAGTATCTTCGAAATGAACCGTATCAGTGCTCAAGATGCCTACCTGTTTGCTTTCTTTGATGCCGTAACAGATTATCTGCAAAGCAATTCTTCTGATCTGGATAGTTTTATCCGTTTTTGGGAGGAAACATTATGTAACAAGACTATCCCCAGTGGAGAGATAGAAGGAATCCGTATCTTCTCAATTCATAAGTCGAAGGGATTGGAATTTCACACAGTACTCCTGCCTTTCTGTGACTGGAAAATGGAAAATGAGACCAATAATCAGCTCGTGTGGTGTACTCCGACAGCATCACCATTCAATGAGCTTGATATCGTCCCCGTCAACTACTCTACACAGATGGCGGAGTCCGTATACCGGGAAGACTACCTGCAAGAACGCCTGCAACTATGGGTGGATAATCTGAATCTGCTTTACGTGGCCTTTACCCGTGCCGGAAAAAATCTGATCGTATGGAGTCGAAAAGGACAACGCAATACAATGTCGGAATTACTCACTGCATCCCTACCAGAAGTAGCGCGCAGAAATGGGACAGAATGGGACGAAGAAGAGCCCTATGAACAAGGAGAGCTTTGTCCCTCTTCGGAAGAGAAGAAAAAAATATCGGGCAACAAGCTTACCCGGAAAGCAGAGAAACTGCCGGTCAGAATGGAGTCCATGCGACATGAGATAGAGTTCCGGCAATCCAACCGCTCAGCGGATTTCATCAAAGGAATTGAAGAAGAAGAATCGGACGACCGCTTTATCAATCGCGGACGGTTATTACATACTCTGTTCTCGGCCATTGAAACAGAAAAAGACATTGATACGGCCATAGAAAGATTGATCTTTGAAGGCATTATCGGTAGCAGGGAAGTGGAAGAGGAAGTGAGAAAACTGACACAAAAAGCATTCGCCCTGCCAGAGATACAGGACTGGTACTCGGGACGTTGGCAATTGTTCAATGAATGTGCCATTATATATAAGGAAGATGGAGTATTGCAAACCCGCCGTCCGGACAGGGTAATGATGCGGAACGGGCAAGTGGTGGTAGTGGACTTCAAATTTGGTAAACCGAACAAAAAGTACAACAAGCAGGTGCAGGGATACATGCAATTACTGACGAAGATGGGATACAGCAATATCAGCGGTTATCTATGGTATGTAGAGGAAGGAAAAATAGAGAAAGTACGCAATTGATAGCAAGAGAAATGAAAACAGCAACTCTAATAGGTATCAGCAGACATCGGCTTACCACAGACGGTGAAGGGGTGACAACACTCGTAGCATTCCACGGATGTCCCCTGCGTTGCAAATATTGCCTGAATCCCCAATCATTTGCCCAAGAGGGGGTCTGGAAACAATATGATTGTGAACAGCTCTACGAAGAAGTTAAAATAGACGAACTGTACTTCCTTGCTACCCATGGAGGTGTTACATTCGGAGGTGGAGAACCGGCACTGCAAAGTAACTTTATCAGTGAATTCAGGAGACTCTGCGGCACCGGATGGAAAATAACCATTGAAACGTCTCTGAACGTGCCACAAGAGAATATAGAAAGATTATTACCGGTGGTCGATTGTTATATCGTCGATATTAAAGATATGAATAATGACCGTTACGAAACATATACCGGGAAAAGTAATACGCGTGTCATCGAGAATCTCCGTTGGTTGGTGGTACAAGGAAAAGCGGAACAAATCACTGTTCGCGTTCCTCACATCCCGTCATACAATACGGAAACAGATATAGAGAACAGTATATATCAACTGAAAAAAATCGGACTGTCCGATTTCGACCGGTTTACCTACCGGACTTAAATACAGATAATGCCTATGAAACGAGGGAAACAGACTTGCAGGATTTTAAAAGAGATCCGCCGGCAAATAGCCGAAGCGAATGATATTGAATTCATCATTTCCGAGTGCCAATATCAAGGCGAGTGCTTAGGCACATGCCCCAAATGTGAAGCGGAAGTCCGTTATCTGGAACAACAGTTGGAACGGAAAAGAATGGCAGGAAAAGCAATCACAGTGTTAGGTATATCTGCCGGATTGGTGGCAATAACACCACTGACATCGTGTACAAGTCCGAAGAAACCGGATCATATTTCTACTTACGACAGTATTGCCGAAGCTGATACAACGGAAACAATCTGTATGGAGATGGAAGGAGATATAGCCTTAAAAATCGATACTCCGAACATTAAAGATGTTTCAGCACCGCCTTCTATACCGATGGCAGGAGAAGTTCCATGCAATTTACAAGATAGCACGGCAATAGATACACTGGTCGTAATAGACGAAGAGCCCATCGAAGGAATTATCGAGGGAGAAGTTCCTGAGGACAACGCAGCGTATGTGTCCGCCTGTGACAATATGCCGGAATTTCCCGGAGGTACCAAAGCCTTGATGGAATATCTGGCCCGAAACATAAAATATGAAGGCCCCATAGCACAAGGAGACATAGGCATATCCGGCCGGGTAATCATTCAAATTATCATCGACAAAGAAGGTAATGTCACTGATCCTAAGGTAGTCCGGTCCGTTGATCCTTATCTTGACAAGGAGGCATTACGCGTTGTCAGCCATATGCCCAAGTGGACACCGGGAACACAGCAAGGCAAACCGGTGGCTGTGAAATATTCTATTCCGGTAGTTTTCAGAATGCAATAATTACTAAAGTGCCGTATTTGAGTAATGAAAGCTGTCGGCAAAGCATTGGCCCTTGAGCATTATTTGCGTACGAAACTAAAATCGTTATATCATTAAAGTATGAAAACATTTCTCCAACTGGTCGCTCAAGACCTTCATAGCAAAATAGGAAACGATTTATCGCGTGTAGCAATCGTTTTCCCCAACAAACGTGCAAGTTTGTTCTTCAACGAACATTTGGCTTCACAATCCGATCATCCTATCTGGTCACCCGCTTATGTCAGTATCAGCGAACTGTTCCAGCAACTGTCCGATCAGAAATTGGGAGATCCCATCCGGTTGGTATGTGAGTTGTATAAGATCTTTCGTGAAGAGACAAAAAGTGAAGAATCTCTGGACGACTTCTACTTTTGGGGCGAACTACTTATCAGCGACTTTGACGATGTAGACAAAAACCTTGTAGATGCAGATAAACTCTTTACCAATCTGCAGGATCTGAAAAATATTATGGATGATTTCGACTTTCTGGATAAAGAACAGGAGGATGCCATTCGTCAATTTTTCCAGAACTTCTCCATAGAAAAACATACCAAACTGAAAGAGAAATTTATTTCTCTCTGGGATAAGCTTGGAAATATTTATCGGAACTATCGTTCACAACTTGCCTCGCTGGGTATTGCTTACGAAGGAATGCTTTACCGTAATGTCATTGAAGCACTTGATACGAATGTTTTGCGGTATGACAAATATGTATTCGTAGGTTTTAATGTACTCAACAAAGTGGAAACCCGCTTCTTCTCTCTACTGCAAGAGGCAGACAAAGCCCTTTTCTATTGGGACTACGATTTGTTTTACACCCGTCTGCCCCGGCAAAGACATGAAGCAGGCGAGTTTATTCTTCGTAATCTGGAGAAGTTTCCGAATGAACTTCCCGAAGCAGTGTTCGATTGTCTGCGCCATCCCAAGAAAGTACGTTTCATCTCTTCTCCTACAGAAAATGCCCAGGCACGTTATCTTCCGGAATGGGTTCGCGATACATTATTAGATGGAAATCTTCAAGAAAAGCCTTGCGAAGAAAAAGAAAACGCAGTAGTACTTTGCAATGAATCTTTATTACTTCCTGTCCTGCACTCTATTCCGTCAGAAGTAAAAAACGTCAATATCACTATGGGATTCCCATTGGCACAGACCCCGGTTTATAGTTTTATCAATGCTGTCGTTGAGTTACAAACAACCGGTTATCATTCTGAGACTGGTCGTTATAGCTATGACACCGTACAGGCCGTACTAAAGCATCCCTATACTCGCCAAATCTCTCTCAAAGCCGAACCACTGGAACGTGAACTGACAAAGACCAACCGCTTCTATCCCCTGCCTACAGAACTGAAGCAGGATGATTTTCTATCACTGCTCTTCACCCCAAGAAGTGGTATCCGGGCAATCTGTCTCTACATCATAGAGTTACTGAAAGAAGTATCTACCCTCTATCGCCAGGAATCGGAGCAGGATGATATCTTTAATCAACTCTATCGTGAGTCATTGTTCAAAAGCTACACAATGGTAAATCGCCTGCTCAACCTGATTGAGAATGGAGAGCTACAAGTACGTATCGATACTTTGAAGCGCCTGCTTAACCGCATCCTGAATGCAGCTAACATCCCATTCCATGGTGAACCGGCTATCGGTATGCAGGTAATGGGAGTACTCGAAACCCGTAATCTTGACTTCCGTAATCTCATTATGCTTTCACTCAACGAAGGGCAACTGCCTAAGTCCAGTGGTGAATCATCCTTTATCCCTTACAATCTCCGTAAGGCTTTCGGTATGACAACCATCGAACACAAGAATGCAGTATATGCTTATTACTTCTATCGCCTTATACAGCGGGCAGAGAATATAACATTGGTATATAACACCTCGTCAGACGGCTTGAACCGTGGAGAATGGTCACGTTTTATGTTACAGTTCCTTGTAGAATGGCCACACGACATCAGCCGGGAATTTCTTGAAGCCGGTCAGTCACCACAAAGCAGCCGTGATATATGCATTGAAAAAACACCGGAAATATTGGATCGCCTCCGTAATACATATAACTTCGAATCCAATCCCAAAGCATTTGCTCTCTCTCCGTCAGCACTCAATGCCTATCTGGATTGTCGCCTGCGTTTTTATTATCGCTATGTAGCCGGGCTAAAAACTCCCGATGAGGTAAGTGCAGAAATAGATTCAGCCCTGTTTGGTACCATTTTCCACCGTTCAGCGGAACTTGCTTACGGTGATTTAAGTGTTAACGGCAAAGAGATAAGAAAAGAAGATTTAGAGCGCCTTCTACGTGATGACGTTCGTTTGCAAGGATACGTAGATCGTGCCTTCAAAGAAGAATTCTTCCATGTTGATCTCAACGAACGACCGGAATACAATGGAGTGCAACTGATAAACTCCAAGGTAATAAGCTCATATCTTCGGCAGCTGTTACGCAATGACCTGCAATATACACCTTTCTCTATGGTAGGTATGGAAAAGAAGGTACAGGAAGAAGTGACAGTAAATACTCCTGAAAGCCCGATAAAGATACGGATAGGCGGAACCATCGACCGCATGGATTGCAAAGACGATACACTTCGTATCGTTGATTACAAAACGGGAGGAACCCCCAAAACACCAACAAACATTGAACAACTGTTTACTCCCGCCGAAGGAAGACCGAATTATATCTTTCAGACCTTTTTGTACGCAGCCATCATGAGCAGGCAGCAATCCCTAAAAGTAGCTCCTGCCCTACTCTATATTCATCGGGCTGCTAATGAAAGCTATTCTCCCGTTATCGAAATGGGCGAACCTCGGAAGCCCAAGATACCAGTCAATAACTTTGCCTTCTTTGAAGACGAATTCCGGGAACGGTTACAAACTCTGTTGGAAGAAATCTTTGGGAATGAAACGCCCTTTACCCAAACAGAAAACACGAAAGTCTGCGAATATTGCGACTTCCGTGCTTTGTGCAAAAGGTAAATCATCGTTTTATTTTCCTGCTTCTCCTATTTTGAAAGAGACAACAATATCCCCTTTCTGTAACCGCCCAATCAGCATTGTGGCAGGATGTACTGGAAGGGGAATTGATTCTTCCATACCAGAAAGAGCTTGATTATACACTTCAACTCCGAAAGGATCATATAATGAAAGACGATATCCATCTCCGTCTTTTACAATCAGCTGATTATCTATAATCGAATAAGTAGGCGCAGAAAGAACCGCCTCTTCTATTCCATCGGGAAAGTCCGAACAGTCATAAATAACTTCATCGTCAACATAACAACGTAATAACTTATACTGCGGAGCATCCAGATGATAACCGGAATTATCTAAATAAAGTAATAGATTCAATGATCCCACATCTTCCAGCCACACATGCTTAATATCTCCCTCTAACACAACACGTTTCAGTGATTTCCCCATACATTGTATCATGTCTGCCTGTATCACTTTATAAGGACTATATCCGGAAGGTGCGTAATATACTTCTGTACGATAAAGCCGTGTACAAAGATAAACCTGCTTACCGACAGAATGATTAAAGTTATAGAGAGAATAATCATAAGCCAAAGTAAGGCCGCTTCGACTATTAAAAGTCCAATAAATTACTCCATTCACATCATATAAATAACCACTATCATAACGATACCCATTTTTATAAACCGGATAACTTGGATAGTTATTTATTATCTGAGGCTCTCCAATTGTAAATTTGTCAATGCTATTTGATAGAGTCTGGATTTCCCAAGTCTTACCTACCTTAAGAAAAGTAGACTTATAATTAGGATCAACGACCTGGCCACTATGATAAAGAACAGATTTATCTTGTGCAAGTACTTGCACAAGACTTGTATTTCTATTCACACCATCTGTTGTAGCCATCTCATAAGCCCCCCAAAAACTTGATGGACTACCAATGCCCTCAATCCATATATCCTCTCTATCATAATAATAATCAGAGCTGACTTCCATCACTTTCCGCCCATATTCATAATACACATTCTCTACAGTCAACGTTACAGGTTTATCAAAATAACTACAATAGGATAAATCCCCTCCAATATTCCAAGGGATTCTGTAAGATTCAATCTTATCTCCTTTTTCTTTAGAAAAATCATATAAAAGTACTTTCTCCGGAACATCTGCATATTCTTGAAAGGGATAATACCACACTTTACGATCTTCTTCCAAAAAAGCTCCGACTACTTTTTTATCTTGATACAGCTTTTTACAATGCTTATCTCCAAGCAATGTATCTCCTCCTAACTCATAAAGATAATCAATATTAACATATACATTACTTATAGTTCCATAACAAAAACGTTTTGTTTTCCATTGTGTACCAGTCTGTGAGAATTCCGTTTGAGCCTGCATATAAACAGAATACATACAACACAAAAACAATAATAGAATAGTAGTATTTTTCATAATATCAATATTTTGGTTGAACAATTCCCAAAGGTAATAATAAAGAACTAAGACGTTATATCTTAACAAAGAAATTATTCAAAAATTATGCTTTAGACAACGAGGCCATCACCAACCGGATATCCGCATACGACACGTCATCGCCTAAGCCTGCTTTTATAAGCGTAATGCTTGGGGCATCGGCGTGTTGTTGTAGATACTGTGTTATTTTATTAACCTTCTCTTGTGGAACCAGATCATTAATTCTAATTACTCCCGAACGTACATAATGCTCCAGATGTCCGGCTATCGTCCCGGTTACCAACTCACGGGCTTTAGCGATCTCCTCAATGTTCATGCCTTGACGAAACATAGAGAAACTCACCTCTTTCGTATCTGGCTTAGGGGTTTTAACTATCACTGTTGCATCCGGCTTTGTGGCAACCACCTCCTCTTTCATTTTTTTCTTAGGAGCCTCTGGCATCTCAGGACGTTCCACATTGTTCTCTTTCACATAGTTATTCACCATATTCAGTAATACATCCCCATATTTCTCGGCTCCCTTCTTTCCAAAATAAGGAATACGAACCAAAGAGGACACGTCCACCGGCAACAAATTGACAATACCCAATATGGCTTTCTGTTGGATAATTGTATACACAGGAACTCCTGCCTGTGCGGCTTCTGAGTTTCGCCAGGCTATTAATTGTTTATAGAGTTCAGGATGAAGAATATCGGTAGGAACTTCTATCTTATCGGCTCTCTGTCCTCCTCTCTCCCTCTTTCCTTCTCCCTTTTCCCGTCTCCCCTCGCCATTCTCTTCTGTGATCGTCAATATAGCTTTCTGTTTCAAATAGGTTGATACGGAAAAGCCATGTTCCTCCGTTGAGAGCAGAGTTCCCTTTTTTACATGCAATGCCACCCGCAACACACCCAAAGCCTCGGTGATTTTCTTCTTTACCTCTTTATTATCTGTCTGTATTTTGGTTTCAGAGACCAAAGGAAAGACTATCTCCTCCAATTTTTCTCTAAAATAACGGGCACCGGATATTAAACGGCTCTGTAATTGCCGATCACCCACATAATCATCTGTCGCATTCACCAATTCTGTATACTGGATTCGAAAAGTATCTCCTACCTTCGTTATGTTTGCCTTATATAACTCATAAGCTCCTTTGTATCGTTCCAACAACTTGGGATAAAGGCGATAAAGATGTTCATCCAACAAGCGAAGTACCAATGCAAAATGCCGTTCCAACGAATGAAAGTCAAACTGCTCGCAAAGTAATTCATAAAAATACTGGCGTTGTAACTTATTCAACTTCTGCCGATCCGGAGACAACGCTTCCACCTCACGGGTAAAGTGATCAATTGTATCATCACTGATTATTGCCTCTTGTCTTAGCGGAGAACCCAATACCAGCCCCTCCAGGCTTTTACAGCGACTCAATGCCACATACACTTGTCCATGAGCAAAGGAAGCATTCGCATCAATGATAGCCCGCTCAAAAGTAAGCCCCTGGCTCTTATGGATAGTGATGGCCCATGCCAAACGAACAGGATACTGTCGGAAACGCCCCTCTACCTCTTCCGTTATCTCTTTCGTCACGGGGTTCAAGGTATATTTACTATTTGTCCACTCCTCAGTCTCTAAAAGAAAAGATTCTGCATCTCCATTACCACGTACCCTAATGCCATCTTTACATACATCTGTCACCAACCCGATCTTGCCATTATAAAACCGATGCTCACCCGAAGAATCATTCTTGATAAACATTATCTGGGCGCCTTTCTTCACCGTCAATATTTCATCGGCAGGATAAGCAGACTCAGGGAATGTACCTTCCGTCTTTGCACGAAAACTATAAGGCTGTCCCGGCAACGCTGCCAGCTGGCGGTCATTATACTGCTGAGCCTGATAATTATGAGTAGTCAAACGGATATAACCTTCTTCTTCTCTGGGACGAAAACCGGGAAGATAACGTTTGTTGAGTTCGGCAAACACCGACTCATCTGCTGTATTCTCCCGTATCTTATTCAAAAGATTCAAAAAAGTGGTATCACTCTGACGATATACTTTTTTCAATTCAATCGTGACATATTCTGTCTCTTTCAACGTGCGGCTACCAAAAAAGAAAGCAGTGTCATAATACGGACTCAACAATTGCCAGTCTTCTTCTTTCACCACAGGGGCCAACTGCTGTAAATCTCCGATCATCAGGACCTGTACACCACCAAAAGGTTTATGGCGGTCACGATATTGCCGCAGTACTGCATCGATAGCATCCAGCAGATCAGCACGTACCATACTGACCTCATCAATCACCAACAGGTCCAGGCTACGAATAATGTTGATCTTCTCTTTTCCGAATTTATGAAAAGTTTGTGCCGACATAAACTTTGTATCGGGTACATAAGGTGCAAAAGGAAGCTGGAAGAAAGAGTGTATCGTCACTCCACCGGCATTGATAGCAGCAATCCCGGTAGGTGCTACGACTACCATACGTTTGGGCGATTTTGCTTTCAACTCTCTGAGAAAAGTAGTCTTTCCGGTTCCGGCTTTTCCGGTAAGAAACAGGTGGGTACCAGTATTTTCTATAAACTGCCAGGCAAGTTGTATTTCGAAATTGGTTTCCATGTATATAGTTTTTCCGTCAAAGATACTGAATTTTACAGTACCCCTGCCCCTGCAGTAAGAAAATATTAATATAAATGAAACAGGAATGTAATACAGTATGCAATTTCATTTCACAAAGCTATCCCTATCTTTGCAGACATCATTTATAAAACACAATTCTTATGGACTTTATTCAGTTTATTATCGATTTCATTTTACATATCGATGTCCATTTAGCAGAACTTATAGCTCAATATGGAATATGGGTATATGCTATCTTATTCTTGATTATCTTTTGTGAAACAGGGTTAGTTGTTACTCCGTTCCTTCCGGGTGAATCACTACTGTTTGTAGCCGGTGCACTGGGCTCACTCCCTACAAACAATATTAATGTACATATAATGACACTGGCATTGATACTGGCAGCCATTCTTGGAGATTCGTCCAACTATCTGATAGGACGATTCTTCGGAGAGAAATTATTCAGTAACCGGGACTCTAAAATATTCAAACAAAGCTATCTGGAAAAGACACATGGCTTCTATGAGAAGTACGGAGGAAAAACAATTATATTAGCCCGTTTTGTACCAATAGTACGTACCTTCGCTCCTTTTGTGGCAGGTATGGGACATATGAACTACAGGCATTTTTCCGTCTTTAATGTAACCGGAGGTATCATATGGGTAGTAATCTTCATCTATGCAGGCTATTTCTTCGGTGGCCTACCTTTTGTTCAGGAAAACCTGAAATTACTCATTTTAGGGATTATTGTAGTATCCGTACTCCCAGGAGTTATTGAAGTAATAAGAAACAAGAGAAGTAAATAAACAAATACAGAGTAAGCCTATTGACAAGAATAAAGAGCAATGTAACACAATCACATTGCTCTTTATTTTTATCAATCAGTTTATTTTACTATTTCATCGATCCACCTATAATATCCAGCAGTTCATTCGTAATAGCCTGCTGGCGTCCCTTATTATATTGCTTCGTCAGATCCTGAATCAGTTCATTTGCATTGTCCGTAGCTACCTGCATTGCCAACGTACGCGCAGCATGCTCAGATGCATTAGAGTCCATTGCAGCCGTAAAGAGTTTCTGTTTCAATACCTTCGGAATAAGATCAGCTATAAATTGCTCTTTCGAAGGTTCTACGATATAATCCTTTACCACTTTATCTTCCTCTATATCCTCTTCATGTTCTTCCTCTACTTGCGTCAAATCAATAGGCAAATAACGTTCCCGAAGCAACTCCTGCACTCCCATCGACTTAAAATGATGATAGATCAACTCTACCCGGTCTATTTCTTTGGATACAAAAAGTTCCATCAGGTGTTCGGCCAGTGCAGCTGCTTCCTGATAAGTCGGTTTATCCGCTAACTGCTGATAACTTCCTTTGGGAACAAAGCCCATTTTCTTTACGGCCTCTTCTACTTTGCGTCCAACCGGATAAATAAAAATATTGTCCTGTCCCAGTTTACGATATTCGCCAACTGTATGTAGAAACATTTTAATAACATTGGCATTGAAAGCTCCGCATAGCGAACTATTGGATGAAAACATGACAATAGCTACGCGCTTTACCTCCCTCCCTTGAATGTAGGGCGATTCTATAGATATTTCGCCACTAAGAAAATTACGTAAAATCTTATTCATCTGCCTTTGATAAGGCAACATATTTCCAATGGCTCCCTGTGCTTTATGCAATTTGGCAGAAGCCACCATCTTCATTGCTGAAGTGATCTTTCGAGTACTCTGTACCGAATTTATTCTGGTTTTTACTTCTTTAAGTGAAGCCATATTCTTTATAGTTAGAAGTTAGTAGTTAGTTAAAGAGCAGTTAAGTAGTTAAAGTAGCAAGTAGCTTAACTTAAATACAACAGTGGTATCCTACTTACTACTTAACTACTGAATAAATTGTTTAGCCACCATCTCTGCTGTTTCCTTGATACCTTTCTCTACATTTTCGTCAATGACACCAGTTTTAAGTACATCAAGTACATCTGCCTGATGGTTAATAACGAGGCTCTCTTGGAAGCTACGTTCAAAATCTTCCACTTTATCAAGAGGCACATTACGCAACAATCCATGAACACCACAATATAAAATTGCAATTTGCTTCTCTACCGGCATCGGACTATACTGCGGCTGCACAAGCAAGCGGGTATTCTTCTGTCCTTTATCGATAATATGAGCAGTCACAGGATCCATATCACCACTAAATTTCGTAAATGCTTCCAATTCCCGGTATTGTGCCTGGTCAATCTTCAACGTACCAGCCACTTTCTTCATTGCCTTAATCTGGGCATTACCTCCTACGCGCGATACAGAAATACCTACATTGATAGCCGGACGATTGCCCTGGTTAAACAGATCAGTATCAAGAAAAATCTGTCCATCGGTAATTGAGATCACATTGGTAGGAATATAAGCAGATACATCACCCGCCTGTGTCTCGATAATCGGTAATGCGGTCAAAGATCCTCCACCTTTTACCAACCCTTTAAGGGTATCAGGAAGGTCATTCATTTCACGGGCCACTTCCTCCTGGTTGATAATCTTGGCAGCACGTTCCAACAAACGTGAATGCAAGTAGAAAATATCCCCCGGATAAGCTTCACGACCAGATGGACGACGAAGGATCAGAGATACCTCACGGTAAGCAACCGCCTGCTTGGAAAGGTCATCATAAACCACCAATGCATCCCGACCGGTATCACGGAAATACTCCCCGATAGCAGCACCGGAGAATGGTGAGAAATATTGCAAAGCAGCAGGATCACCAGCCGTGGCAGCTACTACAATCGTATAATCCATTGCACCATATTCACGCAATGTATTTACAATAGAAGCAACTGTAGAACCTTTCTGACCAATAGCAACATAGATACAATATACAGGTTTACCGGCCAAATAATTATCACGCTGGTTGATTATAGTATCAATAGCAATGGCTGTTTTACCCGTTTGACGGTCGCCGATAATCAACTCGCGCTGTCCACGACCGATAGGAATCATAGCATCTACAGCTTTCAGTCCTGTCTGCAACGGTTGGTTTACCGGCTGACGGAAAATAACTCCCGGCGCCTTACGCTCCAGAGGCATCTCATATAACTCTCCTCCAATCGTGCCTTTTCCATCCAAAGGTTCTCCCAATGGGTCAATAACACGTCCTAACATACCCTCACCAACACGGATAGAAGCAATACGTTTGGTACGTTTGACGATATAGCCCTCTTTGATTTTATCTGTAGGTCCCAGTAGCACAGCACCCACATTATCTTCTTCCAGATTCATCACAATGGCTTTAATGCCATTGTCAAACTCCAGCAATTCATTCGCTTCGGCATTGCGCAGCCCATAGATACGTGCCACACCATCACTGACCTGCAACACTGTACCTATCTCATCAAGTTGCACACGTGTATCAATGCCTTCAAGCTGACGGCGCAGGATATCGGAGACTTCGCTTACTTTTATATTTTCAGACATGGTTCTATTTACAATTTGATAATTTACTATTTACTATTTACAATTTACACTTTTACCGCATGGCAAATTGTAAATTGTAAATCGTCCAATTGTAAATTATACGATTCTTCTGTTCTTATCAATAAATTGTTGTTTCACTCGTTTCAGCTGGGTAGTTATACTGGCATCAAGACGATAATCATTGACATCGAATATAAAGCCACCTTCAATAGAGGGATCTATTACGGTTTCCAGTTCCATCTGTGCATGAAGAATCATACCAGCGGAGTCACGTATCCGTTCTTCTGTCTCTTTGTTGACCGCTACTGCCGTAGTAAGTCTACCCACTCCAATGTGTTTCAACTTCCGGTATAAATCCAGAAAAGACAAACAGATAAACTGCAGAAACTGTTCCCTGTTGTTTTTCAATACCAAAGTGATGAAACGTGAAAATTCACGACTTACTTTCTTATCACCGGTAGCTGCCGTACAAATCAATGAATACTTCTCCCGAATGTTCAAAACAGGATTTGCCAAAGCTTCCCTTAGACGGGGAACTGCACAAAGGCTCTTCGACAACATTTTCATTTCTTTGTAAAGCACATCTTCCGTATGCTTTTCCTTCGCATATTCAATCAGTGCTTTGGCATAACGCATTGAAACAATTCCTATATCCATACTCTTTCACTTAATTCTTGTTGTCCAACACTTCATCCAGCATCCGGTCTATCATAGCCATCTGCTCACTATCTTCATCCAGATTTTTACGGATCACCTTTTCAGCAATATCTACCGAAAGTAAAGCCACCTGGCGACGAATATCACGAATAGCTTCCTCCTTTTCAACCTGAATCTGCTTCTTCACCTCATCCAGTTCTTTCTGAGCTGCGGCTTCTGCTTTTTTGCGGGCCTCGTGAATAATTTTATCACGTTCCTGCATGGCCTCTTTCAAGATACGTCCCTGCTCCTTGTTAGCGGCAACCACAAGTGCCTCACCCTGTTCTTTGAGTTTAGCCAACTGGGCATTCGCTTCCCTTGCCACCTCCAGAGACTGGTCGATGTATGTTTTACGGCCATCCACCATCTTGACGATAATAGGAAAGCCATATTTTGCCAATACAACGAACACAATCCCAAACGAGAGGAGCATCCAGAATAACAGGCCACTATCGGGTAATAACAATGACATAAATTTATTTACAATTTATTCCCTACGGTCATGACCATTATCTGACCTTTAACACATAGGTACGTTGACGATTTACAATTTACGATTTAATACTCTCTACTCTTCTATTTACAAGATACAACTTACAAATCACCAATCGCCAACGCCATAACCGCATGGCAAATTGTAAATTGTGCAAATTGTCTAATTGTAAATTACAAGAAGAATACCAACAGACAAACAACTACTGCTAACAAAGCCACACCTTCAATCAGCGCAGCAGCAATAATCATATTCATACGAATATCGCCTGAAGCTTCTGGTTGACGTGCAATAGCCTCCATTGCCGAACCACCGATTTTTCCAATACCCAAACCTGCACCGATAACGGCAAGACCAGCTCCAATTGCTGCTCCCAACTTTCCGATAGCAGCACCAGCGGCTGCTTGTAATAAGACTGATAGTAACATAATTTTCAGTTTTAAAATGGTTTATATTATTAATTTAAAATTCAGATTAATCAAACTCACTTTTTATTCAGCAGCTTCTTCCGACTTCCCACCCTCTTGTGCCAATCCGATAAACACAGCAGACAGCATGGTAAATACATAAGCCTGAATGAAAGCCACCAATAGCTCAAGTGCATTCATAAATATATTAAACAACACAGAAGCAACAGTCAAGGTACTATTCAAGGCAGGTCCCATACTTGCCGAGATAAAGATAAGACAAGTCAATACCAACATCGCCATATGTCCCGAAAGCATATTTGCGAACAGACGAATCATCAAAGCAAATGGTTTGGTAAATACCCCGAAAAACTCAATAAATGGCATCATCGGTATAGGCACTTTCAACCACCAGGGTACATCAGGCCAAAAGATATCCTTCCAGTAATGTTTGGATCCGAAGATATTTACAGCAAGGAAGGTACAGATAGCCAGCACCATTGTTATGGCAATATTACCTGTTACATTCGCTCCTCCGGGAAAGAAGGGTATCAACCCCATAATATTATTAATGAAAATAAAGAAGAAAGCTGTCAACAAATAAGGAGCAAATTTTTTATAATTAGGACCTACACAACTCTTTATTACATCATCGTGTATCATCATAATAAACATCTCCATAAAGCCGACAAAACCACCCGGAGCCGCTGCACCCTGTTCACGTTTGCGATACCAATGTGCCACACCTAAAATAATGATCAATAACAGAGCACTGTTTATCAACAATGACAAAGTAACTTTAGTAATAGAAATATCCCATGGACGAATTTCCTCACCAGCTGCATCATGTTCTATTATTTTGCCCTCATACCGGCTTCCTGCGGGAGCAATAGAAAAGCCTTCGTAACTCCCTCCATTCTCTTCTAATCGTGAAGACAAAAATGAATGCCAGCCACTATTAGAGCTGTATACAATCACAGGCAATGGAATTGTTATATGAGTATCCCCCCACGTAGTGATATGCCACTCGTACGAGTCTCCGATATGCCCAAAGACTATGCTCTTCACATCAACCGTGTTCTCCTTTTGCTCCTGAGGGGTAACATCATCTTCCTGCGCCACTGCAGGAGAAGCAATCAGCAACCCGAGTATGAGGAGTAATCCTGTGAATATGTTACGCAACTGTTTCATTTTTTATTTTATTTTTCTTTTGTCGTTTCTTATTCAGTTCATAACCGGCAAAGAAACTTGTCTCGAATATCAAATACAGCAGATAGTACACTATAAAAGTAAGCATAAATGCCACTGCTTCTTCTCTAACTACCATACAATAAATTACAAGTACTATCACAGATAAAATCATTTTAAGCACTTTCATTGCCAAATGCAGCAGCAACATCTTGTCCGGAGCAAACCTCCTGCAAGCATCGAACATATAAATATTAAATACTCCAAAAATATAGAAGTATACCGGAATTAACGGGTATCCTCCAAAATAATGTTCGGGTACCAAAGAGAAGTAAGTTACACCCCCCACGACACTTAATAAAAAAGTAAGAATGGTAAGATAGAGCAAATACTTACGCTTTGTTAAACTTATGTTCATTTGTCACTGTGTTTTTCTGTTAATCTTAATTTATCTTGTCAGGAGATGCACACGGAAACCGTTTCATCGCTCATCTCTACAAAACCACCTTCTATATCAAGCGTACACTCTTCATTATCCTCCGTCACATAACTCAGCTTTCCTTCCTTTAAAGAAGAGACAATCGGAGCATGCTGTGGCAGAATAGTGAACGAACCTATAACTCCGGGCAGCGTCACGCTATTCACTTCCCCATTATATATCTCTTTTTCCGGAGAAACAATACTCAAATGCAGCCTTTTCATTCATTTTTTAATTATTAATTATTAGATTTACTTGTTTGCCTGTTCAAGCAACTGTTTACCCTTCTCAATAGCCTCCTCTATCGTACCTACATTCAAGAAAGCCTGTTCCGGCAAGTTATCAACTTCACCATCCAGAATCATACGGAATCCCTTGATAGTATCTTCTATAGAAACCATCACTCCCGGTACTCCTGTAAACTGTTCGGCTACGGAGAACGGCTGTGAAAGGAATCTCTGTACACGCCGTGCACGGTTCACAATAGTCCGGTCATCATCCGAAAGTTCCTCCATACCTAAGATAGAAATAATATCCTGTAATTCCTTATTACGCTGAAGAATCTGTTTTACCCTTTGAGCCACCTCATAATGTTCTTGCCCTACAATATGCGGATCAAGAATGCGAGAAGTAGATGCCAACGGATCTACAGCCGGATAAATACCCAATTCCGTAATTTTACGGTCGAGTACAGTTGTTGCATCCAGATGTGTAAAGGTTGTTGCCGGTGCCGGGTCAGTCAAGTCATCAGCCGGTACATATACAGCCTGTACAGAAGTAATAGAACCATATCGGGTTGAAGTAATACGCTCCTGCATGGCTCCCATTTCCGTAGCCAAAGTAGGCTGATAACCTACTGCCGAAGGCATACGTCCCAACAAAGCTGATACTTCAGAACC
Source organism: Bacteroides sp. (assembly GCA_019416685.1). GTDB lineage: Bacteria > Bacteroidota > Bacteroidia > Bacteroidales > Bacteroidaceae > Bacteroides. Next base: position 29,376 of record DXWV01000004.1, read on the forward strand.
TGCTTGCGTAAAACGGAAAATATTATCAATAAAAAACAGGATATCCTTCGGACCTTCATCTCCCGAATGCATATCACGGAAAGACTCAGCTACCGTAAGTCCCGATAAAGCCACTGAAGCACGTGCTCCCGGCGGTTCATTCATCTGGCCGAACACCAGAGATACCTGCGACTTCTCCACTTCTTCATAGTCCACCTTCGAAAGATCCCAATGCCCTTTCTCCATGCTTTCCTTAAAAGCTTCTCCATAGCGTATAACTCCTGACTCAATCATCTCACGAAGCAAGTCATTCCCCTCACGCGTACGCTCTCCTACTCCGGCAAAAACAGAGAATCCGTTATGCTTTTTAGCAATATTATTAATTAACTCCTGAATAAGCACCGTTTTGCCTACACCGGCACCACCAAACAAACCAATCTTACCACCTTTTGAATAAGGTTCCAGCAAGTCGATAACTTTGATACCTGTATAGAGTACTTCCTGTACAGTCGTTAAATCTTCAAATTTCGGGGGATCACGGTGAATAGAATAAGCTCCTTTACGGCTGAGTTCTCTCATACCATCAATAGAGTCACCAACGACATTCATAAGTCGTCCTTTAATTTGCTCACCTACCGGCATAGTGATAGGGCCACCTGTCGGATATACTTTCATACCACGTTGCAGTCCATCGGTACTATCCATTGCAACGGTTCTTACCGTATTTTCACCAATGTGTTGCTGCACCTCTACAATCAGAATTTTGCCATTTGGTCTTCTTATCTCCAATGCGTCGTGTATACTTGGCAGCACAATCTCAGCTTCCGTAGTTTCAAAGTACACATCAACCACAGGTCCGATTACCTGAGAGATATGTCCGATAATCTGTGACATAAGCAATCTTTTTATATATTATTTTCTAAACTTCGTAGTATAGTAAGCCGCGTTTTTACTAACTTTACTATAAACATAACATCTGAGTTTTTCTTTTGTTCACTAACGTATACAAACAAGTAGTTAGACAAACAACTGTGCAAATATAGAAACAAATGTGACTCATTATTCTGATTTGCTTTTTTTTTGTTTTAGATAACATTCGTTAGTCTTAAAAATCCTACTTTTTGACCAAAATTCACAGTAAACCAGAAGTATTATAATCAAAATATCATTCAGAGATTTATTTCATCAAAAAAACGTTTTCACACAAAAGAGTTTTTTTCCTTTCTACGACAGAGTCAACAGATTAGGTTGAAAAGAAAAAAGTAAAAGAGACAACGAGTTTCGTGTCCGAACACGCAATAATTCTATATATAATGCCGATCACATAAGAAATACAACAACAATAGAGTATAAAAAGTAAGCATCCGATAAAGTACACTATAAAAAATGGCTGTATCTCCTTTCCTGGTA
>DXWV01000040.1 GCA_019416685.1 Bacteroides sp.
GATGGGAAAGAAAGAGCGTATTCTGATTTATGGAGATTATGATGTAGACGGTACCACAGCCGTGGCTCTGGTCTATAAGTTCATCCAGCAGTTTTATTCAAACCTGGATTATTATATCCCGGACCGTTACAACGAAGGTTACGGCATTTCACGAAAAGGAGTAGACTATGCTGCCGAAACCGGTGTAGGTTTAATTATTGTGCTCGACTGCGGCATAAAAGCCGTAGAAGAAATTGCATATGCCCGTGAACGGGGAATTGACTTTATCATCTGTGACCACCATGTACCGGATGATAGATTACCCCCTGCCGTAGCTATCCTCAATGCCAAGCGTCTGGATAACACGTATCCTTATGAACACCTTTCCGGCTGTGGTGTCGGTTTTAAATTCATGCAGGCATTTGCTATCAATAATGGCATTGAATTTCACCACCTCATTCCCTTGCTCGACCTTGTGGCTGTCAGTATAGCTTCGGACATTGTACCCATTATGGGGGAGAACCGTATTCTGGCTCACCATGGTCTGAAACAGCTGAACAGTAATCCCAGCATAGGAATGAAAGCCATCATCGATGTGTGCGGATTGGCAGAGAAGGATATCACCGTGAGTGACATTGTGTTCAAAATAGGTCCTCGTATCAATGCCTCCGGACGTATTCAGAATGGTAAAGAAGCAGTGGATCTATTGACGGAGAAAGATTTCTCCGCAGCTCTTGAAAAGGCCAATCAAATAAATCAGTACAACGAAACCCGCAAAGATCTGGATAAGAGTATGACCGAAGAGGCCAACCAGATTGTAGCTAATCTTGAAGGACTGGCAGACCGCCGTTCTATCGTACTCTATAATGAAGAGTGGCACAAAGGGGTGATCGGAATTGTGGCTTCCCGGCTGACGGAAATATATTACCGCCCAGCCGTAGTATTGACACGTACTGACGATATGGCAACGGGGTCTGCCCGCTCTGTTTCGGGTTTTGATGTATATAAAGCTATAGAACATTGTCGTGACCTGCTCGAGAATTTCGGCGGACACACGTATGCCGCAGGATTGTCAATGAAAGTGGAAAATGTACCGGCTTTTACCGAACGTTTTGAGACATTTGTATCACAGCACATCTTACCGGAACAAACCAGTGCTGTAATAAATATTGATGCTGAAATAGACTTCAGAGACATCACCCCAAAATTCTTCAGTGATCTGAAGAAATTCAATCCCTTCGGCCCGGATAATCAAAAACCCATATTCTGTACACACCATGTTTACGACTACGGTACAAGTAAGGTAGTGGGACGCGATCAGGAACATATCAAACTCGAGCTGGTAGATAACAAATCGAACAACGTAATGAATGGTATTGCTTTTGGTCAAAGCTCGCACGTACGCTATATCAAGACAAAGCGTTCATTCGACATCTGCTACACGATTGAAGAAAATACTCACAAACGTGGCGAAGTGCAGTTGCAGATTGAAGATATTAAACCCATTGAATGATTTACGATTAGATGATTTACGATTGAAATCACTCTTAATTCTCTAAGATTACTCAATCGTAAATCGTCTAATCGTAAATCGTCTAATCGTAAATCAAAATGGTGTTTTACCGCGATATACTCAAACAATACTGGGGTTATGACTCCTTCCGTGGTGTACAGGAGGAGATTATTAATAGTATTGGCGAAGGACGTGATACACTGGGATTAATGCCTACCGGCGGTGGGAAGTCCATCACATTTCAGGTCCCGGCACTCGCCAAAGAGGGTTTATGCATCGTTATCACTCCACTCATCGCCCTGATGAAGGACCAGGTACAAAACCTCCGCCAAAGGGGGATCAAAGCTGTAGCCATCTACTCGGGCATGACGCGGCAGGAAATTCTTATTGCGCTAGAAAACTGTATCTTTGGCGATTATAAATTCCTCTACATCTCACCGGAACGGTTGGACACAGATATCTTCAAGCAGAAACTACGTGCCATGAAAGTAAGTATGATTACAGTGGACGAAAGCCATTGTATCTCTCAATGGGGATATGACTTCCGACCTGCTTATCTGAAGATAGCCGATATACGCGAACTATTGCCGGGGGTAGCTGTACTGGCATTGACTGCCACAGCCACGCCTGAAGTAGTAAAAGACATCCAAAGCCGGTTGAAGTTTAAAGAAGAAAATGTTTTCCGGATGAGTTTCGAGCGAAAGAATCTTGCCTATATTGTACGCAAGGTAGATAACAAAACCGCCGAACTCCTCCATATTCTTCGCCGAATGCCGGGAAGTGCCATCATCTACGTTCGTAGCCGCCGCCGCACCAAAGAAACCACCGAATTACTCACAAACGAAGGTATCACCGCTGATTTTTATCACGCCGGACTCGACAATGCCGTCAAAGATGTCCGCCAGAAACGCTGGCAAAGTGGCGAGTGCCGTGTGATAGTAGCAACCAATGCTTTCGGGATGGGTATTGACAAACCTGATGTCCGTCTGGTAATCCATCTCGATCTGCCCGACTCCCCCGAAGCTTATTTTCAGGAAGCAGGACGTGCAGGACGTGATGGTAAAAAGGCATATGCCGTTATTCTCTATGCCCCATCGGACAAAACGACCCTCCACAAACGAGTCCCTGACACTTTCCCCGATAAAGATTATATCATAAAGGTGTATGAACATCTGCAATACTATTATCAAATGGCAATGGGAGACGGACTCGACTGTACCAAGGAATTCAATCTGGAGGAATTTTGCCGCAAGTTCAAACACTTTCCGGTTCCAACAGACAGTGCTTTAAAAATACTGACCCAGGCAGGATACATAGAATATACCGATGAGCAGGACAATGCCTCACGTATCCTCTTTACCATCCGCCGCGATGAGTTATACAAACTTCGCGAAATGGGTAAAGAGGCAGAAACTCTAATGCAAACCGTCCTTCGTTCTTATACCGGAATCTTCACGGATTATGCCTATATCAGCGAAACAGCATTGAGTCTGCGCACCGGATTGGCGCGTTCGCAGATATACAATCTACTAATGATGTTGTCCAAACGCCGAATTATTGACTACATCCCCCGTAAAAAAACACCTTATATAATATACACGCGCGAACGGGTAGAACTCAATCGCCTGCATATTCCGCCATCCGTATACGAAGAACGCAAGAAACGGTACGTAGCCCGTATCGAGGCAATGGTAGAATATGTCACCTCCGAAACAGCTTGCCGCAGTCGTATGCTTCTCCGCTACTTCGGTGAAAAAAACGAGCATAATTGTGGTCAATGCGACGTATGCCTCAGCGGGAAAGCCAGTAAAGGCTTATCAGACAATGCCTTTGAAGAAGTAAAGAGAAAATTACTGGATTTGCTAAAAGAGAACCCTCTAACTCCTGCTGAAATCAGCGAACGAATAACGGAAGATAAAGATATACTGGCACAAGTCATTCAATATTTATTAGAAGAAGGAATAGTAAAAACAGAGGATGGAATATTGAGTAAGGTTATAGGGAGGGTTATAAGGTTATAGAGTTATAGGGTTATAGAGTTATAGGGTTATAGAGTTATAATGTTATAGAGTTGTAAAAATTACAGGACTATAAAGCGATAGAGTTATAAAAGTTATAAATTTGCAAATTATAGTGTTGCAGATTATAGCTACTATAACATTATAACTCTATAACATTATAACCCTATAACTTTATAACATTATAAATCATGCCGAACTTCTTTAAATCTTTCTTTTCGGGAAAATCCGAAAGCCCGGAAAGCGAAAAGCAGAAAGCTGCACAAAAGAACTTTGAGATATTCAAATATGACGGATTACGTGCTCAACGTATGGGCAGACCGGACTATGCCATAAAATGCTTCACCGAAGCCCTCGCCATCGAGGAAGATTTCGAAACATTGGGATACCTCAGCCAACTCTACATACAGTCTGCAGCACTGGACAAAGCACGTGAAATACTGAATCGTATGGTAGAGCTTGAGCCCGAACTGACTAGTACTTATCTTACCATAGCCAACGTATGCTATATACAAGAGGACTATCAAGCCATGGAAACTGCTGCCAATAAGGCCATCGAGATAGAAGAAGGTAACGCCATGGCCCATTATCTTCTTGGTAAAGCTACTCAAGGAATGAACAATGACCTCATGACTATTGCCCATCTAACGAAGGCCATTATATTAAAAGATGATTTCACCGAAGCACGCCTACTACGTGCCGAAGCTTTGTTAAAGATGAATCAGCTCAAAGAATCTGCTGAGGACATAAACGCAATTCTGGCTCATACCCCGGATGAAGAGGCAGCTATCTTGCTGCATGGTAAACTAAAAGAAGCAGAAGGAGCTCCTGAAGAAGCAGAAACTGATTACTTGAAAGTCACAGAAATGAATCCGTTCAACGAACAGGCATATCTCTATCTGGGTCAACTCTTTATCACGCAGAAAAAACTAACCGAAGCTGTCAGCCTCTTCGATGAAGCCATAGAACTGAACCCGAATTTCGGAGCAGCCTATCATGAGCGCGGCCGTGCCAAATTGCTGAATGGTGACAAAGATGGCTCAATAGAAGATATGAAGAAAGCGCTTGAAATCAATCCCAAAGAGGGAGAAAGTCTAAACGGACAATTTAATAACCAGACAGCGTCATCAACCAATGTATTAGGATTATAGTATGCTTCCCGCAGGGTTTTAAGTGCTTCTTGCATAGGAAGGTATGCCGGGCGATGACTAATCAAAATGCAGATGAACGCAGATTTTCGCAAAAGGAAATAAATAGATAATAAGGAACTACAGTCTTTTAATCTACACTCATCTGCGTTAATCCTTTAGATTTGCATTACTAATAGAAACAGGCTGATTATTTGGTCAGGTCTTAGAATTCTGCGTTTCATCAGAGATTTAAAACTCTGTGTCCTGTGGAAAACTGATTTTCCACAGGATTAACAGTAACCAAAACACAGCGAATCATGATAAACCCTTAATATTATCCTTTACAATGCAAAAAAAAGTCTCTTTTTGCTTGCATTTAAAAGAAAAGTATTACATTTGTCCTCGAATTAAAACAAAAGCAACTGTTAGTATGAACGTATTTAACTTTACATATTACTTCTTTTTTTACTTTTACTTTAGCCAGAAAGTAGAGCGGGGGTTTGTATGTATCAAGTGACAGTGATGCTTAAGGACTGAAAGGAAAGAATCAATAATATGAATCCCGCTCCATAATGGACGCGGGATTTTTTTATATAATACACATTAAGAAGGAATGAAAAAGGTAGCAATTCAAGGAACACTCGGCTCGTATCACGATATCGCCGCTCACAAGTACTTCGAAGGAGAAGAAATAGAATTAATCTGCTGTACTACTTTTGAAGACGTATTTAAGGCCATCCGTAAAGACAGCCAGGTAATCGGTATGTTAGCTATTGAAAATACCATAGCAGGAAGCCTGCTACACAACAATGAATTATTGCGTCAAAGTGGTACACAGATTATCGGCGAACATAAACTGCGTATCTCACATTGCTTCGTCTGCCTGCCCGAGGAAGACTGGAGTGACATTACAGAGGTCAACTCCCACCCTATCGCACTTATGCAGTGCCGCGAATTCCTGCAACAACATCCCAATATCAAAGTAGTAGAAGGCGAAGACACCGCCCGTAGTGCCGAAATAATAAAAGAGGAAGACCTGAAAGGACATGCCGCCATTTGTTCCAGAGTAGCCGCCGAGCGTTATGGAATGAAAATTCTGCAGGAAAGTATCGAGACAAATAAACACAATTTTACCCGTTTTCTTATAGTAGCCGATCCCTGGCAAGTAGACGAACTCAGTCGTTATCACTCGATAACTATCAATAAGGCAAGTATGGTATTCACTTTGCCACACACCGAAGGCAGCCTGTCACAGGTACTCTCTATCCTATCATTCTACAACATCAACCTGACCAAAATACAATCACTCCCCATCATCGGAAGGGAATGGGAATATCAGTTTTACGTAGATGTGTCATTTAATGACTATCTGAGATACAAACAATCAATCACCGCTATCACTCCATTAACCAAAGAACTTAAAATATTAGGCGAATATGCAGAAGGTAAATCAAACATATAACATTGCTCCTGCCGACCGGTTGGCCAGCGTAAGTGAGTACTACTTCTCTAAAAAGCTAAAAGAAGTAGCACAGATGAATGCAGAAGGTAAAGATGTAATCAGCCTGGGCATCGGAAGTCCTGATATGCCTCCTTCTGAAGAAACTATACAAACGCTGTGCAACGAGGCACAAAACCCGAACGGACACGGTTACCAACCTTACGTAGGTATCCCGGAATTGCGCAAAAGTTTTGCCGGCTGGTATAGAAAATGGTACGACGTCGAACTGGATCCCGCTACGGAAATACAGCCACTGATAGGTTCAAAAGAGGGTATTCTGCACGTCACTCTGGCTTTTGTCAATCCGGGTGAACAGGTATTGGTACCGAATCCGGGCTATCCCACCTATACTTCACTCAGCAAAATCCTGGGCGCAGAAGTCGTAAATTACAACCTGAGGGAAAATGCCGGATGGATACCCGACTTCGATGAACTGGAAAAGAAGGATCTGAGTCGCGTCAAACTGATGTGGACCAACTATCCGAACATGCCCACAGGAGCCAATGCCACAATAGAGATGTATGAACGTCTGGTAGATTTTGCCCGTCGTAAAAACATTGTTATAGTAAACGACAACCCATACAGTTTCATCCTGAATGACCATCCTCTGAGTATTCTCAGTGTGCCGGGAGCTAAAGATTGTTGCATCGAATTCAACTCCATGAGTAAAAGCCACAATATGCCGGGCTGGCGTATCGGTATGCTGGCATCCAATGCACAATTTGTACAGTGGATACTGAAAGTGAAGAGTAATATAGATAGTGGAATGTTCCGTGCTATGCAACTGGCTGCCGCCAAAGCACTAGAAGCAGATACCGAATGGTACGAAGGGAACAATCACAACTATCGTAACCGCCGCCACTTGGCAGGAGAGATTATGGAAACACTGGGATGTACTTATGATGACCGACAAGTGGGCATGTTCCTTTGGGGAAAAATACCCGATACATATGTCGATGTGGAAGAACTGACAGAAAAAATACTTCACGAGGCACGTGTATTTATCACTCCGGGATTCATCTTCGGAAGTAACGGAGCAAGATACATTCGCATCTCTCTTTGCTGCAAAGATGCAAAGCTGGCAGAAGCATTGGAACGAATAAAAATGATATGCCAATAAGGAAATTATAATTATAGAAAATAATAGAAAAATAAATAATAACCCAATTAAAGCGCCAGCCAATTGGCACATCAGCACATTGGCATATTGGCACATTATTCAATTATGGAACTCGAATCAATTTTACTGCCGGGTGTCGAAGCAAAAAGACCCATTGTCATTGCCGGCCCATGTAGTGCAGAGACAGAAGAACAAGTAATGGCTACCGCCAAAGAGTTGGCAACCAAAGGAATGAAAATATTTCGTGCCGGAATCTGGAAACCCCGTACCAAACCGGGTGGTTTCGAAGGTGTAGGTGTTGACGGACTGGCATGGTTGAAAGAAGTAAAAAAAGAGACAGGCATGTATGTATCTACCGAAGTAGCTACAGCAAAACATGTATACGAGTGTCTGAAAGCAGGTATTGACATGCTATGGATAGGTGCCCGTACTACTGCCAACCCGTTTGCCGTACAGGAAATAGCCGATGCACTGAAAGGCGTAGATATACCTGTATTGATAAAAAATCCAGTGAATCCTGATCTTGAACTTTGGATTGGTGCACTGGAACGTATCAACAACGCTGGTCTGAAACGTTTGGGAGCCATCCATCGCGGTTTCAGTAGCTACGACAAAAAGCTTTATCGCAACCTGCCTCAGTGGCACATTCCTATTGAATTGCGCCGCCGTCTACCGGAATTGCCTATCTTCTGCGACCCCAGTCATATCGGAGGGAAACGCGAACTGATAGCGCCCCTTTGCCAACAGGCAATGGATCTCAACTTCGACGGACTAATTGTAGAAAGCCACTGTAATCCGGATTGTGCATGGAGCGATGCCGCCCAACAAGTTACTCCGGATGTATTGGATTACATTCTGAACTTGCTTGTCATCCGCAAAGAGACTCAGACTACAGAAAATCTGAGCCAACTCCGCAAGCAGATTGACGAATGTGATGATAACATCATTCAGGAACTGGCCAAACGTATGCGCGTAGCCCGCGAAATTGGTACGTACAAAAAAGAGCACGATATCACAGTACTTCAAAGAGGACGTTACAATGAAATTCTTGAGAAACGAGGTGCACAAGGCGAACAATGCGGCATGGACGGTGAATTCATGAAAAGAATATTCGAAGCGATACACGAAGAATCGGTTCGCCAGCAAATGGAAATTATTAATAAATGATTAGTGAGTGATTAGTGGGATAGTGATGAATGATTAGCAGCTAATGATTATTAACTACTGACCTCTTACTACTCTCTCACTAATCGCTGATCACTAATCGCTAATCATTAATCATATGCGAATTTTAATTCTCGGAGCCGGCAAAATGGGCTCTTTTTTTACTGATATACTGAGTTTTCAGCACGAGACGGCCGTGTTTGACGTCAATCCACATCAGTTGCGTTTCGTTTATAACACCTATCGTTTCACAACTCTGGAAGAAATTAAAGACTTTGAGCCGGAACTGGTAATCAACGCAGCAACAGTGAAGTATACGCTGGATGCTTTTCGTAAAATCCTGCCGGTATTGCCAAAAGACTGTATACTCAGTGATATCGCTTCTGTAAAAACCGGACTGAAAAAGTTCTATGAAGAGAGCGGTTTCCGCTATGTGTCCACCCACCCGATGTTTGGTCCGACCTTCGCCAGCCTCAGCAATCTGAGTAGCGAAAGTGCTATTATCATCAGCGAAAGCGACCATTTGGGAAAAGTATTCTTCAAAGACCTGTACAATAGTCTTCGACTAAATATCTTCGAATATACATTCGACGAACACGATGAGACAGTGGCTTATTCACTTTCCATACCATTTGTTTCAACGTTTGTGTTCGCTGCCGTCATGAAGCATCAGGAAGCTCCGGGAACCACTTTCAAAAAACATATGGCTATCGCCAAAGGTCTTTTGAGCGAAGATGATTACCTATTGCAAGAAATTCTTTTTAATCCACGTACTCCGGCACAAGTGGCCAATATCCGGACGGAGCTGAAGAATCTTCTTGAGATAATAGAAAATAAAGATGCCGAAAGCATGAAAAAATATCTGACCAAGATCCGAGAAAAAATCAAATAACCTGTAAAAGAGACCTTAGAAAAAATTAATTAGCCCTTATCAAATAAGTTTTTGATAAGGGCTAATTTTATAGTAACTTTGTACCCGCTAAAAAAACAAAGAAGAATCCATGATAGATCAGGCAACCATAGACCGTATACTCGATGCAGCTCAAATTGTTGATGTAGTATCCGAATTCGTCACGCTACGTAAACGGGGTGTGAACTATGTAGGCTTGTGCCCGTTCCATAATGAAAAAACCCCCTCATTCAGCGTTTCCCCCTCAAAAGGACTGTGCAAATGCTTTAGCTGCGGAAAAGGTGGTAATTCAGTGCATTTCGTCATGGAGCACGAACAAATGTCGTACTACGAAGCGTTAAAATATCTGGCCAAGAAGTATAACATCGAAATTAAAGAACGGGAACTGACCAATGAAGAGAAGCAGGCGCAAAGTACGCGTGAAAGTATGTTTATCGTTAATAACTTCGCCCGCGACTATTTTCAGAATATATTAAAAAACCACGTAGACGGGAGAAGCATTGGTATGGCTTATTTCCGCCAGCGTGGTTTCCGGGATGACATCATCGAGAAGTTCCAACTCGGTTTCAGCACCGATAGCCACGATGCACTGGGGCAGGAGGCCATCCGTAAAGGATTCAAAAAGGAATATCTTGTCAAAACCGGGCTTTGCTACGAGACAGATGACGGGCGTCTGCGCGACCGCTTCTGGGGACGTGTAATGTTTCCTGTACATACACTTTCGGGAAAAGTAGTAGCCTTTGGAGGCCGCGTGCTTAGCACGGAAAACAAAAAACTCGCCAAATATGTCAACTCTCCGGAATCCGAAATCTATCATAAGAGTAATGAACTCTACGGAATCTATTTTGCAAAGCAGGCTATTGTAAAACAAGACCGTTGTTTCCTTGTAGAAGGATATACGGACGTTATCTCCATGCACCAGTCTGGCGTGGAAAATGTTGTTGCTTCATCAGGAACTTCATTAACTCCCGGGCAAATCCGTTTGATCCATCGTTTTACCAATAACATCACTGTGCTTTATGATGGCGACATGGCTGGTATCAAGGCTTCCATCCGTGGTATTGATATGTTACTGGAAGAAGGAATGAATATCAAGGTCTGCCTTTTGCCCGATGGTGACGATCCTGACTCCTTTGCCCGAAAGCACAATGCTACAGAATTTCAGGCATTCATCAAAGAACATGAAACCGACTTTATCCGTTTCAAGACCAATCTATTGCTGGAAGATGCCGGTAAAGATCCTATCAAACGAGCAGAACTTATCAACAACATCGTTCAAAGTATCTCAGTAATTCCGGAAGCAATTGTGCGCGATGTATACATCAAAGAGTGTGGACAACTGTTGCGGGTAGAAGATAAACTACTTGTTTCGGAAGTTGCCAAACGAAGAGAGATGCAAGCCGAAAAAGAGAATAAACCGATACTCAATGCTAATAATTCATCCGGTGTTCCGGCAGAAATGCAAAATGGAGATTTCCCTCCTCCTTTCCCACCTGACGAACAGGAAGACTCTTATCAATCTTACATCCCCCAGGAAGGAAAAGAAGGCCAGGAGTTTTATCGGTATGAACGGTTGATTCTTCAGGCAATAGTACGCTATGGAGAAAAGATAATGTGCAATATGGAAGATGAAGAGGGACAGGAGATTCCGGTCAGTGTGATTGAATACATCGTTCACGATTTGAAAGAAGACGAGCTCGCATTTCATAATCCTTTACACCGCCGTATCCTTACAGAAGCAGCATCCCATATCCATAATCCCGGATTTATAGCCGAACGCTATTTTATAGCCCACTCTGATCCGGAGATCAGTTCCATTGCTACCGAACTGGCAAGTGACCGGTATCAACTGAGCAAATTCCATTCAAAAACACAGAAAATAGTTACAGACGAAGAACGCCTCTTTGAACTGGTTCCTACATTGATGATAAACTTTAAGAATGCAATTGTAGCAGCAGAGTTAAAACACATCATGTATGCCCTGCAAGATCCTGCCAATGAAGACGATGACGAGAAATGTGCAACCCTTATGCAACGCTACAAAGAAATGAAAGAGATCCAAAGCCTGATGGCAAAAAGACTTGGAGATAGAGTGGTGCTAAGATAGTGATTAGTGCAGTAGTGATTAGTACCATGCGGTATAATAGTGCAGCCACTAATCACTACCCCGCTAATCACTGCTTACCTGTTTATCAGATTCATAAATTCCTCTCGGGTTTTAGCTTGATTGAAAGCTCCGGTAAAATCAGATGTAGTTGTTATTGAGTTTTGTTTCTCCACACCACGCATTTGCATACACATATGTTTGGCTTCTACCACAACCATTACCCCCAATGGGTTGAGAGTTTCTTGAATGCATTCTTTAATTTGCAATGTCATGCGCTCCTGCACCTGCAGGCGATGAGAGAAAATATCGACCACACGGGCAATCTTACTCAGCCCCGTGATATAGCCATTGGGAATGTAAGCCACATGTGCCTTTCCATAAAACGGAAGCATATGGTGCTCACAGAGAGAGAAGAAATCAATGTCTTTCACTATCACCATCTGGCTATATTCTTCCTGGAATTTAGCAGAACGAAGAACTTCATGAGGATCCAGATGATATCCTTTAGTTAAACTGAGCATAGCTTTGGCTACACGCTCGGGAGTTTTCAAAAGCCCTTCCCTTTCGGCATCTTCGCCCAATAAAGTAATAATACTACGATAGTGACTCTTCAAATCCTCCAAAGCCGGAGAGACAATTTCTTCTTTTCCTAACATAATGAAATTATAAAGGGATATTTATTTGATCTTTAACAATAGAAACTTCCTTGAATATGCCGGTTGCTTTCAATTTACGCATCATAGCGTCTGCTTCCTCAATACTACGGAAATCTCCGACACGACATAGCCAGCGAGGAGGATTAAAAGGAGTATAAACAGGCAATTCCGGGAAGAATTCTTTTATCTTCGCTGCCACATTATGGGCTTCAGTCTTTGCCTGACGGGTGTTATTACCGGCATATGTCTGCACACGAAAACCAGAAGTTTTAATTACCTTCTGTTCACCGGTAGCAGTATGTTCCATCCCCAACAATGCCTCAATACGAGGATCCTGGTGAATAGTCACCTTACCCTGCCCAGGAACATTTTGCTCCAGACTCTTCACTATATTCTGAGCTTGCATTGCACCGGCAAAAACAAACAACAACAAAAGTAAATCAAGTTTTCTCATAAAAGCAAGTGATAAAGGAAGTTATAGGGTTATAAAGCCATAGAGTTGTAGGGTTATAAAACTATAGAAGTTATAGGAATTATAAGGAGGATATAGAGTGGTAAGATTATTAAGTTATAGAAAATCATAATAAGTTATTATTAACTCAGAGTCCGAAGCATACGCCACACCACTCTATAACTCTATAACCCTATAACTCTACACCCCTCCCCATAGCTCTTTATTCTTATTTGAATGCATCAATGATACCCTTGAAGTCAGCAACCTTCAAAGCAGCACCACCGATCAACCCACCGTCAACATCCGGGTTAGAGAACAATTCTTTAGCATTAGAAGGCTTACAGCTACCACCGTACAGAATAGAAGTATTATCAGCGATCTCCTTACCATATTTCTCAGCAACAACCGAACGGATAAATGCATGAATTTCCTGTGCTTGAGCAGGAGTAGCAGTTTTACCTGTACCGATAGCCCAAACCGGCTCATACGCCAAGACAATCTTAGCAAAATCTTCAGCAGACAGATCGAAAACAGAAGCCAACTGAGCAGCAACTACTTCATTCTGTTTGTTCGCTTCACGTTCTTCCAACACTTCACCAATACAGAAGATCGGAGTCAGACCATTAGCTAAAGCCAGTTTCACTTTCTCTTTCAGGATTTCAACAGTCTCACCATAGTAAGCACGGCGTTCTGAGTGACCCAAAATTACATACTTTGCACCTGTAGAAGCAACCATAGCAGCTGAAACTTCACCAGTATAAGCACCTTCAACTTTGTCTGCACAGTTTTCTGCACCTACACCGATAATAGCAGCATCTACAATAGGAGTAACAGAAGCAAGGTGAATAAACGGAGTACAAATTACTACATCACAATTAGGTTTATCAGCTGTTAATGCTTCATTCAATTCTTTTGCAAGAGCAATCCCCTCCTGGAGGGTTTTGTTCATTTTCCAGTTTCCTGCAACAATGTTCTTTCTCATTTTGTTTTTTATTAAAAGGGTTAATATATTTACGATTAGACAATTTACAATAAAACGATTGGAGTTAGTCTGAGCAATCCGGTTTATCAAGTTTATTTAGCTGATTCTGGTTTATCGAATTATTCTCCTCAGTATATTTAACACCATCATCGCCTGGCGAACTTCCTCGTGCGGGAAGCACTTCCTTTAACAATTCAGCATTTCTTTTTCTCAGCGCTTCTCCTTTCTTTTCTCTACGTTTTACAACCAGAATATCCAGTCCCAATACAAGTAGCAACGGTATGGCAAACCACAGAAACACATATCCGATAGTATGCATATCACTCACCTTCTTCTGCTTGCCCACTTCCAATTTGTCCAACTTATCAGTCAACGCATATTCATCCGGTAAATCGGCATCATTCCATTTATTCAGAATAGTACCATTCTTTATCAGTATCAGTCCCGGATTGGAACGAATAATTGTTTTTAGGGTGATATCATCCACCAGACAGAATGGATACTCTGCACCGGTCTTATCACGCCAAAGTTCTATCTCTTCTTCAGGCGAAGAAGTCAGGCAATAAAAACCATAACCATTTTCAACCGAATAATCATATATCTCATTAATAAGGTCTATATTACTGTCATCCGCCTCTTCTATCCGATGCGCCACCAACAAAAAAGTATAACCGATATCAGTCAGCACCTTATCAGTAATATCTTCACCCGTATTCTGCTCCAATAATGAAAAATCGTGAATAGACGGTTCATATCCCTTCGCTTTCAGAACCGTACGTGTATCTACAAACGTCCAGGTACTATCCGGATAATTCTCAAGTGTAAACTCCTTTTTCTCACCATTCTTTTCCAAAAGAAAAGTAGTTTCATAAATATCTGGCTTTGCTCCGTCCGGTATTTCCATCCCTGCAGGGATATTATTACCTATCCTATAGGGACGAAAGTCCAGAATAGGCAAATGTGCGAGACAATAAAATGAAAGAGTAAACACAAATAATATGGTATACAATGACACAAGCCACTCCGTCTTTGCTGAAATAAAACGTATAATCTGTTTCCTCCACCGGAACGTAGAATAAGCTGCAATTAGCAACACAATATTCTTGCTAAAAGTTTCCCAGTTATTCAATACCCATGCATCGCCAAAACAACCACAGTCTGAAACCGGATTTTTCAATGCCAAATAAAGAGTCAGCGGAGTCATGAACAACATGATGAGCAAAGCAAGAATTGTGGTCGTCGTTTTCCGTATACCAAAAAACATGCAAACCCCTACCGAAAACTCTACAGCTGACAGAATAACTGCTGCCAGCAGAGGGAAAAAAGAAGGAAACCACGCTATCATACCAAAAGCTTCCAGATAATCTTGTATTTTGTACTGTGACCCCAACGGATCAACAGCCTTCACAAATCCGGAAAATATGAATGCTGCTGCCAGCAAAAAGCGACAGGCATTAGTCCATGTCTTTTGAATGATATGTAAATTCTTAGTCTTCAAATTCTATTTTAATTAAACCAAAAACGGAATAATTAATCATATCCATATAATTTGCATCAATACCCTCAGACACCAATGTATTACCCGACAAGCTCTCAATCTGCTTGGTACGGTAAATCTTCATTAGAATCAAATCGGTATAGGAACTGACACGCATACTTCGCCACGCTTCATCATAATCATGGTTTTTAGCAAGCATTAGTTCCAAAGCTTCCTTTGCATATTTATCATAAAAAGCCATTGCTTCCTCATTACTGATATCTGCAGAATCGGCATAACCGAGTTCCAGTTGTATCAATCCAATAATACCGTAATTGACAATCGCAATGAACTCCGCACGAATGCCTTCATCAATTAATGACACTCCTTTTGTTTCAATACTACGAATCCGGTTGGCCTTAATAAAAATCTGGTCAGTGACAGAAGCCGGACGCAGAATACGCCATGCAGGACCGTAATCGTGCAGCTTCTTGGAAAATAGGTCACGGCACAAAGCAGTGACATGCTCAAATTGTTGCTTGGTATCTTTCATTTCCTTACAAATAGAGCGCAAAGGTAACAATAATCAAAGAAAAAAGAAAAAAATAGCCGGGCAATCGTACATTGTCCGGCTACTTGCACTATAAATAAATATATTTCTCTTATGAACAACGTAAAACTTGTCCTGGACGCAGAATCGTTTTAGTAGTAATACGATTTAACTTACAAAGTGTACTAATAGAAACACCACGCAACTTAGCAATGCGAGACAATGTATCTCCACTTTTCACCTTATGATATCTGATGGTTCCGTCACTTGCCAACTGAGCATCATGAGCACCCACCTTACTACTTGCACCACCCTTAGACCTTCTGAACGTATATGTATCTGCTACGATATCCTGTTTCGGGAAGTCAAACATATAAACAGGATTAATGGCAATACCCAGAAAACGAGTTTCAAAATGAAGATGTGAACCGGTAGAACGTCCGGTATTACCACCCAAACCAATCACCTCGCCGGCTTTTACCAATTGATTCTCTTCAACCAATTGCTTAGACAAATGTCCGTACACAGTCTCTAACCCATTATCATGACGAATAACTACATATTTACCATACCCACGACGTTCGTATTTAACAATACGTACTTTTCCATCAAAAGCAGCTACAATTGTATCACCAATATTCACTTTAAGGTCAAGTCCATTGTGCATTCTTCTCCAACGAGGACCGAAAGGTGAAGTGATACGTGTACTCGGAGTAGGCATATGGAAACCGGTCAGGTCAATGGTGTAAGTTTCGGGAATGATAACATCCTTTCCGTAAGCATGCACGTACTGATTACTCCAGTTTGGATAAAGACTTAATGCAGGATATTCAGCTTGTTCGGCACGAATCTGCTTTTGCAGTGCCAAAGAGTCTACTGTTTTTAATTTCTTGTCAATTGGAGCCTGTCGGGCGATCAAATCCTGAGAAAAAGAATTCAGGCTGACCATAGCCACTGCGGCAATCATTACGGTTTTAATACAATTGAAATTCATTCGTTTTCGTCAATTCAATTAATATTCGTCATTTGCATACAGATAATCAAACGTCACCTGCTTGTAATCGAATATCTCTTCTGGTTTAAAGAATCTGGTTAATTCGGCTGCCGCGGTCTCAGGTGAATCAGAAGCATGAACTATATTTTCTTGAAAGCTCATGCTGTAATCCCCACGAATAGTTCCCGGTGCTGCCAGACGCCCGTTAGTAGGACCAGCCAACGTACGGACAGTTTGAATTGCGTCCACCCCCTCGAAACAACAAACAATAACAGGAGCTGTCATCATAGAATCTTTCACACGCTGAAAGAAAGGCTTTACACTCAGGTGGGCATAATGTTCACTTAATACTTCGTCTGTCAGCATCATCATCTTCATACCAGCCAAACGTAAACCTTTACGTTCAAAACGATGAAGTATTTCACCGATTAACGCCCGTTGAACAGTACATGGTTTCAAGATGACTAACGTTTTTTCAATCATAAGATGACTTCTTTCAAAGTGTTAAATGGCACATTTATTATAAAATTCTTCCAAAGATAGCATTTCTCGACGAAAAGCAAGGCACTTCCTTAACTTTTTTTCATAGTCAGAAACGCAAATAGTAAGTAAAGCAGGTTCTAAAGTCCTATAAATAGGAGATATAATAAGAAACATGTTTTGCAGCATGTTTTGCAAATAAGCTGTATGTTTAACCGTTTTTTCAACTTATAGAAGCCCAGTTAACGTTCGTCTTACGAAGTGCTTTAAGCTGTTGCCATAATATCTCATTCTCCAGATTACGAGCTTCCGGATCAGCATCAACAATCTCCTGTGCAACATTACGGACATACTGCAACAACTGGCCATCCCGGGCAATATCGGCTATCTTCAAATCAAAAGCAATACCACTTTGCTGGGTACCCTCCAAATCTCCCGGACCACGCAATTTCAAATCAGCCTCCGCTATTTCAAAACCGTCATTAGTACGTACCATTATTTCAAGTCGTTTGCGGGTTTCCTCGGTAAGTTTGTAATTTGTCACCAGAATACAATAAGACTGTTCGGCACCACGCCCCACACGACCACGAAGCTGATGAAGTTGTGATAGTCCGAAACGCTCAGCATTCTCAATAATCATAACAGAAGCATTGGGTACGTTTACTCCTACTTCAATAACAGTAGTGGCCACCATTATTTGTGCCTCTCCTGATACAAAAAACTGCATTTGTTCATCTTTCTCAACTGCTTTCATTTTCCCGTGAACTTTACAGACTTTACATTCAGGAAACTCTTCACAAATCTGCAAATAACCTTCTTCCAGATTCTTCAAATCGATCTTTTCGCTCTCTTTTATAAGCGGATAAACAATATAAATCTGGCGCCCTTCGGCAATCTGCTTATGGACAGACCGATAAAGGCTTTCCCGCCTGTTATCAAACTGATGAACAGTAGAAATAGGTTTCCTGCCAGGAGGCAACTCATCAATAATGGAAACATCAAGATCTCCATACAATGTCATTGCCAACGTACGGGGAATCGGGGTGGCCGTCATCACAAGTACATGAGGAGGCTGTACATTTTTACTCCACAAACGGGCGCGTTGTGCTACACCGAAACGATGTTGTTCATCTATAACCACAAAACCAAGAGATGAGAAATTAACAGTATCCTCGATCACAGCATGGGTACCGATCAGTATATTAACGTCCCCTGTGAGCAAACCGGAAAGAATGGCCTCCCGCTTTTTACCTTTCACTGAGCCAGTAAGTAACTCTACGCGAATATCCATACCAAAAAGAAGTTCCTTTATCGTCTCATAATGCTGGTTGGCAAGTATTTCCGTAGGAGCCATCATACATGCCTGATAGCCATTATCAAGCGCCATCAGCATACTCATCAATGCTACCAATGTCTTTCCACTTCCTACATCCCCCTGTAGCAGACGATTCATTTGCCGCCCGGACCCAACATCCTGACGAATTTCTTTCAATACGCGTTTCTGCGCGCCGGTAAGTTCAAAAGGAAGGTTACGAGAATAAAACGTATTGAATACTTCACCGACAACTTCAAAAACATACCCCCGGTATCTCCGCTGACGATCTTTGGCATACCGTAGAATATTGAGTTGTACATAAAAAAGTTCTTCAAACTTCAAACGATACTGTGCCTTACGCAGAAGTTCCGGATTGACAGGAAAATGAACATTACGCAAAGCCTCTGTCAACGGCATCAAATGATGATCAGTAAGTACCTTAGGAGATAAAGTTTCAGGAAGCGGCTCCTGTATTTGTTGAAGCACAGCCGCCATCATCTTGGCTATTGCATGAGAATTGAGGAAGCTACGCTTCATCTTCTCTGTTGTATTATAATAAGGCTGTAATCCGGTAACAGTAAGCTTTAATTCGGATGGTTTATCCATATCGGGATGCGCTACATTGATGCGTCCGCCAAAAACAGTCGGCTTACCAAACACAATATATTCTTCATGAACTTTATATTTGCCTGTGATGAATTTGATTCCTTGAAACCATACCAAATCTACCACCCCTGTTCCGTCAGAGAAATGTGCCACTAATCTACGCTGACGCCCTTCACCAAAAGTTTCAAAGCCAAGTATCTGTCCTTTCAATTGAATATAGGGCATATTTCCGTCTATCTCATGGATATAATAAATACGGCTACGGTCAACATATTTATAAGGAAAATAGTAAATAAGATCGTGCACAGAATATATCTCCAACTCCTTGTTGAGTACACCCGCCTTCTGTGGCCCTACGCCGGATATATATTTTATGTCACGTGTAGCTAAATCAAACATTTACCAGAGCACTACTTATTTTCAAATCAAAGGGAGTGGTAATCTTTATATTTTCCCGATTCCCTTTTGCCAGACAAACAGGAACTCCCATTGCCTCCACAACGGAAGCATCATCGGTAAAGAAAGGAGTATACTCCTGTGCATAAGCTTGCTTCAAAAGTTCTGCATCAAATACCTGCGGAGTCTGAACTAATTTATAATCATTACGGTTTACCGTCTCACTTCCTGTTTCTGTTATATGCCGCACTGTTTCTACCACATCAATTACTGGTACTACTGCTTTTTTTATGGCAGCCAGTTCATAACAACGTTTCATAACCTCCGAAGAAACAAACGGGCGCACTCCATCATGTACTCCCACCAACCCGGAGTTGACATAAGCCAGACCATTCTTCACTGAATGAAAACGGGTTTCACCTCCGTCAGCAATAATATGTTCAATAACAAATAGATGTTTTGTACAGAGTTCCTGCCAGTAGCTTTGTTGCTCTTTGGGCAATACAAGAATAATTCTCATCGTTCCGTCAAAACGATGAAAAGCTTCAATAGTATGCATCAGCACAGGTTTTCCGCCAATAGGAAGAAATTGTTTGGGAAGGTCACTTCCCATACGTAATCCTTTACCACCAGCAACAATCAAAACAGTACGAGTCATAGTATCAGCGCCTTACACACATTGCTTCTACCAATTCTTCTACCTTCTCTTTACCTTCGAGTTTTTCTACAATAGCCAATGCAAAGTCCATAGCAGCACCCGGTCCCATACCTGTAATAATGTTGCCATCTACTACAACCGGTTCATTAACACATTCAGCTCCATCAAGATATTGCTCAAAACTTGGATAGCAGGTCGCCTTGCGCCCTTTCAACAGGCCGAGTTTACCAAGTACCATAGGTGCTGCACAAATGGCTGCAATCGGTTTGTTCTTTTCTGCAAAGTTCAGAATCAGTTTGCGCAACCCTTCATGCTTATCAAGAGTAGCTGCACCGGGCATACCGCCAGGCAACAATAACAGATCAGCATCAAAAAAGTCACAGTTCACGAAATTAACATCGCAAAGTACCGAAATATCATGTGCACCAACAACGATTTCATCTGGAGTCACAGATACAATTTCTACATTCAATCCGGCACGTCTCAGCGTGTCAATAGCGGTGAAGGCTTCAATCTCTTCAAATCCGTCTGCGAAAAAAGCATATACAGTTCCCATACTCTAAATAATATGCCAACACCAATCAGTTATCCACCAATTGGTTGGCGCGTTAATTGGTTAATTATTTATCTCAAATTAAAGTAATACGTTATAGTACCTGTCTGGTTATTCACACCCTCGACTACATTAAAGCGAGCTCTTTTGGCAGCATCTTCTGCTGCTTTACGCAATGCAGTGTTTACTGTGTTCGTCTGACGATTAATACTTGTGGCAATCACATGTCCGGCCGGATTCACAGTAATGGAAACTACCACACGACCTTCTTCCTGAACATTATACACAGGACGAGGTAAACCTCCTTCTCCTATAGAACGTCCACCAAGATCAAATGTACCATAGCCACCCGTACCCGTTTTAGCTCCGGACGACGAATTACCATCTTTACTGCCTTCTACACCTGTACCACTATTAGCTGTTCCCTTGCTTCCGTCCATCTGAGCACCTTTACCAAAAGCTCCCGAAACTCGTTTTGCTGCGGCTTCTGCAGCAGCTTTCCGTTCTCGTTCTGCTTTCTCTTCAGCAAGTTTTTTTGCCTCTGCAGCCTTCTCAGCAGCAGTTTTCTCGGGCTTCTTCACCACTTCTGGCTTTTCCTTTTTAGGCTCAGCTTTAGGCTTTATGACAACCGTTTCCTCTTCTGTCTGTGTTATCATCTCCTGCTCCACGGTTTCCTGTGGTTCTACTACTTCTGGCACATCCTCCGGAGGAAGAACATCTACATCTACCATTGTGGAAGGATCATAATTTCCTAACGAAACATCTACATCCCCCATCATTACAGGTACACCACCTTCATCTTGATTATTGGGGAGAGTAAAACTCACCAGAATCAAAAGAGCAATAATAGCTACATGCACCAACAATGCACCCAACATTCCTATGTATTCACCCTTTTTCTTTCCGTCCATCATTTATTTGTTTCGGGCGGGCGTGTAGCCAGCACCATTTTAAAATGATTCTCATTCGCTATATTCAGTACCTTCACAATCTCACGGTAAGGCACTGTTTCGTCTGCATAAAGCGCTACATACATTTCCGGTTCTCTCTCTGCACAGCTTTGTAGAAAAGGAGTCAATTCGTCCAACGTTAAAGAATGTTCCTTTTCACTACCGAAAGCCGCATAAAAATTCAGCTCCTTATCAATAATCACCCGTGTCAGAGGCTTTGCTGAAGTCTGCTGTTTTCCTTGCGGGAGCAACACTTTAATAGCGTTCGGAGATACTACAGTAGAAGTAATCATAAAAAAGATCAACAACAGAAATATAACATCCGTCATGGATGCCATACTAAAGTTAGGAGATATTTTAGCTCTTCGTTTTAATGCCATATTAATAATTATTTCTGAGCAGGCTCATTGAGTAAATCCATGAAGGCCATTGTCTTTGATTCCATCTTGTTTACCACACGATCTACCAGCATCACAAGGTAGTTGTAAGCAAACATAGCAATAATACCAACAATCAAACCACCCACTGTAGTTATCATTGCTTCATAAATTCCTCCCGAAAGCAATGTTATATCAATATTCCCGCTACCTGCATTGGCCATATTATAGAAAGCACGTACCATACCGGTTACCGTACCCAAAAAGCCCAACATCGGAGCACCACCTGCAATCGTAGCCATTACAGGCAATCCTTTTTCCAATTTAGCCACTTCTATATTTCCAACATTCTCTATAGCTGCCTGTACATCATTTACCGGACGACCAAGACGGCTTATACCTTTCTCAATCATACGAGCAGAAGGAGTATTTACGGTACGGCAATAATTTATGGCTGACTTAATTTCTCCACTATGAATATAATCTTTTATTTTATCCATAAACATCGGATCTTCTTTGTTCGCTTTCCGAATAGCATACATACGTTCAAACAGGATATAGAAACATCCTACTGAAAGTACGGCCAGTACAATCATAATCCAACCACCTTTCACAGCCATATCAAGCATATTCATCTCTGCCGGAGCATCTACAGGAGTAAGTACCGGATTGGCTGTTGCCAGAGAATCAGCCATACTTGCAGCCCCTTGGGCCAATAACAGAAGTACATTCATTAGCGAAGACAATTTTTATATTCCTGGATAGTACGTTCGAGTCCCAAATAGAGCGCATCACTTATCAGTGCATGTCCAATAGAAACTTCATCCAACCAAGGAATGTTTTTATAAAAGAAATTCAAATTCACCAAACTAAGATCATGTCCGGCATTTAGCCCAATTCCCAGTTTACGTGCCATCTTAGCAGCTTCAACAAAAGGAGCAATAGCAACCTCCGGATCTTTAGAAAAAGCAGTAGCATAAGGTTCTGTATAAAGTTCTACCCTATCAGCACCAGCCTTGGCCGCATATTCAATCATCTCCGCATCAGCAGACACAAATACAGAAGTACGAATCCCGGCAGTATTAAACGCATCAAGCACCTCTGTCAGAAAATCAAAGTTAACTTTGGTATCCCAACCGGAATTGGAAGTAATCTGAGAAGGAGAATCAGGAACCAAAGTTACCTGGTGAGGCTTTACCTTCAACACAAGATCAATAAACTCAGGAGAAGGATAACCTTCAATATTAAATTCAGTTCGTAATAACGGACGTAAATCATATACATCAACCATACGGATATGTCGTTCATCAGGTCGGGGATGAACTGTTATTCCGTCCGCTCCAAAAGCCTCACAGTCCAATGCTACCTTTACCACATTAGGTACATCTCCGCCACGAGCATTTCTCAGGGTAGCCACCTTATTTATATTCACACTTAATCTAGTCATCATTACATGGATTGTTTGCTGCAAAAATACAAATATTAGTAACACCATAACAGCAATCCCGAAAAAAAATGCCAAATTTGCATCCTAACTAATGATGTTACATATGAAATTTGCTATCTTTGGAAATACGTATCAAGCTAAAAAATCATCACACGCAGAAACATTGTTCCATATTCTGGAAGAACACGGAGCTGAAATATTCTTGTGTAGAGAATTCTATCATTTTCTGGTATCGGATATGAAATTAAACATTCATCCTGCCGGATTGTTTGATGGCAATAACTTTTCAGCCGATATGGTTATCAGTATTGGTGGCGACGGAACCTTTCTGAAAGCAGCCAGCAGAGTTGGCGACAAGAATATTCCGATTCTGGGAATCAATACCGGACGTTTGGGATTTCTCGCTGATATATCTCCGGCAGAGATGGAAAAGACCTTTAATGAAATATACACCGGACAGTATAGCGTGGAAGAGCGCAGTGTACTTCAACTGGTATGCGATGACAAACACTTACAATGTTCTCCATTTGCACTTAATGAAATTGCAGTATTAAAACGCGATAGCTCATCAATGATCAGCATACGAACAGCGATAAACGGAGCTTTTCTCACTACATATCAGGCAGATGGATTAATTATATCAACTCCTACAGGTTCTACGGCCTACTCCCTCAGCGTAGGAGGTCCTATCATTGTACCGCATTCCAAAACAATAGCTATCACTCCTGTAGCTCCACACAGTCTTAATGTACGCCCAATTGTTATTTGTGATGATTGGGAGTTAACTCTTGATGTAGAAAGTCGCAGCCACAATTTCCTCGTAGCCATAGACGGACAAAGCGAAACATGTAAAGAAACAACACGACTAACGATCCGAAAAGCTCCTTACGCTATCAAAGTAGTAAAACGCTACGACCATATATTCTTCGACACTTTACGATCTAAGCTAATGTGGGGAGCTGATAACAGAATATAATTCTGTGCTTCCTGCGCGGGGAGGTACGCCAGGCGGTGTTTACGTTGGTTCACCACAGAGTGGCACAGAGTTTCACAGGGCACACAGATGGTACAAAGCGATTTACATGCATATTTTT
>DXWV01000041.1 GCA_019416685.1 Bacteroides sp.
CAACATTAAAAGTGTTGTGCTCTACCTGCTGAGCTAGCGAATCAATCCTTATTGCTGTTAAGCGGGTGCAAAGATAGAGGGATTTTTTTAATTGCCAAAGAAAATCTAATATTTTTTCTTATCTTTGTACCAAATTACATTTTACACATTATTATATAATATGGCAACAGTAGACGATAAAAAGATTATTTTCTCAATGGTGGGAGTGAGTAAATCCTTCCAGAATAATAAACAGGTATTAAAAAATATTTACCTATCCTTTTTCTATGGAGCAAAGATTGGTATCATTGGTCTTAACGGATCGGGTAAATCTACCTTGCTGAAGATTATTGCCGGACTGGAAAAATCCTATCAAGGAGAGGTAGTCTTCTCACCGGGCTATTCGGTTGGTTATCTGGCTCAGGAACCCTACCTGGATAATACAAAAACGGTAAAAGAAATTGTAATGGAAGGGGTACAACCTATTGTTGATGCACTGAACGAATACGAAGAGATCAACCAGAAATTTGGTTTGCCCGAGTATTATGAAGACCAGGATAAAATGGATCTGCTTTTTGCCCGCCAAGGAGAGTTACAGGATATTATTGATGCTACTGATGCTTGGAATCTGGATAGCAAGTTGGAGCGTGCTATGGATGCTCTGCGTTGTCCGCCAGAAGACCAATTGGTAGAAAATCTGTCCGGTGGTGAACGCCGTCGTGTGGCACTTTGTCGTCTATTGCTACAGAAGCCAGATATCCTTCTCCTTGATGAACCTACTAACCACCTTGATGCAGAGTCTATTGACTGGCTTGAACAACACTTGCAACAATATGAAGGTACAGTAATTGCCGTAACGCATGACCGTTACTTCCTTGATCATGTAGCCGGATGGATTCTTGAACTGGATCGCGGTGAAGGTATTCCTTGGAAAGGTAACTACTCCAGTTGGCTTGAACAGAAAACCAAACGTATGGAAATGGAGGAGAAGACTGCAAGCAAACGCCGTAAAACACTTGAACGCGAGTTGGATTGGGTACGTATGGCTCCTAAAGCTCGTCAGGCTAAAGGTAAAGCTCGTCTGAATTCATATGATAAGTTGCTGAATGAGGATGTAAAAGAGAAAGAAGAGAAGCTTGAGATATTTATTCCCAATGGTCCTCGTCTGGGAAATAAGGTAATTGAGGCTAAGCATGTGGCCAAGGCTTATGGTGATAAATTACTTTTTGATGATCTCAACTTTATGCTTCCTCCTAATGGCATTGTAGGTATTATCGGTCCTAATGGTGCAGGTAAGACAACGCTTTTCCGCTTGATAATGGGGCTTGATGCCGTGGATAAAGGTGAGTTTGAAGTAGGAGAGACTGTAAAGGTAGCCTATGTAGATCAACAGCATAAAGATATTGATCCTAATAAGACCGTTTACCAGGTTATTTCCGGTGGTACGGAATTGATTCGTATGGGGGGGCGTGATATCAATGCGCGTGCTTATCTTTCACGTTTTAACTTCTCCGGTGCTGATCAGGAAAAACTTTGTGGAATGCTTTCAGGTGGTGAGCGTAATCGTTTGCACCTTGCTATTGCATTGAAAGAAGAGGGTAATGTACTTCTTCTCGATGAACCTACCAATGATATTGATGTGAATACGCTTCGTGCACTTGAAGAAGGTCTTGAAGACTTTGCAGGATGTGCCGTTGTTATTTCGCATGACCGTTGGTTCCTTGATCGTATCTGTACTCACATTCTTGCTTTTGAAGGAGATTCAAATGTGTTCTATTTTGAAGGCTCATATTCGGAGTATGAAGAGAATAAACAGAAGCGATTAGGTAATGAAGAACCCAAACGTGTTCGTTATAGAAAGCTCGTTAATGACTGATATTTATGATATTCTGAAAGCTTTCTAAAGCTTTCAGTTTCAAATGGGAAGCTCCGTGGTTTTACTGCGGAGCTTCTCGTGTTTTATAATGCAATAAAATGTTTGTTACTCTTAAAAAACGACATGAAAATGTAATGTGATTTTAAATCTTATTAATTATATTTGCACTTCAAAACATTTATTAATTAACAAATTCTATTAACTAACAAACAGAATTTATGAGAAGACATCTAATTCATTTCCTGCTGGTTGCAATACTGACAGTTTGCTCTGCTGCTACTGCCTTTGCCCAGACTACAGTGAAAGGTCAAGTTGTTGATGCGGAAACCGGTGATCCATTGATTGGTGCAGCCGTTATGGCGGAGGGTACTTCACAAGGTACTGTTACCGATCTTGATGGTAAATTTGCCTTAAGTATCACTCCTAATGCAACATTACTATTTAAGTATGTTGGTTTCAAAGACCTAAAAAAGAAAATAATGCAGAAGGGTTCTTCTGTGGATTTAGGTATTGTAAAGCTAGAACAGGAAGCTGTGATGTTGAATGACGTAACAATTACTTCATCTATTGCTATTTCACGTAAAACTCCGGTGGCAGTATCTACTGTTGATCCGGTATTTATCTCAGAGAAGTTGGGTACACAAGAATTTCCGGAAATATTGAAATCTACTCCGGGTGTATATGCTTCCAAAGATAATGGTGGTTTTGGTGAGTCCCGCGTAACAGTACGTGGTTTTGGTACTTCCAATGTGGGAGTGATGATTAATGGTGTCCCTATGAATGATATGGAATGGGGCGGCATTTATTGGTCCAATTGGGCAGGTTTGTCAGATGTAACACGTTCTATGCAGGTACAAAGAGGATTAGGTGCATCCAAGCTTTCTTCTCCGTCTGTAGGTGGGTCTATCAATGTTATAACAAATTCTACTGATGCACAAAAAGGCGGTACACTATCCTATGGTGTTGGTAATGACGGCTATAACAAAGTATTGTTTAGCCTTTCTTCTGGATTGACAAAAGATGGTTGGGCTTTTTCGGTTTTAGGTTCTAAAACATGGGGTGACGGATACATTCAGGGATGTGAATTTGAGGCATACTCCTGGTTTGTTAATATATCCAAGCGTATTGGTGACAGCCACTCTTTGTCATTGACTGCAACCGGAGCACCTCAGACTCATAATAAGCGTTATGATGAGTTGACCATTGAAGAATGGGACAAGCAAAAGAAAGTAAACAAAGGTTTAGGTTATCGTTATAATGCCGCTTTCGGATACGATATTAATGGTAAAGGCATGACTGGTACCAGTTATAACTCTTATCACAAACCACAGATTTCTTTAAATCATGTATGGGACATCGACCGTAAATCAAGTCTTTCTTCTTCTGTATATATGTCTATTGGTGACGGTTTCGGATATAGAGGCGTAGGCAACACCAGTAGTCTGTATGGAGCAACATCCGGTATTCCTAATACAACTTATCGTAGAATAGACGGAACTATGGATTATGCTGCTATAATGGAGCAAAATGCAGCTTCTGACAATGGTAGTAAAGTAGCTTTAGCTAAAAACATGAATACCCATCTTTGGTATGGGCTTTTATCCACTTATACTAACCAGGTAAATGATTATTTGAATTTGCAGGGTGGTATCGATCTTCGCTACTACAATGGAGGTCACAAGGCTGAGATTGTAGATTTGATGGGAGGTGATTTTGTAGTCGATCCTGACAGAAAAAATGTAGGATATAAAAAGGATGATACAGCCTGGCAGAATGAACGTCTGGGTGTAGGTGATGTTGTTTATCGTAACTTCGATAGTTACATTGCACAATATGGTGCATTTGGTCAAGCTGAGTATTCTCAGGACAAGCTTTCTGTTATCGTATCCGGAAATGTGAATGCTGCTTCAAACTGGCGTAAAGGTTATTTTTATACAGACAATGAAAAGTCTGCAACGAAGACCAAAGTCGGATATGGAATCAAAGGCGGTGTAAACTATAATATTGATAGCCATCATAATGTATTTGCCAATGTAGGTTACTACTCTCGTACTCCGTATTTCTCGGGTGGTATTTTCCTTAACTCTCAAACAAGCAATGCGCTCAATCCTAATTGTAAGAATGAAGGTGTATTCTCTTTTGAATTAGGTTATGGATTTGTTTCTCCTATTTTCTCTGCCAATTTGAATCTTTATCGTACAACCTGGGATGACCGTACCATCCAGAAACGCTTGTCGGTATCGCAAGAAAGTTCTTATGTGTACCTGAATGGTGTGGGTGAATTGCATCAAGGTATTGAACTGGACTTCATTTTGCGTCCCGTTCGTGCGTTGACAATTAATGGTATGTTCTCTTTCGGTGATTGGACAATGACAAAAGACAACGTACTCGGATATATGTATGACGGACAGGGACAAGCTGTTGACAAAAGTATGAAACCTGTAGCTCCTGGTTCGGAAGAACATGCACGCTTGCTTATGAATACAAAAGGCGTTAAGATTGGTAATGCTGCCCAGACAACAGCGTCTTTAGATGTAAATTATGAGATACTGAAAGGACTTCGTGTTTTTGTCGGTGGATTATTTAATGGTCGTAACTACTCTGAATATGATATTGCAGGTCTGATTACTACCAGTACTTTGAATGGAGATCCGGTAGATGTAGCACAACCATGGCGCATACCTTCTTCTTTTACCTTTGATGCAGGTGTTAGCTATAAGTTTAAGATTGCCGGTATTGATGCAACCTGGACTGCTAATTGCAACAATTTGCTAAATGAACAGTATATTACTGATGCTACAGACAATGGTGCCAAAACCGGTGGTCACGGATGGAAAGATGCAACTGTATTCTATGGCTTCGGACGTACTTGGTCTATGGGTATGAAGATTAGATTCTAATTTTATGATAATAAAGAATATAACAAGTATGAAAAAGATATTATTGGCAACTGCAGCGTTGGCGTTTGTATTCGTTTCATGTAATCATGAACCCGAATTTGACGGAATGAAAGAATATAGTCCGGGAAACGTTTTGAAATTAGAATTGACCTACGCCGGTGATTACACATCGACAGGTGGATTTCTTGATGGTGAAGACAATCCTGATAATCCTACAGCTCCTGCTAAGGTAAATATAGAAAAGTGGATGAACTCTACTTATTATACGGCAGAAAAGGGTTCGGAAGCTACCATTAAATATAATCTGCTTAAAACATCTTATTCTGATGAAGTAGGGTTCAATGAAGATTTCCAAAGAAATTTTGTAAATGGAGCCAATACTGAGATTCAGGGATGGATGAATTATTTCACCGGTGATAAGACTTGGGTTAATAAGATATATAGTGGAAATGCATATACCCAGATGGCTAATGGTGATGCTGAAACTACTGAGGCATGGCTTATTACTCCTAAATACACAGTAGTAAAAGGTGATAAATTCAGCTTTGATGTTTGTGTCGGATATTATAAAGGAGATTGTTTGCAGGTTCTCATTTCTGAAGATTTTTCTGGTTCAAGTTCGGATGTTACTTCTAAATATACTACCTGGAAAGATGTGACGGAGAGCTTTAACATCCCTAAGGAACCAACAAATGCTTATGGCAAATTGGGACCTGCCGGTGAGATAGATTTATCTTCTTATGAAGGAAAGGCTATCAATATTGCATTCAAATACTCTGGTGCTCTTGATACAAAAACTACCACCATTCAGCTGGATAACATCCATATTGCTCGTGAAGTATCAGTGACATCAACTGTTGTTAAAGAGGCACGTGCAGTAGTTGATAACGATAAGAGCACATGGATTGTGACTCTTCCAAGCGACATTCCCGACATTCTGGTGAATGAAGACTTTGAAAAAGGAAAGGATTATGATAATGTCGCTCTGGATGGCTGGTGTAACAGCAAGATGAAGGGTGAAAAATCTTGGGAATACAGATCGTACCAGAATAACAGATATGCCAGTATCACAGCCTTTAATAATGGTGAGTTAGAAGCATGGCTGATTACCCCTGCACTAATTCTGCAGAAAGAGATGGTATTGAACTTTGATTTTGAGTATAGATATCTGGCAGGTGACGTATTTACGTTGATGATTTCTACTGATTTCAATGGTGATCCATCAAACATATCTTCTGCTACTTGGGTTGACATTACACCGGATAACTTGGACAAAACCAATGACAAAGCGTTTACTTCGTATAGTGTAGACTTGACATCATATATCGGTCAGACTGTTTATATTGGTTTCCGCTATATTGGTGACAATGCTACCGGACTTACAACTACTTGTCAGATTGATAATGTATATGTAGGTATTCCTAAATAAGAACCTGACGTTCGATTTTATAAGAAAGAACCGGTTTATAAATAAAAGTGCACCCCAAAGGTCTGATAAAACTTTTGGGGTGCATTCATTTTTGAGATGCTTTCTTCTCTTTTTTTCCTTGTATTTCAAAGATTAGTTTTTCTTTCAGAACTTCATTCTCATCACCACCGGCTTATGATCGCTATAATCCACTTCCGGAGAGAAATAATCCAACCCTTCAAAGTCTTTTGTGTGTAGGATATAGTCAATCCTCAACAGCTTCTTGAAATAGCGGAAAGTGTACATATATCCATGTCCGCAGGTTTGAAAGCCATCCTTTAGTTTATCACCTTTCATGGTGCGGTATGTATAGGATGAAGGCAGTGAGTTGAAGTCACCGCATACTAATGTAGGGTAGGGGGAAGCGGTTATCATTCTGTGCAGTTCTTTTGCTTGAGCGGCACGTTTCACAAAATTCTCTTCCAGCCCTGCTGCCAGTTTATGAATTGCATTTTCGGTACCGATGGTGTTCTCTGTGGCGAGTTCTTTTTCCAGAATACGTTTGTTACTGCTCACCTCTGTTGTCTGGAGATGGTTATTGAAGATACGGATTGTTTTTCCATTCACATTGATATCGCATTGCATACTGCAATTTCTGCTGTCCGGATGCGTGATAAGTACAGTATTCCGGATGGGAAACTTGCTGAATATAGCTACCTGTAAGATGGACGTTCCGTCTGTTGGTTTGGGTATAGAATAGTAGGGCCATGCAGAAAGCACCTGCTTTACACTATCCTCATTGAACTCACGATTGCTGCCAAACTCCTGCATACACAGGATGTCTACACCTTGTTCCTCCATGAAGCAGGCTATTTCTTTGCAGGAATATCCGGTCTGATCTCCATTAAAAGCATCCACATTGTAGGTGGCGAGGGTTAGTGGTGCTTTAGCTATATCCGGAGAAGAGAACTGAATGACCCGGTTCAGGTATATCCAGTTGCCAAAGATGGCGATGAGGGGGATGAGTAACCATATCCGGAGCCGTACGGCCCAGTAGATAAGTACAATGAGATTTATTAGCAATAATACCGGCAATGCAAGGCCTATAAAGGCGAAACCGCTGCATTTGTCTGGAGATACATAACCAGAGAAAGCTCCTGCCAGTGTGATACCTGCCAGTATAGAGGTTATTACAATTGATATGCAATAAAATAGTTTGAATACAGCTCTTTTTCCCATAATTGTTTAATTGACAGTTGACAGTTGATAATTGACAGTTGACGGTTGACAGTTGCTATGCAGTATGACGGTGCTACTCATCTCTTCTGAGAGGGGGGGACTTTTGGGAAATTTTTGTGGTGTAATTATTTTTTTTTCTTCTCAATTTGTTTAGAAGATTGCACTGTGCGTTTATATGTCATTGTAATTATGGAGCAGCCTCCTCTCGAGTAATTGGTTACGTTTTCCCCCCTGCATAGTAACTGTCAATTGTCAACTGTCAATTGTCAACTCTTTAAGTATTTCTTTATAATTGTTTTTAATTTCTCTTGTGCTATCGGTTTCGGGATAAACTCAGTACATCCTGCGTCCGCAGCGGCATTTCTGTCATATTCATAGGCAAATGCACTTTGCATGATGATAGGTACATCTGGAGATAGTTCGCGAATGATCTTAGTAGCTTCCAAACCATTCAGGTTGGGCATTTTGATATCCATTAATATCAGATCCGGTTTTACCTCCTCAAACATCATAACTACTTCCATACCATCTCGTGCACGTGCCAGATTATAATTCTTTTTCAGTATTGCATTTAACAAATCATAGTTACTGTCGGTATCTTCAGCAATGAGAATGCTTGGTTTGTCATTTCCTTTATCCGCATTTCCGGGCTGTGATTCTACGGTAACTGTGTTATTTTCCGTGTCTGTAGGTGAGAACTCTTTTTCCTGTGTAAGTTGCTCTGTTTTTACACTGGCTTTTGCAGGCAGCCAAAAGCTGAATGTTGTTCCTTTCCCTACTTCCGAGGTTACGGAGATTTCTCCACCCAGCCGTTCAATGATTGTCTTGCAGATAGAAAGTCCGAGCCCCGTTCCTTGTACCGTATTATTCAGTTTCATAAAACGTTCAAATACTTTGTTCACTTTATCTACTGCGATACCTGTTCCTGTATCCGTCACGTGGAAGATCACCTTTTCTCCCTCTTGCCGGTATCCGTAGCTAATACTCCCTTCAGTCGTAAACTTTAAGGCATTTCCAATCAGATTGGATAATACCTGGAAGATACGATTCTTATCAGAATCAATAATAATTGTTTCGTTTGAAGGCTCGTACAGTAGTTGTACACCTTGCGGAGTACGAAATACATGTGCATCATGGATCTCCTTGCATAATCCATTCAGCCTTATAGGGGCACAAGTAAATTCTACAATGCCCGATTCTATTTTCGATAAGTCCAGTATCTCATTAATCAATTGAAGTAACCGTTCATTATTAGCATCTACAATGGTATAGTACTCTTGTCTTTCGTCAGCATTTTCACTTTCTGCTATGAGGCGTGAGAATCCCACAATGGCGTTTAGTGGGGTACGTATTTCGTGGCTCATGTTTGCCAGAAAAGCCGACTTCATATTATCTGATGTTTCTGCTTTTTCTTTAGCAATCATCAATTCCCGCTTCATCAGTTCCAACTGTGTGATGTCCCATTCAATACTGATGACAACTGGTGAAAAATCTTTCCCCTCTACTTTTATCTTCTGTTTATCCAGGATAATCAGATTTCCATTCTTATCTTTCTCTTCTGTCACCCAGTGTTTGCATTTCCCGGTGGCAGCAACCTCCATATCTTCTTTTCGCTTCTGCTTAGCTACTTCCTGAGGATAGTAGTCAAAATCAGTCATACCGGTAGTTTCGTTCTCAAAACTCACATCCCGGTTGTATGACTCCCGGTTACGGTATACATAGCAGAAGTCACTATTCACATCTTTGACCACAATACCTGCCGGCAGATTTTCCATAGTGGTATCCATGATTCTGTTCAGTCGTTTTATCTGCGATTCGTAATGTAGACGTTCTGTGATATCGTGTGCGAATGACCAGTAGCTACTTTCCCCTTCATCGCTTGTCACGTGATACATTGTTCCTTCAAAGGCTAATATCTTCTTGTTACCGGGTATCGGCTGATACGCGATGAAGTTACAGCAACCTCCTTCGTTTATTTGTTTATACCTTTGTTGCCAGTCTTCGGCTGTGTTTATATCACCTGCCAGCTCGTAGATCTTATACAGACTTAATTTATCTTCCTCTGATATTCCGTGATTCTCTTTAAATAACCTGTTGGCGAATATCAGCGTACCATCTTTCCGGGCAGCAAAAATACTTTCTTTGGCATTGTTGATAGCATGTGTAAGCGTATTTATATCATTTCGGTGACGTTGTATATCTGTCACATTTTGTACATATCCTTCCATGCAGAATGTCCCGTCCGACAGTTCTTCCCGGGTATATGTTTGTATTCTCAGATAATACACTTTGTTATTATAGTTAATGCGGTAGCTTGTACTGTTTTCATTCATTTCTTTCTCATTATTCTCCAGCCACTTAACAAAAAGGTTTCTGTCTTCTTCTACTATCATCTCATAATAACGTTCGCTTGGAATAGAGCGTTGTGCTTCTTCACAGAGGATACCTGTGTATCCCCAGTAATAGAACATCCGTTCTTTGCTGACATATTTCCATTGTCCGATCTGAGCAGCTTTTTGAATTTCTCTTAATTCATGGTTGGTGCGTTCCAGCTGTAGTTTCACATTGCTTCGAGCCGTGATGTCCCGGTATTGGCAGAGTACTTTATCCTTATAGGGATACATGATACATTTGAAGTAATACGTTCCCTCTGCCAATTCTAATTTATAGTTTTTGCTAACGCTCTTCTGTTCGTCTATGACTTTCCGGAAAATCGGGACCAGCTTCTGACGGGTGTACAGAGGCAATAAATCAAATATGTTTTTTCCTAATAATTTGTCTTCTTGCAGAAACCAAAGGCTACTGTGTGTGTCAATGTCTACGCAAGTCCCATCCTTAGCTACCAGTATCATTGTATCAGCTGTGATTTGCAGTATTTTTTGGGCGTTCTGCGCGTCATGCAATGTTCTGTCCATATGGTATTATGATTTATGGTTTATGATTTATGAATTATGAGAGGATGTTGAATTCTGATTTATGAATTATGAGGCTTTTCCTCTTTTAGCCTTTTCCCACGCGCCGGTCCCACGTTTTTTCCTCAGATATCCTATTCCTTTCAGTACATTGACGTTCATAAAAAGAAAATAATAAGGAATAAACAGTAGTTTATTTTTTATCTGTCGTGTTGACAGGTAATACCCCAAAAGTCCGAGAATGTAGAACAACACCTGGATCACCAGAATTGTTCCGTATACTTCACACGGAGCGCCCATACACAACAACAGCACATTGAGCGGCAACAATAGGAACAGCAGTATAGGAGTGAGCGACCACCGTAGTACCCGGTGAGATACATACTGGAAACTCAATATCCCATAACGGAACGGATTCAGCAACGGGCGCAGTCTCCAGATAGATTGCAGTCCTCCGGCAGCGATGCGTACTTTTCGTTTTTCTTCTTCGTGCATATCTGCCGATCCACTTTCGATAGCGTATGCTTGTGTACAATAAGCAATTGTGTGCCCTTGCATGGCAATGCGTAGTGAGAGGATGAAATCGTCCAACAAGGTATCCCGTTCCATCTCTTCAAACAATTCTCGTCGTACGGCAAACAGCTCTCCAGCGGCTCCTACAGCCGAGTATAAACGTGCATCAAGTGCTTTCAGGGTTGATTCATATTTCCAGTAGATACCCTCTCCTCCGGCAGCTGCGCCGTCCCGTGTCTGCACGGCAATTCGTTTTTCTCCTGCCACACAGCCCACACGTGTATCCTCAAACGCCAGTACGATTTCGCGGATAGCCTCCCGGTTTACCATCGTATTGGCATCAGTGAACACTACGATAGGCGTATTTATCAACTTCATACCCCGGTTCATCGCAGCTGTTTTTCCCTGTCGTTCGGGTTGGAAGAGTACGGTGGCTTTTCCTTCCCAGCGAGTACGGAGGCGTTCGTTCGTCTCGTCATTGCTGCCATCCGTCACCCATACGATGTGTAGTTTATCCTTCGGATAGTCCAGCTCGAGAGAATTTTTCATCTTTTCGTCCACCACCTCTTCTTCGTTGAAAGCGGTGATAAAGAGCGTTACTTCGGGCAGTGTACTGTCTTCGGGAAGTTTTCGCTTTATTGGTTTTACAAAAAGCTCTTTCAGCTTTACGAGCAGGTAGAGAACGATACCATAGCCCAGATACGTATAGAACACGATGAAGAGGGCTATCCAAAAGATGATTTCAATCCAAAGAGTATTCATAAGTAAGTATCTTTATTTTATTCTGTTGAGTAATTCTGTTTTCTTCTGCGAATCTTTAAGCATATTCACAAAGTAAAGTGCATCTGCCTTGTTGGAAGCATTGCTTTTATCTCTCTCATATTGTTCTACAAAATGCGTGGCATGCTCTACCAGATACTTCCGGCAGTCTATGTTTAACATTAGCTTATCTTCAAAGTCAGCATACGAAAGTCCGCTAACAGTGTTATCTGTTTCGACAGAAGCAATATCCTGTTTCTTCAGACCTGTCAGATTGACGGTGATAGACGGGTAGTAGAAGTATTGTCCACTTGGTAGGTCAACGGTTAGTTTTAGGGTCGTTTCGTCTATAACTTCTACTTGTGGAACGGCTCCATGGGTACGGTAGTAATTATATTCATAGTACTCTTCCTGAGAAGGGAACCACATGGAGTCGTCTCCGTCTTTACCATAATTGTCATTGAGCCAAAGCAGGAAGTTTACCCAGCCAGAGTCTGTTCCGTGTACTCCGATATAGATAGCCATTCTTTCTTCTTTAGGTTTTTGGAGCTGTTCCTCAATCAAGGGTTTAAAGTAGTTGGGAGAATCGTTAAACCAGCGTTCGATCAACACATTGTACAGATCGTCTGTTACTTTAAAAGGGTACAGTTTGACAGTCCCTGCCTGTGCCGCCATGGTTTGTATGGGGGGATATTCAAGTGCAGCGGTTACGTATGCCTTGTTACCATCCGGTTCGGCCAGTGTTTTACAGCCCCGGCCATTGAGGTGTTTCAATATACTGTCTTGTGCATTAGGGTATTGTTCTAACAATGCATTTACATCTTTTTCATTGTTTACGACAAGATTATGGAAAGCGATTCCCCAACCATAATTAAGCATTTCACGTACATTGTTCCATATCAGGCCTTTCTTTTGATTGAAGCGGCTATAGTTCTTCTCGTAATGTAATAGAATCTGAGTTTTCTCATTCATCCATTCTTGATCAGGAGCAAGCGTTGTGGTAGGGGTAAAGCGTACTTCGTTACTTGCTCCGTCTGTACTTCCAAGTGTTTTTCCCAGATACCAGATATCGGGTGGAAGATCATCCCATAAAAGATGGCCAGCATTGTAATAATACTTCTTGCTCAAAGGCTTTCCGTTAATAGCTGCCCATGTACAAGAGAATGCCACTTGTTTGCAGTCATCTTGTGTAAGCATAAATAGCCATGATTTGTTATATTTTAGATGCGGAATTTCTGCGGATAAATTTTCATATGACAGTGGTTGCTTCATTTTTATGAGGATTTCGGCTTTAACACTTTTTCTTTCATTCTGAAAGGGATAAAGATAAACCGGCTTATCTTCTATTAAATTTCCTTTAGTTAAGTCTACTTCCTTGATACATGATGATGCAAAGAAGGAAAGAATCGACAACAGGAGATAGATATTTTTTTGTTTCATGAATATCGATCGTTTATTTTATCAAATTAGAATCTTCATCTTTGTAACTGCTTTTTGGGGTGAACAATCCTGTGATACCTTTCAAAGCTTTGATAATTCTTACTTTAAAACTATTCAGTAGTGAGCCATCTGCATTGATGGTACCGTTACTTGTTAGTACTCTTGCTTTGTGGTTTGTAATGAATACTAGCTTGCCTTGTGGCTTCATTACCAACGCCAATGACCCATCCTCTCCACGGATGATATCTGTTCTGAAACCAAACTTCCTGGCTGGTCCCGTATGAAAGCCGAAGGCCATCCCCCTTACACATAGTTCTGGACGTTTGATGGCTTGAATACGTAAATGCACATCCCGTAAATTCTCATAGAACCATAATCCTATTCGTGAGTGCTTGTTATCCGTCATAAAGCTCCATAAGCTAAATGTAGCTATTACTCCAGGTATCATTAATTGTTCAACATGTGTCTTAATATAGTGAGGGGGATAGAGCGTATCAGCATCAATGCAGAGATGTAATTTTCCGCATGCATGGTTCAGTCCACATTGCCGTGCATATCCGGGACCTTTTTGTGACTCATTATAATAGCAGGCTCCCAGTTGTTGCAATACCTCCTCTGTGTTGTCTGTTGAATTATTATTAATGGTTATTATTTCAATAGGGAAGTCGTGTCGGTTATCACAAAGCGACCAAAGGCAGCTCAGGAGATGAGTTGCTTCATTGTGGGCAATAAGTACTACGCTTACCAGTGGTTCGTTACTTTGGCATTCTGCAAGTTTTAGACGTACCTCTTCAATGATAGGAGCCGGTATTCCGGAAACTGGTTTTTCATATACTTGTATGTATTTACTATACCATTTCATATATCGTCCTTTTTAGTTATTGATTGGAATAACTCTTCCCATTGTTTTGCAATATTTTCCATCTTATATTTTTGGGCGTCTTCATATGCCTGTTGCCCCATTAGTAGGCGCCTGTTTACATTCTCAATGAGGAAACTTATTTTTTCTGCCATATCTTCAATGTTACCATCCTCTGCCAGTAGTCCGTTTATTCCATCATTAATAATATCACGTGGTCCACAGGGACATGCAAATGATACGGGTGGAACTCCACATCCCATTGCTTCTGTTATAACCATTCCAAAGCCTTCATATCGTGAAGAGAGCACAAAAATGGAACTCTCACTGTATTTATCGGCAATGTTGTTTACTGTATGCTCCAACCAGCATTTTTTGGTTAATCCTAAACGTTCTATCTGCTTTTGCAATTCCGTTCGTAAGAAGCCGTCACCATAAATACGTAGCGTCCAGTCCGGATGTTTGCGTACCACAAGTGCCCAACTGTCTATTAGCCTATCAAATCCTTTCTGTGGTGCATATCGTCCTACGGCTATTACACATTTTTCTTTTCCGTCTGATTTCTTATTCAGTGGTGTAATAATGGGATTAGGAATAACACTTATATTAGAAAGTTCAGGCCAGAATCTTGCTTCTTCATGTGTCAGCAATACCACTCGTTTCAGTTGTGACAAGTTGAGTACAAATTTTTTGTTCCATTGCGCCTTTAGCCATTTCAAAACGGGGTTTCTGCTTTTGAGTGCTTCGGCTCCATAGGCATGGCGGGTGACATGGAATTCTCCGATTTTAATACTACCGTCGTTTATCTTATTGATAAAATTTAACTCTCGTCGCAGGGTAGATATTGTGATATCCGGACTGAGTTCCCGCAACACTTTAATGAATCTTTTTTGGAAGCGATGATAGCGGAATGGATATTTGAGTAATTTTGTGAGACGTGACTGATCATATGGATAGTCAAAAGGTACTCCCAAGTCAATATGCTTTACCTCCGGTGACAACGGGAAGTATGGTTTGCGTCCTTCAAGTTCTGATGTGACAATTGTCACATCATTTCCCTGCTTCGCAAAATAGTTGGCTTTGAATGTGATAATACGTTCCAAACCTCCCGGTGCTTCTAAAGAAGGCAGATAATATACTAATTTCATATTTTAGCAATGATTTGTTTCTGATATTCTTCTCCGGCATCTGCTACTTGACTGCCGTCCGGTGCCTCATTCACATATTTACGCTCCAGTTTTACCTTCCTTTGTGCACCCATCCGCCACCATTCGTATTCAATGTCTACATGCCCTATATCCATCGCCTGACGTCCGTTTTTAAATAGATCGTATGCCAACACGGTTGCTGTAGGGCCTAAAGCAATGAGATAGAGTACTTCTTTCTCCAGTTTGAGTGCTTCGTTCAGAATGTCGTCATACCGACTGAATGCATCACGGGGCGGACAAAGAATACGGCGAATGCTACGTGCTCCGCTAAAGAGATCGTTACCTACTCCCAAACGGCTCTTTTCACCCTCTATAAAAACTATGTCACGACCTACCCAAATACTCCGCATGGCTTTAAACCAGCGTCCGCATGCCTCCTTTGAGGAAAAATCCATATAAGGTCTTGTCACAAAAGTGTTATAGTATAACCGATCCGGTTGCAAGTATTTATCCCACCATTTACCATATAGAAAAAAGTGAGTTCTCCAGAATCGGCGTGCTTTACGGTTGTATCGGTAGATGTTTGAAAATACATCCGATACACATACCAGGTGTCCCTCTTCATGGCTTGTCAGTACCTCTTTGAGCCGTGTTGCCAATAGCGGATTTCCTTTTTGAAACCCGATTTCCTTATTAGCACAGGTGAGTAACATCTCTCCGTCACCATAACGGCTTACTGAACAATGCTTGTCTATTACCGTCTGTATGGTTTCGTCAATCGAGGCTACGCGAGGAATCACTTTCTGATGGCGACATAACACGATGTACCAAAAGTTATACCACTCTACCGTACTACCGTAACGTATTTTATAGCGTATCTTATCAACCAATGGTTTTATGTTCATGACAATATACCTTTAAATAGATCATCCCACTTTTGCATGATATTCTCCAGGTCAAAACGATGTACATTGACTACTGCTTTTTCTCCCATTTGCTTACGTATCTCTCTGTTTGTGATGATGAAATCCAGTTTCTCGGCGAGTTGGTCTATATTTCCATTTTCTACCAGCAGCCCGTCTTCTCTGTCGGTAATAATGTCTCGCGGTCCACACGGACAAGTAAATGATACGGGTGGTATGCCGCATGCCATTGCCTCCCCCAGTACCATAGGCATTCCTTCATAGCGTGATGAGAGTACGAATGCAGAGCTTGATGCCATCTCTTTTGCTACTTGCGTAGTAGTACCTTCAAGCCGGCAGTTTTCGCGGTTTAGTCCCAGTGCATCAGCTTGTTTTTGATATTCTGCTCTCTTTCCGTCGCCATATATTACAAGTTGCCAATCCGGATGGTTCTCACTTACTTTCTTCCAGGCGGGGAGTAGTAAGTCAAACCCTTTCTGATAAGTATATCTTCCAATAGCGAGTATTCTTTTGGCTTCACAGTCTGATGTACATGTTGCACGAAAAGTAGAAGGGTTGTGTATACATATTACATTGTCAAGTTCTATCCATTTTTCCCGGTCTTCATTGGTTAATACAACAAATTTTTCCAGTTTTTTCAGTATGCTCAATAGTTGGTTCATCCACATGCGAGCAGCCATTTTTCGGATACTTGTAGGTGCTTTTATATCATTAAAGTTCCGGTAATTGTCTCTGCTGAAATGGAATTCTCCTATTTTGCGGCTTCCATCCCGAATGGAGGTAATGAAGTTTATTTCCCGCCGCAATGTAGATATGGTGATGTCGGGGCGTAATTCATAAAGCGCCTTACGCAATCGTTTTTTGTAGCGTTGTTGTCGGCTGAAATAATTATATAGTCTCATTACCAGATTTCCCCCTCCTATACGGTCAAAATTGATATCCAGATTTATCACCTTCACCAGTGGCGAAAGTTCATAGTACAATTTACGGCCTTTCTCCTCAGTGAGAATGATCGTCACGTCGTATCCCAGTTTTTCTACCAGATAGTTGGCTTTTAATGTCAATACGCGTTCCATTCCTCCCGATGCATAAAGTCCGGGAATGCAATAAACTAATTTTATTTTTCGGTTCATAGGCTTTCGATCACATATTTCATTTGTGTTTTCCATGATAATTTTTCGAGTATTGACGTTCGTATTTCTTTCGGAGTTAATACTATAGAGTGGTAGAAATCTACGATTTTCTGTATGTCCAGTGGTGATTCATCGGCAGGAATTTTCATTACATATGGCATCTCTTCAAAATCATCGTCTATTTCGGAGTAAACGAATGGGATTCCTCGTGCTGCATACTCGCGGTTTTTCAGTGAGCGGAGATGAGTGATTCCGCTCCGGTGGCGTGCTAAACTTCCAATACCCATCTGGCATTGATCAAATACCTCATCGAGTGCATCACCAAAGAGAGGACCGTGAAAAAGAACCGATTCTTCCAGATGATTCTCTGTTACCAGCTGATGATATTCGTCCATAACAGCAGGGATACCTTGTCCCACAATGTGTAGTACGACATTCTGGCGGAGAGGAGTTTGTGCTGCCATCCCACGGATAGCACGGTCAAATCCATGCCATGGATGAATCGTTGCTACGGCTATAAGATGTTGTTTGCCATCTTCCGGGCGTGAGTCTGCTTTCATAGGTACGGCATCAAAGTCTATTCCGTTTGCTATACGAATCGTAGGGCGACCGAAAATTGTTTTATG
Organism: Bacteroides sp.; assembly: GCA_019416685.1. Classification (GTDB taxonomy): domain Bacteria; phylum Bacteroidota; class Bacteroidia; order Bacteroidales; family Bacteroidaceae; genus Bacteroides. The sequence continues at coordinate 17,716 of DXWV01000041.1, forward strand.
ATTTGAGAAAGTTACTATTTTGTCAATGTACATCGCCATAAAACGGCGTAGACACTTGTCCATAAAGATGACACGTTGGTATCCGAAAGATAACCCCTTGTACTCCTGATCATATGGATAAGTCGGAATTTCCATCACTATCCCACACCCCATTTTTTTCAACTTCCGGAGCAGGTTGATAAAAAAAGGGGTAGTGTTGTGGTCACTACGAATATAGATTTGCTGGATTTCATTTTCATGTACGTACCGGGCAATGCAGTCTAAGCCAGTTCTTTTCAGGATTTTACCTTTTATTCCCACACCGTAGTCCTGTAACACGGTGTCGTCTATCATCCGGCATTTCTTCCCATTAGCATCATCAAGCCAGCATACACGTACATCGGCCCCACAATCGCGTAATGCCTTCACTTGATAACGGATTTTCTTACTGATGCCATTGGCTTCGTCAAATCCGTGAAAAATGAGAAACAATATTTTCATTGTTCGTTTTGTAACTTGTTTGTATCGTTTATTTTTTTCTTACTTTCCCAACCAACCCACGTGCTTTTCTTATCAGGTCATATTCGTGTGTGGTCTGTATGTACAGTCCAAAGATAAGGAAACTTATAATACTTTTCAACAATAGGGTAAAAAAAATGTTCTCCCCTTCTGTAAGATAATGTAGCGGCAGTAGGGCTACAGCGATAAGCATGCTCACGATAATGGGTGATACAAATTGCCGCAACAGTGTCCACATGCTTCGTTTGAGCGTGATGCGGTACATCTGCCAGTAGCACTGGATAAAGTTGATGCAAAATGTAGTGACGATACACCATGCCACTGCTTCGAGCGTGCCAAACCAAAAAATACCCAACAGCATACCACTCACGTTAAGCACGGATGAGAACAATCCGCAGATAAACAGGCTGCGCGTATCTCCCGCTGCCTGAAAAATACTTCCGGAAGAGGAGAGGATTATCTGTACACCTACCGAGAGTGTGAGAATACGGAATACGGGTACAGAAGGCAACCACTGGTCACCGAAGATGATAAGCGTAGCTTCCCGAGCAGTGAAGAATAGCAACACACTGAGTGGTATCCCGATGAAAGCGAGCAGATGCATAATACGCTCATAGGCAGAGCCGAGGCGTTGCAAATCGTTCTGGTAATCGCTGAAAATGGGATGCATTACGGGTGTAATCACTTGCGTGATATTTTGAAGAGGGAGCATCATTAACCGGTAGGACTTCTCATAATAGCCCAGTTGTGACATACCCATATACTTGCCAATCAGAAGCTTGTCGAGATTTCTGCTGAAGTAGTTGATGACGTTGAACAGGAACTGATAGGCAGAGTAGGAAAATATTTTGCGAATGGCTTTCAGTCCTAGTGTCAGTGAAGCACGCTGCGGATAGCGCTTGATTGATATGCCGAATATCAGTATGCTCGAAAGAATAGGGCTAATAATTAATGCATATAAACCGGCACCGCTCAGAGCTGCGACGACTGCTGTCGCACCACTTGCTGCTTGTATGCCAAAGCTACGCAGGGCGATGAATTTAAACTCTTTGTTTTTATAAAACAGTGCATTGGGCACTATGTTGGCAGAGGCAAAGAAGAGGTTGATGCAGAGCAACTGGCACAAGGTGCACAGGATAGGGCTGTCATAGTAGGCGGCAATGAGCCACGAGACAGCAAAGAAGAGTATGGATAGTCCTATTCCCATCCAGAGGGTGAACGAAAAAATGTCCGACAGTTCATGTTCAGTCAGTGTTTTATCTTGTATAATGGCAGGAGAGATGCCCATATCGGTGAAGATACCAAAGAAGGCGATGATGACTGTGGCGATGGCGACTATACCAAAATCGTCTGGTGAGAGGAGGCGTGCTAACACTCCGGCCACCACAAGAGAAATTATGATTCCGCTGTATTTGGCGAGGGCAGTGTAAAATACGCCGGAGAAAAGCTGTTGTTTGAGATTACTTACCATGAAGAGGATTATAAATCAAAATTCAAAACCGATTGGTACGCGTTTGCATATGCGTTTGCAACTGTGTTAAGACCCATTTGTTGTTTTGCAAAGTAATAATTATCTTCACCTTTACCTTGTTCACAAAGTTGCTTTGCCTGCTTCAGGGAATTTACTATACTGTTGACATCATCAGGAATGAATATCGGATTCTCTGTCTCATGAAGCAATTCACCTACATTTCCTATATTGGGGCCTATTACGACCTTCCTGAACAAAAATGCTAAAGGAATATTACCGGAGTTTAATATCTTTTTCCGTTGTACAAATATTACATCTGATGCTGCAATATAATATGGGAGTTCATCATTTTCTATGAGCTCTTCACTTGCCCCGGCTTTGACACCTCTTAATCTTAAAAAAAGAGGAGCGAGATAATACCCGGTAAAAGAGAGGAACCGTTTTAGTATATCTTGTTGTCTGGGATGCTTGGAAAACGGAAGCATTCGTGGAGCCAGCAAGAATTTATTTTTATTCCGGAAACGTAAATAGCTATTTAGCACCATCTTGATTTCTTCATGGTTGCGAAACTTTCCAAATGCGGTAATAACAAACCTATTTTTAGGGATTCCTATCCGGACACGTGCCTCTTCGCGTGTTATGCTTTCGTTATATGTGTTTTCGTAAATATGGTGTGGTATGATAGTATTTTGGCTATCGGGGTAATTTTGTTTGAATTCTTCTAGACTGTATTTACCCATATGCACCACTAAATCACTACATGATTCTATTATTTCGTATGCTTGTTTAATGACCGGATTGCTGTAATGGGGACAACTGTTGTGGCGAGTATAGACCAATTTGGTTCCTGCGGCCTTGAAATGTGCAATACGCTGTTTAAGACACTCTACAACAGATGCATCTGCACAATTCCATCCCACGACTTCTTCAGGCCATTGAAAATGGACAATGTCATATCTATCATCGTTCTCCCAGAAGTCACGGCAAGAACAATGTATATCGATTTTTAATTTGTAAATGGCCTGACAAAGGACGTGGACAAATAGGTTGTCGGCGTCATTTTCCCTGAAAACTAGTAATGCTTTCATTGTTTTTCTATCATGTTTTGTTCGTTTGGTACATGTGTATTTTAGAATAAGGACAAAAATACATAAAAAAACAGTAGTATCAATGATTTGCTGATAGAATTAATTTCTTTCTATCAGTTGAAGTGACGGACAGAGTACGTATTTAATTATGTGTTAATTAGTATACTTTACCTATAAAAAGTACGTACTTTTATGTGCATAAAGTACGTATTTTTGTAAACATAAAAATAGTAGTTTATTAACTCTGTTAATAATGTTAATTCTCCATTGAGTCGTTTCACCATTTAATATACCTATTTAATAATTATTCTCATGTCATCTGCACCCCCGGTCTTTGTTCGATCTGAATAGAAATAAGTCTATTTTTCTCTAAAGGGAGCACAGGGTAATAACCCTATAACTTTATAAACTCTGTGTACTATGGTGAAACGTTCGCTTTTAATATAATCGCCTGAGTTATCGCGATCATGCTGCATAGTACTTTTCAATTTTCACATCTTCCTTTATTCCCGTGTTCTGTATGTATAAACTTCTTATTTGCTCCTTTCAATTTGAACAGATTGCTTATCATGATGAGTGCCAATGTCGGTATTCTTATGAGAGCTTTCAAAAGTCTGGTAGTCATCAGTTCTGGAGGCACAGGAACAACCATCGCTATTATCTGTACAAACGAAAGAACCCACCACTTTACACTCATTGAAGGATTAACTATCGTAACCACTAATGTAAACCCAAAGACAGCTGCCAGTTGTACCAGTCGTGGCGGAAGCATCCACTGTAATATTTTATCACAATAATCGTAGTTACCTTGCATCAACGCCTTCGGAAAATCAGGCAATGATGTGCGCAAAGCACCAAACTGGGCGGCTATCCAACGCCGACGTTGATTGCTGATGGCTTCCTGCCGTTGTGTTTTCTCATCGTATACAGGCAGATCGGATATATAGGCAATGTGTCCGTGGTTCTCTTTCAGTATCAATGCTTCCAACTCTTTGTCCTCACCTGCTGTTTTCAGTTGTAACACATAACGGCGGAAATTTTTTTCAGCTATTACCATTCCTGAACCGGATAGAGCAGCAGAGAGACGTACAGCATTGTGCCCGCTACGGAAGAATGCGTTGTTGATTTCCTCACTCACAGCATCGAGCAGTGCGATATTAGTAGTGAGATTTTTACTGGTGCGGTGTGCCTGCAAAGCGATGAAACCTTGTGTGTAAACTTGATTAATACGGGTGAGAAAGGAAGGAACGGTAGTATTGTCAGCATCCATTATAACGATCGCATCGTACTTTTCGGCCGGTGTTTCATGCATGGCGAGTTTCATTGCTTTCGCTTTTGAGCTATTCGTATAAGTAGTTTCCAATACTGTTACTCCAAGTCTACGCAAGGTATCATTTGTTTGTGGTTGCATATGGTCAGAAATAACGAGGACATCATAGAGTTCTGCAGGATAGTCCTGTTCCAGAAAACTAGTGGCAGAGTCTACAATGACACGATCTTCTTTGTAGGCGGGAAAAAGTACGAGGAAGCGGCATTGTTTCTGCGGTCTGAATTTTTTGTCAATGAAGTGCGACTGGAAACGCGAAGCAATGGCAAAGAAAAAAAGATAGCCAACACACAGTGCCAGTGAAATGAAGAGTATCCAGTCAATAAAAGTAATCAGAATATCCATGTGTCATTTTTTTTATTTGGTAAAGAAAAGAAAGCAAACACACCTTTCCAAACGGCCAATATCAGATCTGTACGATGTTTGAAAAGATGAACGAGACTATTTTTGGCGGCTGCTATTGTTATCTGATAGAATATCGACAGTAAACAATGCATCCCTGTGAGATTACGCCAGGCATAGAGCAGGCGGTTGCGCGTAAGATAGAATGTACGCAGAGGGCTTTGCTGTCCGGTGCTTTGGCTTTCTTTATGGAAGATGGTACAACGAGGCTCGTACCATAGCGTATATCCGGCACGGGTCATGGCAGTGCACCAGTCCAGCTCTTCATAATAGAGGAAATAGATCTCGGGCATAGGTCCCACGCGGTCTATAACTTCGTGTTTGATAAGCATAGCAGCTCCATGTAGATAAGGACTGAGGCGAGGAGTTTCAAAACTACCATCATCCGGATGCCCCATACCGATGGCCTCATTGCGCATTGTTATACTGCCCAGTTGCGTATATCCGGCAAATTGGATGTGTTGTGGTGGAAAGGCAAATCGTATCTTAGGGGATACAGCTCCGATTAAGGGATCGCTTTCCAGCCGATCGATAAGTGCTTGTATTCCGTCTGATTCAAAATAGGTGTCATTGTTGATAATGAACAGGTACCTGCCTCTGGCTATTTTTAATCCCAGGTTATTACCTCCGGAGAAACCCAGATTCTGATGGCTACGTACAGTGACTACGGTAGGGTAGTGTGTTTTTATAATTGCTGTTTCGTCTTCGCGGGAAGCATTATCCACAACGATGATTTCATAGGATGTTGAGTGAATAGTCTTATGGATAGACTCAATAAGTGCACATGTATCTGCTATACCATTATAGCAGACTGTGATGAATGATAGTAAAGGAGTGTTATTCATACTTATTAGAACTGTTGTTCTTTTTCTTTTTTTCTTCTCTCTCTCTCTTCTTCTTGCATAGTTTGATCTATGTATGGGCCGGCAAAACAGAGGGCAAAACCTGTATAAACCACAATAGAGTTGGGGTATTGCATCACATCATTGGCATAGGCAGCAGCAAAGAAGCCGGCATTCATACAAAGCCATGCAGCAAGCAAGCCGCGCAAACGTTTATTCTTGATTTTGAATAACAATATCCATGCACACCAGGCAAAAAGTACACCATGTGCTGCAAGATAAAATACCAAACCTACAATTCCAGTTTCCACCCATACGGATACAAGCCAGGAATCGGGTGGATAAGGCATTAATTCTTTCGGTTCAAAACGTGCTCCTTTGGATAACCCCACACCATAACCAAAGGGACGATCTGCCATAAGCTCTTTCATCATCCTTCTATTTTCTACACGTACTAAATAAGAGGCATCTTCTGTAGGATGGAAAGCACTTCTCATTTTACGGATATATTGGTTTCCTTCACCTATATTTGTAAAGTTGAAAAAACAAAACACAGTTATAAGTGTGATAAGACTGATAGTAATACTTTTTACGTTTTTAGAGATAAGTGCATACATTGTCAGTCCGACGAGAGGAATGGCCATCGCAGAGCGGGTACCGGAAATACCTACACTATAGGCGGCAGCAATGGCAACAATAGCAAAATATATTTTCATCCATTTAGGGTGAACTAATAGAGCCGATATAGCAAAGACTGTGAGTCCCATAGCAGAATGTACTCCATAATTGGCTGCATCTGAAAAGAAAGAAAAATAGCGTATTCCTGACCAGATAATATGTGTACGATAACCTCCCATTGTATAGAGGAAATAAAGCTCTTGCTGGTTGAATCCATGATTTTTTTGCCAGTAACCTTTCATGGAAGCTATCAATATAAATACAGACCATATAAATAACAACCATTCTATTCCTTTACGGTCGCGAATCGCAACAGGTACCAGCATAGCCATAGCAATAGGATAAATTGCATAGTGAGTTATACTGATGTTCCAGGCTTCTTGTACATTATTGGGGTTCCCGATCTCCAAAAGACAGAATACACCGATAAAGATAAAAATCCCTGTCATTCCATTGCGAATTCTTGATAAATCAAAGTTCTGAGAAGAACAGTTCGACAATATAAATGGGGTCATCAATAATACCAGCAGAGAGGTTGATATTCCTGTCTTGATATTGACAAACATGCCACCTGCTACCAGCATAAACTGGAGGGCGAACAGTATATAAAAACTGATAGCCGATCGGTTATCTTCGTATATCTTCTCTTCTTTAGTATTAATCGTCATCGTCTTCTTCTACTTCGGCAACACCTTTGCGAGGATTTTTTTTTCTTTTCCAGATGTCTTTCCAATGAATTGCATTTTCGGTCAAAGCTAGTTGTGATAAGAGATACATTACTTTACGCAATGGTGTATAAGGAGGAAGCATCCCAGTATAGTTCTCTACGTCATATCTTGGAGCACGATTCAGGCATAGATAGGGTTTTGCTCCTAATTGAGCTTCGAGCTTCTGTAGCATTATTTTATCCGTAGCTTTCCACCCGTACTTAGCCGATACGACCATCAGGTTTAATTGTGCTTCACGGAGTAATGGAGTAGGAACATTACTATTACTCATTGCCGGGTATTCGACAATCAGAATATCTTCATCACGGGGTATATATAATTCATGAATGCTATTAGCTAACTGGAATTCAGAGGAATTAGACTGGAAATCGATCCCATCGGTTAATTTACGTACATTGAGTCCCAATTTATTCCAATATGCTTCAATGAATTCAGATATGTAACTTTTTCCGCATCCTTCTTCCATACTAAGCATATTGAGTATATAGGGTGAACCTTCTTCTCGTTTTGTGAAGAACTGGAGTATACCACTACTGAGATAACGGGTAGCACTATCATCATATATGGTACTATATGGAGTAGTCCTGCTTTTGTAGGGAAAATCTCCCAGAATAGGACAACCGGTTAATTTACGAGTACGCCGGGAGTCACGTAACGTACGATCTATCAGTTCTATTAGTATGAAAAAGCTTATTAGCAGTAAGAAAGTACCCAAGAAAGCCATATATACGATTTTGCGGCGATTGGTACTCTCTGCACTAATAGGATATGCGGGTGGATTCAATACTTTGAGAGCTGCTGAAGTCATCTCAAGGTTCTTCTTACGCATCAGAGCTTCATTATAGCTGGCAAGATTGGTTAAATAACTTTGTTCGGAGAAGGTAATAACACGTTCTTTACGCTTGATAGTAGTACCTACAGGAGCATAAAACTGGTATTTATCATTCAAGTCTATACGGCTTTGCTTAACTATTTCAAGTTCTGCCCTGGCTTTTTCATACGCCAACGTCTGATCAAGCCACTGCTCAACGATATTGGCACGGGCAATTCCTGTTTTTGTGTATTTATCACCCACATATTGATCTGAGATCTCCGATAATTCCCGGCGGGTTCTATTTAAAAGATCTTTATAGTTTTTCAATTGTTGTTCATCCTTGGCATTATTGGCGGAGACAGTTTCCATTTCAGTGATCTTTCCAGTAAGACTTGAAGCTTCTCTAAGCTTATCGACTAAGCTAAGATTGGTAATGGCCTGTCTTGTGTTATTATCCATCTGACGTTCCAACTCTTCAAGCATGGCTTTAGAACTGTTGTATGCGAACAATACGGTTTGCTCTCTTAGTTCAAACTCTTTATTAATAGCGGCAATCTCTTTGGTTTCATCGTAATAGTTAATAATCCGGTTTTCTACATTATATTTAGTGAGATCATCTTCATGCTTGGCCAGTTCGTTACCAATGCGGTCTAACTCAGATCTAAAGTATTCGATTACTTTATCTGTTTCTCCATAACGGAGTATGCGATATTCGTTAACAAACTCTTTCATTAGTATCTCTATTGTATTGTAAGAGATACCCGGATCACCTGATGAATAGTTTACTTTTAATAAGTCACTATTTCCTAATCGGGAAACCTGTATTTTTTTTAATGCACTACGGCTATAATAAGGATGTTGATAATAGAAAAGCCCGTAAATATAATTGTTCACATCTGCTTTTTCATATTTTATGAAATTCTCCATAGTTTTTTCCTCGCTGCTTTTGTCAATAAGAGTGATCAATTCTTTACCGTGAGGACTGTTTTTCATATGATCATATGTATATCTGTAGCTGGCAGACGTGATGGAATTTTGATCTTTATTAGGACTTCCTTTTACAAGTACACGGGCAAACAGTCGCATGGAAACACGTTTCTGGGTGCTCTCTGATTGTATTATATTAATGAGATTGTCAATGGCATTTTGAGCAATGGCCCAATTTACTCCTACATTGTTGGCTTCAATACCATAACCAGATACAACACCAGTATAAAGAGTTGTTTCCACATTATAAGATCCTCGCATATTTGCTGTCTTGAGGTAGACAAGTAGTGCAATGAGAAGTGCACCCAGAATGATCCATACTAATTTGCGATATAAGGATCGGAAAAGATAGAGTATATAATCCATAAGTATCTGCGTTTATTTTCGTAAAATAGAAGTACGGGTAATAACTTCAAGTATCATCAAACTTTTAGTAAGTTCAAACTTACTCTTTTCATATGCCTCCATGGCGGATGATTGTCTTTGCTTTTCTACAGAAAGATCTCCAGTATCAATACTATTATTGGCGAAGTTCTTTTCTGCAATCTCATATTGTAATGTAGCAAGTTCAAGAGCTTCTGCACGTAATTTCAGTACGCTTAGTTGAGAATTTGCTGTTGTGTACATTTCAATGATTTCCCGTTTCATCTCTTCGTACTTAATCTCTCTTTCCAATGCTGCTCCCTGCGCATTAAGTTTTTGCCGTCTGATACGGGATCTCAGGTCAAAAAGTCCATCGAGAGGGATATTGACTCCTGCACCAACGGTATAGCCTCTTTGTGCCTGAGTGGTGTAAGTAAGATAAGGAGCAATAGCCACATCCGTATATGTGCCTTCGTTACCGAACATGCCATATTGATAACTTCCTCTCAGACTGAAAAAGCCGAGAAAAGCCCGCTTTTCTTTTGCCAGTAACCTGTGTTCTATTTGTTCTTTGACTTGAGCAAGCCTATAGATTGGACCACCTTTTGCATTCTCAAAAAGCGAATCGAGTGGTGGTAATGTTATTTTGGTATAATCGGTTTGCTCAAGTTTGGAATAATCATTCGCTTCTTGTGCCTTCATTAACGAAGGCACTGTACAAAGAAGAAGTATAGAAAAAGAATATAGACAGCAAAAATGCTTCATAATTATCCTGAATTGCTTGTATTTAATTGTGTAATCTGCCGCAAATATAGATAATTATTTTATTCTGTGCTCTTTATGCTTCTTCTATTTTCTTTTTTTAATTAAAAATGGAGATAGCTCTCGTTTAGAAAGCTTCTGTCATGTTGAAGTAGAACAGATTTTGCTTATTTACCATATTACGGCCGATGTCAAGGCGGACATTCATACGGGGTTGCACTTCGATACGCAATCCGACTCCGGCATTGGGCAATACACCTTCGATTTTAGTAGGATTAGGCCCCATGAAACCACATCCGCCCCAAGCTACAAAGCCGATATGGCTGACCATTTTCTTTATCCATGTACTCTTGTCTGTGTTAAACATCTGGCGATACTCACCCATAATGACATGGGATGATTTATCCCGGTACTGTCCCATGTAATAACCGCGAAGGTCAAATGGGGTTCCACTGAGGGCATATTTATTCAAAGGTACATCTCCAAATACATTTTTTGTTTGTGCAGTCCAGGCAATCACCTTACGCTGACCTACTGTTTTGTATTGGCGATAGTCTATTTCAAGACGGTAGAATTCGTTGTCACTGCCGAAAAACTTCTGATACATAACACCGCGGAAATCAAGATAAATGCCCCGGTATGCATTAGCTGGAATATCACGCGTATCATATGTCAGCAGGAAACCAAGACCGGAACTCAGATTACTGTAACCATGAGCTGTTCCGCCTGCCTCAATATAAGAAGATTGGTCTACAAGATATTTTGCAGGTTTACTCATTTTATCATAATTGATATCTATCTGCGGACCTGCGAAGAAATTACTTTCGCCCAGGCGGAAAAGGAACCAGGGGTTTATTTGCACGCCACTGTAACGATACTGACTGGTGGTATCACTACGTACATAGTTTTTATTGGTGGTGTAGCCTATGCCATAGAAGTTCTCCTGTGTGTTTTTATAGCTGAACTGGCCGAAGATACGGAAACGGTCACCCTTGAAAAATAGCTGAGGTTTGGAGAACAGGTTCAGTCCGCCATTGAACATGAAGGCAATAGCCATAGGTACAACAGAGCGCTGCTGTGTGGTATCACTGGGATTCATACGGAAAGTCATAAGGGCACTACCGCCAATCAGAAAACCAAAATCCGGAGTGTAACTCGGACCACCCAGAATGTTGTAATGGAGATTTCGTTTCGCCACATGCAATCGGCGTAACTCACGTTTGGAAAGTTTAGGAAGGGTATCCTGTTTCAGACTGTCGGGATTAAATACTGTATTAACTTCCAGTTTGCCGTCTTTTAAAAATGTGATGCCCTCTTCTTGTGCCAGAAGAGTAATGGCGGGAATGAACGCCAGGCATATACCTATTATATATCTTTTCATATTCTCGTTATGAATGAGGGTGCAAAGAAAACTGTTTTATTCGGAATAGTTTCCAGCCGAATAGGTAATAAATCTAAAGGAATGGATAAAAATTCCAAAAAAGGATACTAATTTTGCAAAAGGATAATGGGTTAATATGCCAATGCGCCAATATGTCAATTACTGTGTGGCATCATAGCGCAGCCAATTGGGCATATTGGCACATTATTCAATTGGCACATTATTTAATACATTATTTATATGAATAAACGAATTTTATCATTATTTGTTCTGAGTGCTGCCCTTTTTTCTGTGCAGGCACAGCAGGACAAGGGTGGAATCAGCAGTGAGATGCTGAATCAGATTAAACAGAGTTACCAGGGAACAAGTGCAGATAAGGCATTGCGCAATGCTATTGGTAGTAATGATATCCGCAAACTGGCTTTGAATCAGGATAATATGACGGGGTTGGATACCTACTTCTCTATCAAAGTAGATTCCAAAGGGATTACCGATCAGAAGTCGTCGGGACGTTGCTGGCTTTTTACCGGGTTGAATGTGATGCGTGCTAAAGCGATTGCAAAGTATGGGTTGACTTCGTTTGAATTCTCACAGACCTATCCATTTTTTTATGATCAGTTGGAGAAGACTAATCTTTTCTTGCAAGGAGTGATTGATACGCGTGAAAAACCGATGGATGATAAGATGGTGGAATGGTTGTTCCGCAATCCTTTGAGTGACGGTGGGACATTTACAGGAGTTGCAGATATTGTGGGGAAATATGGATTGGTACCCAAGGGAGTGATGCCTGAAACGAATAGCAGTGAGAATACGGCGCGGATGGCAAATCTGATTTCACTTAAACTACGTGAATTTGGTTTGCAATTGCGTGAACAGGCTTCGAAAGGGGCGAAAACTGCTGCTCTTGCGAAGAGCAAAACAGAGATGCTGGGTACTGTTTATCGTATGTTGGTCTTAAATTTGGGTGTCCCTCCTACAGAATTTACATGGACTCGTTACGATGCTAAAGGGAATCCGGTGGAGACAGAGCAGTACACTCCAATGTCTTTCTTGAAGAAGTACGGAGACGAGAATCTTATCAATAATTATGTGATGCTGATGAATGATCCGAGTCGTGAGTACTACAAATGTTATGAAATTGACTTTGACCGCCATCGTTATGACGGACATAACTGGACATATGTCAACCTACCGATAGAGGAGATTAAAGAGATGGCTATTGCTTCGTTGAAAGACAGCACAATGATGTATTTCTCTTGTGATGTGGGTAAATTTCTGAACTCAGATCGTGGACTACTTGATGTTAATAACTATGACTATGACTCTTTAATGGGTACTACGTTTGGTATGGATAAAAAACAGCGTATTCAGACTTTTGCCAGTGGCTCAAGTCATGCAATGACATTAATGGCTGTTGATATCAACAAAGACGGAAAGCCTGTGAAATGGATGGTTGAGAATAGCTGGGGCGCAGGTTCCGGTTATCAGGGACATCTCATAATGACGGATGAATGGTTTAATGAATATATGTTTCGTCTGGTAGTGGAAAAGAAATTTGCCACACCAAAAGTCATGGAAATTCTAAAACAGAAGCCTGTTCGCCTACCGGCATGGGACCCGATGTTTGCACCGGAAGAGTAGTGAGTAGCGATTAGTGAGTAGTGATTAGCGATTAGTGCCATGCGGCGTAATAGCGCAGCTACTAATCGCTTATCACTAAACCCTACTTACTATTCCCTTTCTCGTGCACGTTAACGAAAGGAATTACGGAAAAATCTCCGTAATTCCTTTTATTTTTCCTCTTATTTCACATTATTATTTATTACTTTTGCGGGCAAATTATGAAACCATTATTTTATAT
>DXWV01000042.1:0-46466 GCA_019416685.1 Bacteroides sp.
ATTAGGATGGGCGCCGGAATGTGATTTAGGACCATTACAGTTACCCTCATAACAATTTAGAAATGAAACGAGTAGTACAATTACTAATAGAGCTTCCTGATATAGAAGCAACTGAAGAACAAATTGAAGAGTATATTGAATTTGAAACTGGTTTTGGATGTCAATTAAGCGTAGATAATCCTTTCAATGGATTGTGCTATGAAGTAGAGGAATGTTATGTTGAAGATAAAGAGACGATTAATTAAAACTGAGTAATTAACCCTTTAAATGATACAGCCAAAGCATTACAATTATCACAACCGGTCCCGACCCGCACAGCGAGAAAGGACTACATTAACCACTTTCGGCAGACGAAGCCTTTAGAAGGCGTCTTCTTTACAGACTTCATCCGTGAAGTACTTGAAAAGCGAAGCAGACGCAAGTCTGAACACTATGCAGCCGTATATGATGCGATAATAAAGCATATAGAGGCTTTCTCTGAAGAATTTGACTGTGATATATTCACTAATTCGGTAACGGCTGAATTTCTTGATGACTTCATCATCTACCTTGAAGACCAGGGACTCCGGCATAATACAATAGTAGGTTATATCCGTAAAGTTCAAACCTTAGTCCGTAGAGCTTCACAATATAACTATTCAGTAGATATTACATATGATGAAATTGATTTAAGAGAAGAACCTACTAACGCGGTTTTTCTTTCAATGAATGAAATCAGTCGTATCTACTACTATAAGTTTGTCTGGCAGGATAAGCGAAAAGCAAAGGAGCGAATTAGAGATATGTTTATATTAGGATGTCTTACCGCACTTCGATATTCTGATTATTCGAGGTTGACAAGTCAAAACTTGATAGATAACTACATTGTCGTCCGTACGAAGAAAACGAACGTAGACGTTAAAGTACCTGCACATGATTATGTAAAAGAAATATTTGCGAAATATCATGGAAGAATACCTAACGGTTTATGTATCCAATACGTCAATAAGTACCTGAAAGTGATAATGAAAGAGATCGGTTTAAATGATCCTGTAACTTATTCATTTACCAAAGGTGGCAAGCTTGTAACCGTTACCCGTGAGAAGTGGGAGTTAATCAGCAGCCATACCGCAAGAAGAAGTGCCGCCACTAACATGTACTTGACCGGCAGAATGAAGACATTGGAGATAATGAGACTTACAGGGCACCGGACGGAACAAAACTTTTTCAAGTATATCCGTCTGACCGGAGATGATACCGCCAGATCAATATCTGGTGATATGTTTTTTAGAAAGTGATATTTGACTGACATAGAATGTCAGTGCTTTTATAATTACCGGATAGTTCATTCGTGGATTATTCGGTATCTTTATTACTGTAATGTTAAAAGTCTTATTATGATGTTGGTTTACAGGAATTTATCGGATTTACATAAATATTCTAGCAATCCTAGGACAATAACCCGGGAGTCAATGGAGAAACTTAAGGAGTCAATAAGAAATAATCCAGATTATTTTGAAGCACGCCCTTTGATTTTATCCGATAGAACAGGGCAGTTGGTTATTATAGCTGGTAATCAACGTTATGATGCAAGTGTAGAGTTGGGCCTTATTCAAGTTCCTACATTCTTGATTCCAAATCTAACAGAGAAACGAGAGAAAGAAATCGCTATTCGTGATAATGTTAATAATGGTCAGTGGGATGAAGAACTTTTAAAAAAATGGGATGCGGATAGCTTGATAAATTGGGGGATAGATATTGATTTCAGCTATAACCCTTTCACAAATGAGGAGGAGTCTAAATACACAAAGAAAATAGAAGCCCCAGTGTATGAACCTAAATGTGCTGATTGTCCCCCTGTAGACTCGCTTTATGATATGAGCAAATATGCTGAATTAATCGAAGAAATAGAAAAATCTGACATTTCTCTTGAAGTGAAGTCATTTCTTAAACTGGCAGCATCGAGACATATTGTGTTTGATTATGGAGAAATAGCCGAGTATTATGCCCATGCTTCTAAAGGAGTACAAAAACTTATGGAAAGTTCTGCATTAATCATTATTGATTTTAACAAAGCCATAGAGAACGGATTTACTAAGCTAAAGAATGATATCTATAATATAATGTTGGAGGATACGAACGATGAGGAATGATTTTGTTGCGTTTATATTGACTCATGGGCGTGTTAACTCAGTCATAACCGATAAGACTCTTCGTAAATGCGGATATACTGGTCCTATTGTCTACGTGATTGATAACGAGGATAAACAGGCAGATAAATACAAGAATAAGTTTCCTGACGTTTATGTTTTCGATAAAGAAGTAATGTCCAAAACATTTGATGAAGCGGATAATTTTGAAGATCGTAGAGCGATTATATATGCTCGTAATGCTTGTTTTGGGATAGCTAAGGAGTTGGGATATAAATACTTCATTGAACTTGATGATGACTATGATACTTTCTCATTTACATATGGAAGAAATAGTACGGTGAAGCAAAGAGCCATCAAACAACTTGATGGAATTTTTGAGGCTATGGTTCGCTTTTATGAAAGTACTTCAATTATGACAGTAGCAATGGCCCAACGTGGTGATTTTGTGGGAGGTAAAGATAATGATATAATCCGAGGGGAAAAGCTTAAAAGAAAAGCCATGAACTCTTTTATATGTTCTACTGATAGATCGTTCCATTTTGTTGGCCGAATCAATGAAGATGTCAATACTTACACGACATTAGGTAGCCGAGGATATCTGTTTCTGCAAATTCCTCATGTGGCTTTGAATCAGAAGCAAACACAATCAAATAAAGGAGGAATGACAGATATATACATAAATCAGGGAACGTATGTAAAGAGCTTCTATACTGTTATGATGATGCCTTCTTCCGTTAAAATAGGACTAATGGGAAATAGTATGGAAACAAAGAGATTACATCATACAATCAGTTGGAATAATACTGTCCCTAAAATAATTAAAGAGAGCTTTAAAAAGAAGTAATATGGCAGCACCAGCAGGAAATCAATTTTGGATGTTGAGGAGTAAGCACGGCAGGGATAAACTCTTTTCTACACCTGATCTTTTATGGGAAGCAGCATGTGAGTATTTTCAATGGTGTGATGAAAATCCGTGGACCACAAGGAAAGAAATACAAAAAACTATTCCTGTAAAAAAGAAGATAGGGAAGAAGGTTCAGACAGTCAATGAGGAGCAAACACAGCGGGAGGTAACCCCGACATCCAGGCCATATTCTCTTACCGGCTTTTGTATCTATGTAGGCGCTTCATCTAAGTGGTGGAATAACTTTCGATCTGATTGTAAAAATAAGAAAGACGAAGATTTTTTAGAGGTCATCGCGCGCGTAGAGGAAACAATAGAGACTCAACAGTTCGAGGGAGCATGTGTAGGAGCTTTCAATGCAAATATCATTGCTCGTAAGTTGGGCTTGTCAGATAAACAGGAGGTAGATCATACGAATGCCGGCAAAGAGTTTAAAGGATTCAACTTCCTTCCTTTTACTCCTGAGGCTGAACAGGTGAAGTGATGGAACAGAAGGTTAACATAAAGCAGCGATTAGCATATAACTATCTTCGTGATGATGTTACGAAGTTCTTGTGTTATGGCGGGGCTGGTGGAGGGGGAAAGTCTTGGCTCGGCTGTGAATGGCTGATGCAATGTGCTCACTTTCTTCCGGGTACTCGTTGGTTTGCTGGCCGAAATAATCTGAAGGATAGCCGAGAATCTATTGCTGTTACTTTTGTAAAAGTAGCTCAATGGCATCATTTTACGGATTATAAATTAACGAACGATGGAATTTTATTTGATAACGGTTCTGAAATAATATTTCTTGACCTGACATATTATCCTGTCAAAGACCCTATGTATGAACGGTTGGGGAGTAAAGAGTATACAGGTGGTTGGATAGAGGAGGCGGGGCAAGTTCATTTCCTCGCAATTGAAGTTTTGAAAACTCGTATAGGTCGCCATCTAAATGATGTGTATAATATTCCCGGAAAGATACTTATCACCTGTAACCCCAAGAAGAACTGGCTATACAGAGAGTTTTACAAGCCTTGGAAAGAAGGTAAGTTAAAAGCTCCTTATGCGTTTATTCAAGCCTTGGTAGATGATAACCCTTATGCAACAGAGGATTATAAGGAATCTCTTCGTAGTACGAAAGATAAAATTACGAAGGAACGGCTATTGTTCGGGAACTGGGAGTATGACAATGATCCTACTACCCTATGTGATTACGACGCTATGTGTGATCTATTCGCCAATGAGCATGTAAAACCGTCTGGGTTATCCTCCGGTTCTGCAGACCTCGCAATGAAGGGCCGTGACCGTTTTATTGGAGGACACTGGATTGGCAACGTGTGTTATATCCGGATTGATCAAGGGTACAGTACAGGCAAGTCTATTGAGACGGACCTTAAAAATATGATGATTCAGCACAGTATTCCCCGCAGTCTGATGATAGTTGATAGTGATGGGTTGGGGAGTTATCTTGAAAGTTACCTGAATGGAATAAAAGAGTTTCATGGTGGTGTACGTCCTGTCAATCCTGAGTTTGATAATCTAAAGTCCGAGTGTGCATTTAAGCTTGCAGAACTAATAAACAACCGTCAACTAAGGATTATATGTTCAGAGGCTCAAAGAGAGCGTATAATTGAAGAAATTGGAGTTTTAAAGCAAGATCACATAGATGCTGATACTCGAAAGAAGGGGATCATTAGCAAGGAGAAAATGAAAGAAATACTCGGATATTCTCCGGATTACCTCGATATGTTGATTATGGCTATGTTCTTCCGTATTAAACCTATCCCGCAAAAAGCAAAAACGAAATTACAAACAATGTAAAGGCTATGACAGTAAAAGAATTTATGATATTGGTTGATGTGATCGATAATCCTGATGAGGTTATGGGGCAAATTAATAAGTTGCCAAAACCAGATAGAATAGGGAAATATGTTGTTCCTGTTTCTTTAGATGATATATCTATAGGCCAACTCATAGAATTACAATCGATAGTAAATATTGAAGAGTTACTGTTTGTTCCCTGCCGTATTTTATTTAAACTGAAAGATTTGGAAATACTAAAGTTTCCGGTAGAGCAATTATTGGGACTATACATGTGGGTTATGAAGGAAGTAGAAAGAATTAATAAACTATTTGCATCAACAAATATCTCTCCAACTACAGAAGAAATAAGAGCTGGTATTGAAAAATTGTCATTCGGCATGTTTGGTCTTATTGATTACTATGCTATCCGTATGGGGATTACTGATCATGAACTTGTAATGTCTATTCCTTGGACTAGGGTATATAAGTGTATGGATATTGATGCACAGAAAACGAGATATGAAAGACGATTAAGAGAGGTTTATCAAAACAAGAACAAATGAAAAAAAGTGTAGAAAGAAAAGTAGCCTCTATTATAGATGATATAGAAGGTATTACGTACTTGTATGATAACTGGGCCACTGCGAATGTCAAATTGGATGATATTCAGATGCCTGCGGTTATTAATGTTCTGCCAGTATCTGGCAAATTTTCCATGTCACAGATACAGATAAAGGATTGTCCTCGCTGTATGCTTGCATTTGCTGACATCACAGACTTAGATTTTGATGGTTTGGAAAATGACGAGGTGATTGAGCGATGCAAAAGATATGCTATTGAGTTTTTGAAAAGATTGAATAAAAGTGGACTCTTTGAGGATATATCAGGTGATATTCCTTATTCTGTGTTCTATGATAAATTGGATGCTAACATTACCGGAATTATGATTGAGTTACAGTTAAAAGAGGTTCAAGGAGTACCTTTATGTTGATATGGGAAAGCGGGAGGAGTCAAAGAGAATTATACAGGAAGAACTTGATTCACTTCGGTTACGTATAATAGACAATCATATACGTGCTGGACAAAAAGCATCAGGTAATACCATTGAAAGTTTATATGTATCTGTTGATGACAATCATGGTATTTTGTTTGGGCGTAAAGCTTTTGGGGTATTAGAAACAGGACGTGGCCCAGGAAAAGTTCCAAAAGGATTTTATCAGATAATTCAGCAATGGATAAAAGATAAAGGGATTCAAGTTGAGAATACTAAGTCTTTTGCATATCTCGTGGCCCGGAAGATAGCACGGGAAGGGACTGAACTACATCGTACTGGTGGACGTGATGATATCTACTCGCCAGAGATTGAGAAAGCCATACAAAATATAATGAATCGTGTGTTTGGAATTTTTGCCGATGATGTAGCACACATAAATTTGAATAGCAATGAGGACAGCAACATTTGAAAAAAACGGTAGTGTTACCTACCCTGATTATATAACATTTTGTTTTAACCCGAATAAAATAAAGGTTAAAACAGTAAATAACGTGACAGTTACCATAGGTGAGGGTGTTATGTCGTATAAAGACAGTAGATCAGCATATAATAATGTTGTAGAAGTGGATATATCAAAGTACCTTCAATCATTCTTTAATCCGAGAAGTATATTAACTTCAACAGAAATCAATATCAAAGTTGAGACAAAAGAAGATACTCTTAGTTTTGATATCCTATGTATCTGGGGAACGATGAATATAGGAGAAGTATTTAATGCTTCCCATAAAGTGATTTGGTTCCGTAAGTTTCCATTTACCTTCTCTATGTATATATCAGATAATGCGCGTATGTATACACGCTATGACTCAACACAATATGTGGAGAATGAGAACTTAGGAACAGGGCTCGTGCGTCTTGATCCTGCCATTGTTTTTCCTGATGCAAAACGATTTGGTGTGCTACGGCTTGAAGAAGAAACGATATTAAGTGCATTCGATCGTACATTTGACAATACATTCCGGCCATTTGGTGATGGAACAATTATCAATAGGTTAGTTATTGATGATTCGGAATGTGGGATATATCTCCGTTGGATTGATCGGCATGCGTTCTATCAATATTATCTATTCCAGATTGGGGATAGGATTCAACAGTCACAGAATAACGGAGAGCAATTGTCATTGGATCATGAAGGCATGATCTATGATTATGGAGTTACCAGATATCAAGGGAAAGTGACTCAGGTAACAATAAAAGCATGTGCCGTCCTTATAGATCAAGATACATTCAAGATGTTATTAACTCTCAATACTTCTCCTATTGTTGATCTGTATGTTGATAATGATTGGATGCCGATCAATATTCAGCCTGGAACAGCCACGAATACAGAGAAGCCATTGCAGGACTTTGAGATTACAGTAGTTTTACCAGAGGTTATATCACAAAGATTATGAAAGATGAATTGTACATAAACAATAAACTGGTTGATTTAGGAAGTAATAATATAACCTTGAATTATAAGAGTAATCTATTGACCGATATCAGTAAGATTATTAGTAATAATAGTTATACTATAAAGCTTCCTATGACTGCTAATAACATGGCAATAATAGATTGCTCCAATATTCCCAGTTCAACTAGCCGTTATCCTTATTTAAGACATTTAGGGAGGCTATTACGTGATGGTATAGAGATTGTGAAGGATGCTAATGTCGTATTACTTACAGTTAATGACTCGATAGAAATAGCATTGTCATGGGGAAATGTTACAGGTTTTGCTAATGTGGTGAACGATGGTAAGAAGTTAACGGAGCTAAGCCATGGAACAACTGAAGATGTTGATTGGATAGTGTGGAAGAATTGGGGTAGTAACTCTGAAAGATTCCCACGTGTAAACTATGGATTTAAAGGAGAGACCAACGCTTGGTATTTTCCAGTGGTAACTGCTGGATGGATATTAGATAAGATTAAGACTGATAATAATATTTCCTTTGATATACCAGCTAATAGGATGGATGTTATTGATAAGATGATTGTACCTTTGATTGGGAAGAATGATTCACAGGAGTTATACGACAAGTACCCTGTTAATTGTACTGTGGATGGTGTCAGTAATCCTAATCCTATAAGTGGAATTGTTTTTATTCAATCTGTTGGAATCAATATGAGGTTTAATGGAGATGATACACAAACGAGGTATGGGGAGTGTACAAGTTATTATTATACAGATGAATTGTATGGGTATGAAACTATAGGATATAAGTTTGCATACGATTCAGACACTATGAAAATGAAACTGTCAATGGCTCTTTCGTTTACCACCAAAATAGCTCCTGATGAAAAGGGTATTTATTTACAAGTTTTATTAGATAATTCAATTGTAAAACGTGTAGATCCTACAACATGTAATGTGAATGGAAATCAAGGAACGGCTACATTTAATATGAATTATTCGTTTGATGTAAAGGGTGGGCAGACTGCTTTTATTATATTGTATATTGGAGAATGGTTAGAGGATGTTCGTTTATTCCCAGGGAGTAATATTTCTTTTTCAATTTCAAAAAGAGGTGAGTTGTATTTTGGAGAAAAATTCCCATTTGTACCCAATCTTCCGGACATTAAACAAATAGATTTCATTAAGGCTATCACTTCTATGCTCGGACTCTTTGCCCTTCCTAATGGGAAGGGGGGGATAAAGTTTATTGCATTTGATGATTTGAAGGCAAATATATCCAAAGCTGTCAATTGGACTGACAAGGTAATAAGAGCATATACAGGACCAATGCCACGCCAAATGAAATATGCATCAGATAGTATGGCTCAAAATAATCGGTTTATATATAAAGAAGATGATTTTGTTAAAGGTAATTATAATGGTAACATACAGATAGATGATAAAACATTAGATTATGAACGTGATGCTATTGCTTTGCCTTTTTCTGCATCTGATACTGATAACGGAATTGCTTCTATCCCTGTGTATTCATATAATGAAAATGGAGAACTTCAAACAGCTAAAGTGAATCCTCGACTATTATTATTGGATGGGATAAATGGTGTTTTCTTAGGACTTGATTGGAATACTTTACTGTCCAATTATTACCAAGTATACAAAGAAATGATTAGTGATGCAAAGGTAATAACCGAATACATCAGTATGGATAGTATTGAGTTACGTGATATTGAAATGGATGTTCCTCGTTATCTTGGTCAATATGGTTCTTATTGGGCTATTATTGATATTAAGACAAAAGAGAATGATATTTGTGAATGTAAACTATTAAAGTTGGCTTAGATTATGGGAAATAATAATGTTGAAGAAAGAGTACTTGATATTAGAGTACGATATGACGACGCAATACGGAAGATATCCGAGTATCGTTCACAGCTTGATGTTTTAAAGGCAGTTGAAAAAACATTGAAAGAGGATGTAGACAAAGGGAGAATAACCCGAGATGCTTATAATTTGAAACTAACTGAAACGAAGCTAGTTTCTCAAGAATATAATGACGCTGTACGAATTCTGAACAAAGAAATTCAGAATAATGTGAAAGTAGAGCAACAGCAGACTGGAAGTTTAATAGCCATGCGTGCCGAACTATCAAATTTAACAACAGCGTATGATAGACTCAGTAAGACAGAGAGAGAAAGTGAAGCCGGAAAGAGGATGGCAAACGACATCAAAACATTATCTCAGGAGTTAAAAGGAGCAGAAGAGGAAACCGGACGTTTTTACCGTAATGTTGGAAATTATACTGAGTCTATATTGAGTGCTACCGAAGCAAATGTTCCATTTATCAATGAGATTCATAAAATGACGTCTTCTTTTGGACCAATTGGCAAGTATTTTTCTGATATAAAGAGTGAATTATCCAATGTAATATCTCAATACAAGGTAGGGGCGGCTTCGGCTGGTGCAATGAGTGGGGCACAACAAGCCGCCGCATTAACAAGTAATCTTTTATCCACGGCCCTGAAAATATTGAAAGTAGCTTTGATAGCTACCGGTATTGGCGCAATTGTAGTTTTGTTAGGTTCATTGGTTGCATGGATGACTAAAACACAAAAAGGAACAGAGTTTTTATCTAATGTCATGGCATCTTTTGGAGCGATCGTTAGTGTGTTAATCGATCGAGTAGCAAAATTTGGTGGTGCATTGGTAAAGTTGTTTTCCGGTGATTTTTCTGGGGCGTGGAATGACATGAAAGATAGCGCAAAAGGCCTTGGAGATGAGATTGCTAATGATGCCAAGCAAGCATGGGCATTAAATGATGCGATGCAGCAGCTTGAAAAACAAGAAACGATGCTCACTATGAAACGTGCTGCAAGTCGTGCGGAAATAGAGAAGCTGAAACTCATAGCAGATGACACTACCAAAACGCTGAAAGAACGTACAGTAGCTGCACAAAAGGCTTATGATATGGAAAATGAACTCCAGAAGGAAAGCATTGATATGGGTAAAAAGAAACTAGCTAATTTATTGGGACAAATTGAACTAACTGATGAAGTCAATGAACTCATAAGTCAAATGGCGCAAGGGGCTATTACTGCTGACGAAGCTATAAGTAGACTTGGTATTTCAGAAAGTACAGTAGATGATTTGAAAGAATTTGCTCAGGTGTTTTCAGATGTTGCACAAAAGGAAATGGAAACATATACCCGTAATAAAGAGACGCAAAATAAAATAAATACAATGAAAAAGGCAGCCTCTGATAAAGCGAAAGAATTAAAGAACAAAGAGATTGAAGCTATTCGGCAATCAGAGGATACCTTGTTGGCTTTGTTAAAAGATGGGGTAGAAAAGCAACGCCAGCAGACTACGTTACAGTATTCTCGTGAAATAGAGGATCTGAAAAAGAAACTTGTAGAGGAAAAGAATCTCACTTCAAAAGCAAAAGATGCCATTCGGGATACCATCAAGGCTAAAGAGGATTTATTACAGTCCGAGCTACAAAAACTGTCAGATGAGAATTTGAAGAAAGAAATTGAAAATAGGCAGAAGCTTATCGATCTTCAACTTGCATCTGTAAAGTCTGGGAGTGATCAAGAGTATCAATTAAAGATGCAACAACTCATATCACAGAGGGATATGGAGTTATCCAATACGGAGTTAACCGAACAGATGAAGTTGGCTATTCGTGGTAAGTATAATAAAAAGATCGATGATCTGACAGCTCAACATGACAAAGATATTCTAAAGAAACAGCAGGACGTTGTTAAACTTCGTTTTGAGACTGAGATAGCGAAAGCAGGGGAAAATGAAGTTGAAATACTCCGCATTAAGATGGAGCAAAAACGGGTTGAACTTGATTCATTACAGCAGATGGAAGGTGAAAGTCTTGAAGCGTTCAATTTACGTAGGCTGCAGATTGGGAATGAGTATGTTTCTGCTAAACAGGATTTGGCAAATAAAGAGATTGAAATAGAACAGGTGAAATATCAGGCTACTGCCGATATAACAGGAGCGTTATCAACTTTGGCAGAAGCTGCCGGTGAACATTCTAAAGAGTTGGCTATAGCTTCAAAGGTTCTTGCTTTAGCGGAAATAGCAATAAACACAGGTAAGGCAATTGCTGCAGGTACTGCACAAGCTCAGAGTGTTCCATTTCCCGGTAATATAGCAGCTATTGCTGCTACTGTAACAACTGTAATGGCGAATATTGCAACGGCAATCAAGACAGTGAAGAATGCTAAGTTTGCAAAAGGTGGCGCTGTTGTTGGTCCCGGTTCTGGAACGTCTGACTCCATACCTGCACAGCTTAGTAATGGAGAATCTGTTATGACTGCTAGAGCTACCTCTATGTTTGCTCCTTTACTTTCTTCGTTCAATATGCTTGGTGGAGGTATACCTATCAATGTCACAGCAACAAGTAGTCAGGCAATTGGTGAAGATATGCTTGCTAGGGCAGTGGCAAAAGGAATGCGGATGATGCCCCGTCCTGTCGTATCAGTAGAAGAAATAAAATCTGTAAGTAATCGCGTAGAGGTATTAGAAAATTTAGGAAGCCTATGAAAGCCTATGAATTATTATATATAAATAAAAGTGTTTTAGAGGCAATGATTAGTGCATCTATTGATGTATCTGATTTGAAGTATCTGGACTTGTACAAAGAATATATTCGTCTGAAAGGAGAAGGGCATAAGAAAACGTATATTATGCAGTATCTTTCGGACGAATATGGAGTTACAGATAGAACAATTTATCGTATAATAGATAAATTTTCTACTGAAATTGATGTCTAAAACGAAGGTGGGTATATTCTCACCTTCATTTTTTTTACTGACATGGCGTGTCAGTGCTATTTCGATCTATTTTTCTTTTAGCTGTATCCCGTTCTCTACCTTTGTTTCAAACAATTATGTGATATGGCAAAGCTTTACATTAACAAGGACATTGTAGCCGATAAGGATAAGATGATTAACTGGTATCTGACTGGTGATGAAGGAATGTCTTTTTCGGATGTTCAGTCATTTATTGATTGGATGGATACAAACGACACCCGAATTGATCTCGAACTACATTCATGTGGTGGAAGATGTGATGAAGGTTACGCTATCTATGACGCGTTA
Source organism: Bacteroides sp. (assembly GCA_019416685.1). Lineage (GTDB taxonomy): Bacteria > Bacteroidota > Bacteroidia > Bacteroidales > Bacteroidaceae > Bacteroides. Next base: position 12,383 of record DXWV01000042.1, read on the forward strand.
AGAGCTACTGGTAAGGAAATATCCGCAAAAGTAGTTGGTAAATGCGCATCGATGGCAACTGTTATTTTATTAGCAGCTCCTAAAGAGCGTAGGACCGCTCATGAGCATGCGCAGTTTCTCATTCATTCTCCATATTATCCAGAAGGAGGAATATCCGGGAGTATGACATCGGATGAATTAAGAAATGCTGCTGAGGCTTTGGAGGCTGAAAAAGAAAAGATGCTTGCTCTTTATGAAGAACGTACAGAAGTTTCTCGTAAACATCTTGAAGAACAGATGGCTGTGGGGGATTGGTTTGATAGCGAAAGAGCCGTTGAACTTGGCTTTATTTCTTCCATTATTCAACCGGCGTCTGCATCTGCAAGTAATAATCCACTTAACAATATTAATATGGACAAATCAAAGAGACAAACGGTGGCACAGGCGCTTAGAGCGTTAGGTGCAGCTTTGGGTATCTCAAAAGAAGATACCGGAGCAGTAGCTCAGGACATTACCACATCGACGGGGAATATTCTGACTGTTGAGAGAGAAGAAGGAGAAATCCAAGTAGGTGACAAAGCAAGTCCAGACGGCGAACACGTGTTAGAGGATGGCACTAAAGTTACTGTAAAAGATGGTACAATCACAGAGATTAAAATACCGGAAGAAGGAGGCGATGATATTGAGGCCTTAAAAGCTGAAATTGAAAGACTGAAAGCAGAAAATCAAGGACTCAAAGCTAATGCTAAAAGTACTGATGATGCTGAAATTCTTGCTATCGTACATGATGCAGGAGGCATGGCTTTCTTTGAGAAATTGGCAAGTACTTATGTTCCTGCCGGGAAGAGCACTCAATCGGTTGGTAAGAAAAAAGAAGATGCGAATGAACCTGTTAGCTTCATCGAACAGCAGTTGGCAGCTAAGAGAGCAGAAAAAAGTAAGAAATTTAAAACTGTATAGCTATGAAATGGGAACAGATTAAAAACTTAACCCCTTCAAATGGGGCGATCAAGAGTTTAAGAGACCTTTTGATCATGACGAATTTCACCGATGAAGAGATGGAGCGTTTCTTCACTTTTCGGCAAAACGTGAATAAGGGAGATAAACTTGGATGGACTGGAGAGATGACTGATATCGGTTGGGCTGGCTCCGGTTGTAATCCTGCTTATAAAAAGGCAACTGTAGCTGCTGCAGAGAAAGAATGGGATATGGGTGACTGGTCTATTCCGTTGGAATGGTGCTATGAAGAACTTGTTGGTACTATTGCCGAATACTGTCTGAAGAAAGGTACGGATATTGGTGATTTGTCATCTACAGAATACATGGATTATATTGTTTACCCAGCTCTTGATCTTGCAATCAAGCGTATGTTCTGGCGCTTTGCTTGGTTCGGGGACAAGAATGCGATGAATATTTCCGAATCTGGTTCTATCACTGATGGAGTAAACACAGAACTTTTTAAGACCTGCGATGGATTCTTTAAACAATTATTTGCCATTGGTACAGAGAATACCTCACAGCGTATTACAATTGATGCTAATAGTGAAGCTTCATACGCATTGCAGCGTAGCAAGATACGTGAGTCTGGTGTAGCTATTAAGATATTCGATGATCTTTTTGATAATGCTGATTCTCGTATTGCCGCAATGGATGGTGCTGGTGTATTCTGTACAAAATCTTTGTCCGATGCGTTGACAAAAGACTTGAAACGTGAATATAAACTCATCCTTACTTGGGAACAGGTATTCAAAGGACTTGATGTGACTGAATTCGATGGACACATGATTTACCGTATATCTATTTGGGATCGCTTCATTGAGAAATACCAGAATAATGGTACGAAATTGAATATGCCTCATAGAGCTGTGTTCGGATCTCCGAAACAATTGTTTGTCGGCTCTCCAGCTGATAAGATTATCTCTGATCTGGATATCTGGTTTGAGAAGAAAGAACGTAAAAACTATTTGTACTCAACTGGAAAAATGGCTACACTTATAGGAGAGGATAACCTATTCCAATTAGCATATTAAGAAAGGAGGTATATAATGGGAGTATGTGATGATTTGATTAAAAAAGATATCAGCTACGATTGTGTGGATCCGGTTGTTCCGGGTTTTGAACCTGACGGAGTGATAATGAATCGTTCTGAGGTAGATTTTGCTACAAGTGTACTTGATACATCACGAAAAAATGTGATTAAGACACTAGCAGTAAAAGCAGGAAAGAAAGGATTTTCAGTTGCTATGCCTGGGCGGAAACCGTTTAGTGGTACAAAAACATCTATGGTTGAAGGGACATATAGAAACTCATTTGATAGTGAGGTAAGTATTGTCATTTTTAACAATGATCCTGATGTGTGTGCTGATATAATTGATGGTTTGGCTAATGGTACTTATGTACTTGTACTTGAAAATAAGTATAAGGGGTTACAAAAAGAAAAGTCTGCTGGTGATGCAGCCTTTCAGGTATATGGATGGTATCAAGGCCTGTATGCGTCAGCTATGGAAAATGACAAGTATTCAGAGGATACAGATGGAGGGTGGTTAGTTACTTTGAAAGAAACGAAGTCGCCTAAATCTGCTATGTTCCTGTATAATACTGACTATGATACAACGAAAAAGCAAATTGCAACATTGATTTCCGATCCTACTGTATAATGAGACATCAGGAAATAGTTAATAGACTTGAAGAATTGAGAGGGACCAGTTTCCTCTCAGATTCTGACAAATCGGAGATAGAGGTTTGGTATAGGGAAATACTTGGGAAGAACTTTGTAAAATCATCCTGTAATGATTGCTACCAAGATGCTGTTATTGAAATGTATTTATACTTAAAAAGTAATGGAAAAATGAAAGAAAAATGTTCATATACGCTGAAAAATGGTGTCTTACTTCAGACGGAGTTTGGAGGTAAAGACATGTATACAAATGCTAACCTGACAGATAAGGTTGCAGAAGAATATCTTGCTAAACATCCGAAAGGCATTATGTTTTTTGCAGGTATGCCTAACGATTGGGAAGAACGTGTTGCTGCCCGTAATTCAGTAAAGAGTTCTAAAAAACAGGAGGTCAACGACACCTTACTAAAAGCTATGATCGAGGCTTTAGCTAACGGTAAATCATACAGTGACTTGAAAGAGATTTTCAAGGAATATGCCATTGATGGGACTAAGATTTCCTCTAAAGTACTCGGAACACATATAGCTGCTGCTAAAATCTCTTTTGAAGCTGCATCTAAAAAGTAACTTTTAATACCTCACGGAGCTATGAATGTAAAAGGACTGAAAAAGAAAAGTGAAAAACGTGTTGATGTTGGTTATTTACGTCAGTTTAATATACAAAAGTTTGGGGATGATAATCTTTATCCTCAAACACTTCGTGATATCATTGCAGCAAGTTCTACCGGGAGCGAATGTGCAGAGCGTTTTGCCAATTTCATTGAAGGGAATGGGTTTCGTGAGGTGTTGTTTTCTGAATATGTTGTAAATCGACGTGGAGATACTACTGATGATGTCCATACACTTGTGTGTGTTGACGTAGCTGATTTCGATGGTTTAGCCTTGCATGTTAATTATAATATCCTCGGTAATATTGTAGAATTACATCATGTTCCGTTTGAAAACTGTCGTTTGATGGAAGAAGATAATAATGGTTATGTGGCTAAAATTGCTGTTCATCCTGATTGGAATGGTAAGAAAACGCGGGCGGGTAAACCGGTAAAGGTTGATAAGGATAACATTGACTTCATAGATGTATTTAATCCTTGTAAAAATGTGATTTTATCTCAGATCGAGAATGCGGGTGGAATTGAGTTTTATAAAGGTCAGATATTATGGATATCTGGAGCAGGGCGAAATGTATATCCACGTTCTCGTGCGGATCGTGTTGTTACTGAAATGTCTACTGACGAAGGACTTGCAAATGTAAAATACAGAAATGTGAGATGTAATTTTCTTCCTTCTGGTATGATGGTTACCAAGAAGGGAACACCGCGTATGGATGAAGAAGGTAACGAGGTAAAAGACGAATCAGATACCGGATTCTCTGATACTCTTATCCAATTACAAGGTGACACAAATTCTACTAAGATACTCGAAGTAGAATTACAATGTGATGAAGAAAAACCTGAATTTGTTCCATTAAAAGCAAATAACTATGATAAAGAATTTACCGTAACAGATGCAAGTACGGTTGAGCGTATATACTCAGCATATGGTCAGGAACCGTGGTACTGTATCCGTATTGGTAAAGTTGGTTTTTCTGGTGATATCCTTGAAGATGCGTTCGAGTATTATAATTCTATTGTATCAAAACAGCAACGTATGATTGAACGAGCTTTCAAGAAGATTTTTAAATATTGGCATGAAAATGCTAATCTGTCGAATGACTTTAGTGTACAACCTCTTAAATATGTGAGAAATGCAGCAACATCTAATAACCCCTAATGACGTTAAGAAAAATACACGAGAGGTAGCTAAGCTCGTTTCCGAAAATAAAATTCTCATTTACATAGAAGAAAGTGAGAATCTTGATATAAAGCCAGCTCTTGGAGATTCCTTATTCCTTGATGTTATATCTGATCCTGAAAAATATAGTGACCTATTGGACGGTTGCGAATATGAGACAAGAAATGGGAATAAGAGAGTATTTCTTGGACTTAAGAAATCTATCTGTTACTATTCTTATGCACGTTTAATGAAGAATGGAGATTATAATGTAAATAGGTTTGGTACGTCAAATAAAGATTCAGAATACTCTTCTAATACTGATTATAAAGAAAAGGTAATTGCGTATAACGATGCGTTTGATGTTGCTGATAGGTATCTTAAAGAATGTGTATTGTATCTAAATGAAAATAAGGATAGATACCCTTTGTATAGAGGTAAGGGAGGTCTTAGATCGAATAGAACAATTTATAGAGTGTTAGGAGATTAAAGGTATGGCTGAAAATTTTATCATACTAAAACAAAAAGCTCTTCAAATAAGAGACGAGGTAGAGGATAGTGCTAATTCTGCGCATCGTGTGGGAGGTCTATTCAAAGAAATAGTTGATGTTTTTGAAAAACATTTGCCACCTACGGATCAATTTGGGGATAGTACAGAAAAAAGTGTCACTCAAAAATTCTTCACTAAACAGGTTGATGGGCGTGTTATCAATAATATAGAGATAAGTTCTGCCTATGATTTGAATGATATAAAAGCCCCTGGTCTTTATAAGGTAACATTCCAAAGTTTTGTATCCCATTTACTTGTTTGTACAGATGGGACAAGTATAGTTCAGTATCACTTCAAAGATGGAAAGATGCTTTATCGTACATGTACGGACAACAATTGGGAAAAATGGCAGGATAGGCAGAGTAGTCACTTTGTATCTGATTTCGGTAACAGTGAAGAACACGGTATTACACAGAAATTTTTTACCGGCCTGATTCAAAACAAAACACTCTTTAGCAATCTCGGCATAGTAGACGAAACGTTCTCTGATGGATTTTCAGACGTTACTACGCCCGGATATTATACATACCAAAAAGGATATAATGAAGGCGAAGTTGTCAATGGCATCTTGATTGTATCTAATGTTTCTTATCCCGGTGCAATCGCACAAACACAAGTAAAACAAGAATTAGGTAAGACATACATACGTACTTTCGATATTGATGAACGGATTTGGGGTGAGTGGACTACTACATACAGTATCTATGAAGATGCGAAATCAAACGGGTATGTCGGTACAAAAAAGACATTTTACGAATCACTGTCACTGATTGATAATATATCGTTCTTAAAGAGCGTCAGATATGGAGATATAGACAATATTAGAGCGGACGGTATATACCGGGTGTATGACAGTGATTCGATAACGAATGATATAATGTTTGTTACCTATTCCAGCGAGCACGACATGACGAAGCAGACGTATATCAATACCAATCCAAATTTTCCGATACCTGAACTGGCCTATAGGGTGTATGACGGTGAAAAATGGAGTGGATGGTCGGAGATAGGTGGCAGTAAAAAAGAGGTATTTGCTGAAAATGTGACTGTGAAATTAAGTGACAATAAGAGTTTTGGCAAGTATGTTACAGGTGATGTTATTCACTGTCAAGGAATGACGGCCATTGAGGTTATACAGATGGCATTAGATGAGACCTCCGGTTTAAAATTCAATAGCTTTTTGATGGATATTTCACCTGAACAAAACACAGGTGCGGTCATATCTGGTAATAAAGAGATACGCTTCTTTCTGAACGATCAATCGTTAGCGCGTGCCAATTCTCTCAGTATTATAGATATAACGGCTAATAGAGTCATAGCGTCAGGACTTCCGGTAACATCACCTGTAACAGTTGATATTACAACGGTTACAACGGGCGCAGGACAAAAAAGGCAATGGAAAGCAACAGTCATTGAAGATTCTACGGGAAAAACCATAGACAGCACGATATATACCGTAACGTGGAAAGCTCCGATTATCTATCTCTATTATGGTGAAGTAGATGTTGCTCCGGAATCAGCTATCGTAGTGGAAAGTGGGAATAAGATCATTTCAACGAATAAACAATTTCAGATAAGTGCTGAAAATAAGGTGGGTAATTTTATCGCTTTCCCTGCAAGTATGAGTCTAAAAAGCATAGAAAATGCCTCTTTTACAGGAGATTGGTGGTATAATGTCTCTACTGGCGACGACTATTACAATAGCAAACAAACCATGACTATTGACGGGACAACGTACAATGTATGGTGTATGATTCGCCCGCTTCCGATGGGAGTAAAAGCTAATGTTGTATTTAACTAATAAAAATATGATGGATTATATTGGTGTATTAAAGCAATTTGCCGTTAACGGGGCGAGTGCCAACGTTGACTATTTATATGGCCCTTTTGAATCAATAGAAACCGCCTGTTCAAAAGTTCCTCAGAGTATTCGTTCTGCTGGACGAACTGTTGGAATACTGACATCTTCCGGTGTGGTAGAATATTGGTGGAAGAATGGTGTTACTGATTCCGATCTCGTTGAAAAAAGTCAGTCAGACGGAGGTGGAAGCCTTGCTGATAATTTAAACTTCGTTGAAGTAATTCCTACATCGGAAGGTAATATCGTTATAGACAACAAGAATATTCCTTATGCAAAAGTGACTTTAACGGGTGATAGCCGGATATTCAACCTTTCCATTTCCAACACGAAAGAAGGTAGTTTCGGAAAGATTCTCGTTTTTCAGACGGGACTAAAACAAATCGCTGTCGCAGAAAATATAAAAGGTACTGTCAACCTTCCTTTGAATAATGGAACAATCGCCCTTTTGTCTTACAACCGATCAGGGAATAATATATATATCTATACCGATGTTGTGTTAGGAGATACACCTTATCCGAACCCTCAGCGTATTGCGGACTTTCAAGCGGTGTATTATGATAATACCGTTTGTATTGTTCAATGGACTGCTCCCTACGCCAACAATGTATATGACCCGGCTACGGAGTATGACATGCGTTATTCTAACAGTCCGGTCAATGCTGACGATCCAACGGCATGGGCTGGATTGAGTCAATTAAAAAATCTACCTGTTCCGGCAGCTTATCAAACAGAACAGAAGTATTCTATATCCGGATTGCAAGCAGGCAATGAATATTATATCTATTTAAAGGCTGTCCGTGTGAATCAAGGGGTTCGTTACATATCAAAAGCAAGTAGCCCCGTATATTTCAAGACGATAAATGACACAACGGATGCAGGAGATAAGTATTATCGGCTGGAACTCACTCCTGAAATGTTATGGCCGCGTCGCGATGCTGTTTCGATGTCAGGAGGGAAACCTTGTGCTCCGAACAATGCGTTAGACGAGACAGAAAAAGATTTGTTTCTGGAAAACGGATATCCGGATCGGGATAACAAGAGTTATTCGACTTATTTTAAGACGGAATCAAAGGGTGTGGATAATCCTTATTCGCTGGTTATTGATTTGAATACATCCTGCATACTTGATAAACTATATCTGTATGCGGTTGGAGCTTCAACAGGAGAATTCAGGGTACTAATCAGTAATGATATTAATGATACGCCTGAGTATGTCGCTACCTCTACTAACCTACATAACGGATGTACCATTGTAGACCTTCAAAAGAAATCGGCAAGATTACTTTATCTCAGATATGATCTTGATCCATTTGCGGCCACTCAAACAGGAGCAGACGGTGAGGAAATATGGCCACTTTATAATCAGGGTAACCTGATAGGCCAGATATACAGATTAATGGTTTACGGGCGAAGAAACAGTGATATCCCTTTGAATATTCTTCCTCCTGTACGTAGTGTATTGCCCAGAAAGCCCGTTGATGATTTTTTCAATGTGGTAGGATGGTTCTATCAGCCCGGTAGAATGATTTCTCTATGTTCCGGACCTCATGTTAGGCTGTTCGGCTCTTCCGGACAGTTCCTTCCAAATATGTCCGAAAATCCGGTTAGTCGTATTGCTGATGTAGCTATACGACCAAATCAAATTGGATGGGTGAATCAGAATAACGGTATGGATTACAACTTGATTCAGCTTTTGAAAGAAACATATAAGAAATATGGTCTCAAACCGTTTACCGCTTCTTCCAGTTGGGCTACTATATTGCGATATCAGGCTAATTCCTCTAATGTCAATAAACCGCTTGACGGATATTGGCTGCCAGGAGCATGGGAACCATTGCCATCTAAGGGAAGATTGGGGTATGAGAAGTACTTTGAAGTCTCAATGAACCCGAACAGCTATAAAACGATCTCGAAAATGTACAGCCAGCTCATGGCTGTGTATGGTAAATCCGCATTCGCGCGTAATGATATAAAGATATACCCTGCTGATGATACAGAGGTACAACCCAATATGGATTTGATGTGTGGTTCCGAAATAGGTAATGAGGATGATCGTACATGGTCGGGCTGGATGGCATTCACTCAGCCGGAAGAGATGGGAGCATTACTTAGTGCCGTGTATGACGGACATTGTGGTACACTTACTGATGAGGACGGCAATACGAAATATTACGGAATCAAACAGGCTTCTCCTGACAGTCTGGTGATTGTACCCGGATTCGCGGGCATCGTCTCCGGATATATTAAGGAGCTATACCTATGGTGCAAACAGAACCGTCCGGACGGGAAGTTACCCTTTGATATACTTAATTTTCATACTTATTTTTCCGATAAATGGGAATATGACTGGCCGGGTGGTGCATGTAAAGCCGTTACCCTTGAAAGCATCCTTGCAAGCAATAAGAATGATATTGCCGATGGACTCCCCCGTGTGCTGGATATCCGTAATAGATATATGCCGGATAAGGAATTGTGGATTACGGAATTCGGATACGGTGAAGCAGGGGGAGAAAACACGAATAGTCAATATCAATGCTATTCGCAACCCGGTAGGCGTATCGGATCATGGCTGATCCCTGACCGTCACAGGAGCGAAGTACGTGCGGCGTGGTCTATCCGTGCAGCATTAACGCTAATGCGGTTAGGTATTGATTCTGTCAATTACTATGCCATTGATCAAATGGATTATTGGAGTTCATGTGGTTATGAGATGTGGCATTGGAATGACGAAGCAAGCGATGAACCGGGAGCTAAGTGCGAGGCTATCAAGAAGCACATGAAGAATATTGATGCAACGGGATTTACGGCATTTGGGTTGTTTGGTAGCTTCCTTAACAATGGATGCTATCCCATTTCAAATACCTTCTGGTGGGTAGCTACTTTCCGTAACCGATTGAAGGGGTATATATATACCGGGCAAAAATACTTAGATACGGACAGCCGTATCATTGTGATGTGTTTCCGGAAGTTGAACGAAGAAAAAGGAGCTTATATTATCTACTTGAATGATAGTGTCAACACTGGAGTACCTAACGTGAGAATACCTTTGCCCGAAGGATTGTCACAAGTTGTAAAGGTTACCACCTATGTTCCGACTATTCCGAACCCTGAGTCTATGCCTTCTACCTTTGAGTTCGATCAACAGCGTACAGGATTGCCTACAACCCGGAAAGAGAAATATATCAATGGTAAATGGGTTATTCAGAATAAGAAGTTGGCAGGAACTTATGAGTCATTCGCTCAGGGAACTGCTACCTATCCGGCTAACCCGCAGGAAGGGGACGAGGTATATGTGCTCCCAACTGCTGAGGAAAATCCATACTTCCCGATAGTCGGCCCGGTAGGTTGCCAAGTGTCTCGCCACCTTCAAAAACCATCTTCAAAAGAATATGAATGGATTGATCCGTCAGATCCTACGCTCCCGAACGGTGAGGATAAATGGGCTATGCGTTATAATCCATATCTGAGTTATAGGCAGGAAGAAGCAGTATGTGATTATATTGAGTACACAGAAAAAGGAAAACACGGTACTCGTGGTGACGAAACTATTATCAATACGGATGGTGCAGGATTTGTAGAGAATATCACAGAGTATCCAGTCTATTATTTTTTTGATGCCATCCCGGAACCGGATTTCAAAGGTAAAGTCACCGACGTAGCGGCCATTGCCGTCAATTCGTCTGTGATAAAGTTGTTCTGGAACAATCATAATGCGGAAGATACGAGCTATGACATATTCGTTTCTTCCCTTCCGGAAACAGGTTATTCATTGATGAAAAATGTACCTACAGGAATAAGCAATAGTGCAGAGATAGCCGGGCTATCGGCTAATACGACCTACTATTTCAAAGTACGCCCTGTAAAAGGTAGTATAGCAGGTGAATTAAGTGATTTTGCATCTGCACATACGATAGCATTTATGCCTGTTCCTGACAATGTAAGGATGGCTTCGCGAACATCGTTGTCTATTGCACTGGCTTGGGATTATACACCGGATAGTAACTTCGTGATGTATGCCGTATACAGATCGAGCGGTGGCCCGTTTGAGCTTGTAGGAAAAATAGAAGACAAGAATATGAAGTCTTTCACAGATACGGGGTTAAAACCTGGTACTGCTTATTCATATAAGCTGAAAGCATTCGGCCAGACGGGATACAGCGAATATACTGAAGAGTATATCATATCAACCTTGACGGCTGAACAGGATGCGCCACAACTACAATCTGCTGAAACTGATAAGTTAGGAACTCAGGTTGCTCTAACGTTCAATTTACCGATGAGTGCTTTTGCAGCTTCGTTGAAATCTCAATTTACCTTAACTGAGGAAGGAAACGCCTGCCTGATTACGGGCGCATATGTCGATCCATCTGACGCGACAAAAATTATATTAACTATTAATGAAGGAAGTCTGAGCAACTACGATGCTAACAGGAATGTACGTGTAGGGTATGCCAGCCCTGACGCTGGAATTACTTCAAGTTATGGAGTTAAATTGGAGTCTTTTAGTAATTACCGCGTTAGAGTCTATGTCGGTAACTTTACTAATTTGTCAGCTACTTACAAAATAAACTTTGCGAATGCGAATGTCGCTACTCCGACTGATGAAACATGGAATAACTTTGTAGCTGTCAACAATGAATCAGGGTATATAACTGCCGCATCAATGAGGTTGCATGATACCTATATGGCAGATTCAGGAGTGACGATGGAGATTGTACAGGACAGTGGCACTCACCGTTGGAGCGGTATAGGAAGGGTAGATGTAGCCTGCACCTTAACAGATGTTGAAAAGTGTGTCGCTGAATCCGTTTGGGAGACTTTCCGATCTTCGTTGGTTACTGAGAATATCAACGCAAGATTGAAGGTTACCGGATTGAATCCGGAACGCAGGTATACCTTCCGCGCATTCTCTTCTGTCAAGTATGGGTATGAGTTTGAAGACGATGTACGTAGCAAGATGAAGATAAACGGGGTATATTCCAACATCGTAAATCAATATAACAATGAAGATAATTTTGCGGCCATTGAAAATGTATCCCCGGATGCAAGTGGTGAGGTGAATATTGATTTTATTCCGATGCGTGAAGTAGTTGGACGTGCTGTTAATTATTCCTTTATGTATATAGAAGAGTACGCTGGCAGCTCTGATCCGACAACTAACAATGTTGTATTGAGAGATGCTATTGTTAATGAAGTGGATGAGGATAATTGTGTTACGGATAGAAATGTTACTGTGTATCTTAATTGTGTAGGTACAGCTACTCATTATAAGATTGCAAATGGTGACATAGATTATGTAGGTTGGGAAAAAATACCAGATACCGAAACTATGATAGTTTCCCACCTTCTTAGTGATGGATATGGTGAAAAGACATTGAATGTTCAGGTGAAGAATTCAAAGTATGAATCGAATATTAGACAGATTATTCTCACCTATAAAGATTCATATATTCCTGTCACGTTGAAGAATATATATGTTAATGACAATGCGGATCAGACAGATTCGCGTGAAGTGCATGTATTTGTTGAAAAGTTGGGTACTCCAACTTACTACAAGATTGGAGAAACTTCCGACCTTTCCGGTATAGAGTGGATCGTTTGGACTGATGGAGCTACAACTGTACCATATACTCTTTCAGAAGGTAACGGACAAAAGACCGTGTATGTACAGATAAAGGATGCCAAGGGGGTAATATCAGATATTAAGTCCGATACAATTGTATATGGGGTGTTGACCCTAAATTCAATTACGATTAATGATGGCGCAGTGTCAACAAGTAATTCTGAATTAACTGTCACGATTGATTATGATGGAACTCCAACTCATTACCGAGCAGGGGAGACTTCCGACCTTTCAGGTGTAGAATGGATTGCGTGGACTGGAAACAGCATATCTTATATACTCACTGATACAGTGTTAGGCGAGAAGACTGTCTATTTGCAGGTTAAATCTGCAAATGCAGAAAGTGCCGTAGTATCAGATACGATTTCTTTAGTCGAAGCTGCACTTCCAAAGATTGTTGTGTCATTCTCTGCTGATAGAGGTAACCCATATCCGACTGATGTAAACTATCCAACCTATCAAGGTGAGATTATCAATCATATTTCCGGATCGACCTCCACCGCGAGCTGGGCAGATACACCATTGAAGGATACTGTAGGTAATGAAGTTGGAGTATATTCTGTTCGACAGAATGATATTCCATCTAATGAAAATACGTACATAAAGAATTATATAACGCAGACTATTACAGCGTCTGTCGGTGAGTCAAGCCCTTATCCGATTGACTATATTAAGTATTACCTATGTCCGAGGGTGAACGGTAGTGAGACACAGCGATTTTTAGTTAGGTTTAAAAATATTGCTGCTGGTACATATACACTTCGTGTGCTTGTTGCAAGTTATGGAAGCTATGAAGTAGCGGCTAACAAACAGGCTAATTGTTTCTATGTCGCGAATGGTGTGTCAGTCAATTTGCCTTTTGATCCGGCGACGAATATTGATCAGTTTATAGTGATTGAGAATGTAACGGTGACTGATGACGGTATTCTTGATCTTGAAATATATAATACTGCAGGGATATCTAATAAGCCGGGATTGAATTTAATTGAGATTGTTAAAAAATGATTGAAAAATCCCGTCTGAGCTTCACAGTACAGGTGGGAAAATAAATAATTTTCCCTTGTTAGGGAGATACTATAAACAACAAGGATAGTATTAATAATTTAATAAAAGAAGAAAAGGATGGGTTTAAATGAATGGTTAGCAATAATCGGCGCATTAGGTGGGTTAGAAGCAATCAAATGGGGTGTGAATTTTTACATAAATCGTAAAACGAACGCCCGGATAGAGGATGCTAACGCGGATAGTGCTGAATTCAAGACTTTAAGAGAGTATAATGAGTTTTTACAAAAACAACTGTCGGATAAAGAAGGGCGATTTGTCGAGCAAACAAATAGGTTGAGAATCGTACAAGATGAACTCTTTGCAGCAAAGGAGGACATCTCTAACTTAAAATTAGAGCTTGCTTTAAAGCGATGTGAGAAGAAAAGATGCGGTGACCGTGAGCCGCAAAATGGTTATTAGAACATAAAGGAGGGACAGTATGAAAACGATTGATTCTATAATTATTCACTGCTCGGCCACACGTGCCGGGCAGGATCTGCGCGCAAAAGACATTGATCGTATGCACAAACAAAGAGGCTTTAACACAATTGGTTATAACTTTATAATTGACCTTGACGGTACTGTAGAGAACGGTCGCCCGCTCTCTATCGACGGAGCGCACTGCAATACCAAAGGATTCTCCGGGTTATCATACAACAAGCATAGTATTGGTATCTGCTACATCGGTGGGCTGGATGCAAACGGACGTCCGGCAGATACCCGGACAGAGGCGCAGAAGAAGGCACTTCGTGATCTTGTTGCAAAGCTCTGCAAGGAGTACGATATCATCGAAGTACTCGGACACCGGGATACGTCTCCTGATTTAAATGATTCAGGTGAAGTTGAGCCAGTAGAGTATATTAAGGCTTGTCCGTGCTTCGATGTACGTAGTGAATTTAGTAATTTCCTTCGTAATACAGTGGTGAAGCCATGAGAGCGTTACCGTGGATATTAGTAGTATTGTTGCTGATTGCTTGTGTGTCGGCTTGGTTCCGGTCATGCAAGTCTCTTCCGGCAGAAGTCATCCGGGATACGGTAGAGTGTTGGGATACAGTGAAAGAACCTGTCCCGTATCCGGTATATATTACTGAGATTGATTCATACCCGGTATTAATACCTGTATATATCAACCAAAAAGGGGACACTTTACATGATACGGTAACGGTGTTTGTTCCTATCTCCCAGGCTGTATATAAGACTGAACTTTACAAGGCATGGGTATCTGGATATAGGGCAAAGTTAGATAGTATTGAGATATACAATAAGGTACAGACAATATATGTCCGGGAACAGGTTAAAAGGAAGCGATTGGGATTGGGTATACAAGCCGGATATGGGTTGTGTCCTGGCCAAACGGGGTTTTATGGGGGAATCGGAGTGAGTTATAATTTGTTTCAGTGGTAGTTGTTGTAAATATGTAGAAGCTTATTTGTAGCAACAAGTGGCAACCTTGGTTCTCCGGAATCGAGGTTTTTTTATTTAACGAAAAATAGTGATTTTGTTATTTTGTTGTAATACAGCGTGTTATGTCTGTTTCCGTTTTTAAGAATTTATTGTTTTGTGAAACATGTTAGCATGTGCTATACATTTGTGCATAATTTAAAAATTGATGAAAGATTAATTCTTTTTCTTGTCTTTTATTGAGATTTTTACTGAAATTTATTTGAAATCATTTGTGTGTTTTCAAATAAAAGTGTATCTTTGTAGAGTAATCAAAGAGATGATTGCGGCGGTTAATCTTCTTCACCGGGAAAGTAAGAAGAAAAACCTAATCGGTATTCTATGAGCCTTGCAATTTCATTTAGAATCTGGAAAGTAAAAGTAAGATTTGAAATCTCGCTTTAAAATCCAAGGGGAGGGAAACCTCCCCAACCGATTAGGATTTTTGCAAATATAGGGATTATGAATGAAATATCAAAGAAAAAAAGAGGTGGTGCTCGACAAGGGTCCGGCCGAAAGAAAACAACTTGCAAAACTTACGGGTTTAATGCTCCAGAAGAAGTTTGTATGATACTGGAGCAATTAGATAATAAGACAGATTTTATTTGTGAGGCAATAGTGAAGTTAGCCAAAGAAAAGGGGATTGTAGTAAAAGAAGAGACAGCCGAATAAGCTGCCTTTTTATTTTTGATATTCCAATAAAATTCTCATCTTTGCATTGCGTTACATGTTTTTTGTGTCGGGTGTGATATCTGACCGTTTGGCTACTGGTAAAGTTATATCTCTACCAGTAGTTTATCATATACGGTTCCGACCCCCGTGAGATTGCTTAATGGCATCCTGTATCCGACGCAAGTAGATATGTAACGCAACGGGAAAGCGGAACCGTTTTCTTTTCCGCTATAAACTGAAATGTCGTAATGAGAAAGCAGAAATTATCTCCTCCAAAACTCACAAAAGACTTTATCGGATACGGGCATTATAAACTTGTAGTAACATATTCCGACCACGTGAAAATCGCTATAACAGGAAATATGGACATAATAAACCGCTTAAATTCAGATATATAAAAGGAGATGGAAGAAGCTACCGCCGAAGCGATAGCTTTCGTTCAAGAGCAATCATTTTAAATTATCCAGTATTTTGCGTATCGCTTCATCTGCATGTTTCCGCATAACGCGGAAATAGTTAAATATAGGTCGGTTGGTCTTCATAGATTGACCGATGCAATATTCAAGTATTTCCAATGATATGCCTAATTCAAATCCATGTTGAACAAAACTTTTTCTGGCAGAATAGTAAACAACACGTTTGTTTATTCCAGCAAGCCTGGCTAACTCATCCATTTTCCGAGAAACAACTGAATAACATTGCCCAAAGGTTTTGTACTTACCAAATACGAGTTTCCCATTTTTTTGCATGTATTTCTCTATAATTTCCCGAGCTTCAGGCTGTACAGAAAAGGCTGTTTTACTCTCTCCCTGCTTTTTGTTTTTAGTTTTGCGTCTGTAATATTCAACCCAACTTTTACGAAAGTCGATATCTAACATATCAATCAGGTTTATTCCACCGAGGTAATAGCTGAGCATGAAGATATCACGTACTACACCTATATTATATTTAGGAATTTCCATATCTCTGATGGCTTTTAGTTCATCTATGGTAAGATCAAGTTCCCTGATATTGGCCGATGGCATCCTGATGAACTCGAACGGATCAACTTCGTACCTTACCATATTATGTTTCTTTGCATAATTGATAATAACTTTCAAGAGAGTTAAATAGATTTTGATGGTAGTTGGTGACAGCCCTTTATCTTCAAGGTGTATTTCAAATTGTCGAATGTTTCTCGGAGTAATCATCGAAAGTAAAATATCTCCTTGTGATTTAATGAATGACTGACAGGCAAGCCGATAAAGCTTTTCTGATTTAGTTCTCTTTTCTTCAAATAGCTCAGATAGATATTCGTTCATTACATAGGAGAATCTTACATTTACATAATCCTTTTTCTTGATTATGATTTCTCTTAATTCTGAGCATGAATATATTTCTACGTCATATATACCATCAATAACCTTTTGATAATGATTAAGTAGATTCCTAAGCTTTACATTCATTGAAGCGGCTTCGGAGTGATTTGTTACTTGCCCGTCTTTAAACTGTGATAGATCATCTATGATACATTCTGTAGGAATGTATCTGGTTTTAGAATTGTGGGCTAATGATATTCTGATTTTATGTTTTCCGTTTGTTAGTACCTTTGCAGGTACGGTGCAAAGTTTTAGTATAGCCATAATTTGTTCTTTAAATTTGAGACAATTGGATTACTTGAAATTCGTGTCCGACAATTATCCGACAATCAAATTTTGCAGCCTGTAGCAAAAGATTAGAAAGGTGCTTTTTTTATAAGTGTCTGATATACACAAAAAAGGTACTTCCTTACCGTCCGCCGACGAAGGAAGTACCCAACACAAAAACTAAACTAGACTTAACTAAACTATTCTATTCTCAGAGTTTCACAACTCCTTTCTGTTCGGTACAAAGATACATATTTGTCATCTATTTTGCAAACAAGAATAGACAAATGGGTGCTTTTTACCGATAAACGGGTTATTTCTTAGCTTCTTTCATCAAGGAAAGTCTGAAAAACCTGTTTGTAGCTATCACTGATGGGGATATAAGTCTTATCAAAGACAATACGGCCACGATCTATGATCCGTATTTTATCCTTTTGTACAATGAATGAACGATGTACTCGCATGAAGCGAGTGGGAGGGAGCAATTCCTCCATAGATTTCATGCTCATCAGCGAAAGGATGGGTTTGGGCTGATCTTCGGTATATATTTTAATGTAATCTTTCAATCCTTCGATATAAAGAATCTTTTTAAGTTCTACTTGTACCAGTTTGTAATCGCTTTTTACGAAGATACTTTCGATCTCTTCCGGTTTCTGTACGAGCTCAAACCACTGTAACGCCTTATTGGCTGCTTGCAGGAAGTCGACGTAAGAAATGGGTTTTAGCAAATAATCGAGAGCATTCACCCGATACCCATCGATAGCATATTGATTGAAAGCGGTGGTGAATATAATGCGGGTATTTTTGTCTACCATTCTGGAGAATTCAAGCCCGTTAAGTTCTGGCATCTGAATATCTAAAAAAAGCAAATCAACTTTCTTTTCCGGAAGTTCGTTCATTGCTTGTACAGCACTCGAATATTTACCGTTTAAAAACAAAAACGGAGTTTTGCTGACATAACTTTCCAGCAGATTAAGAGCCAGAGGTTCATCGTCTACGATGGCACAATTTAGAATCATGACTTTAATAATTAGTAATTAGTGATTAATGAATAGTGATAAGTGATTAATGATTAGTGCCATGCGGTTCACAGCGTAGCCCACTAATCACTATTCACTCATCACTCCTCCCTAATCACTAATCTTGATGAATATTCTTTTTTATCTTTACTCACTTCGTGTTGCCACTGATAACGTCCGGGATAGATTAATTCCAGACGTTTGCTTACTTGTTCCAGTCCGATGCCCGAACCGCTTTTATCTGTTTCGGCTTTAGGATGGTAACTGTTTGTAATTTCACATCTCACTTCTCCGTTGGATTCAGAAAAAGCAATGCGGATAAAGCTGGGTTCTGTAGGAGAAATACCATGCTTAAAGGCATTCTCGATAAGTGATATGAAAATGAGCGGAGCGATTTCTGTTCGGTTATCCGGAGAGATATCGATATTTGTTTCTACTACTACATTGGAGGAGAGGCGGATACGCATTAACTCTATGTAATTGCGAATGAAATCCATTTCTTTCCCTAAAGAGACAAATGTCTGCTGATTATCATACAATACGTGGCGAAGAAGCCGGCTTAACTCTTGTACGGCTTGTTGTGCTTTGTCTGTATCAAAGGCGATAAGGGCATAGATGTTATTCAGTGTGTTAAGTAAGAAATGAGGATTCAGCTGATTCCGTAAGTTCTTTAATTCTGCTTCCGTGCGGCTCCTTTCTGCTTCCCGTCGTGCAGCTTCGATCTGTCCCCATCGGATACTCATTTTGATAGCGGCGGCAAGGCCTATGGTAAGTACCATCGAGAACATATCGCGAACAAAAAAGATCCAGCCGGGAGGCATGTTTTTATGGGGAGTTTTGGGAATATCGTTAACAAACATGATGGTTTGCCATAAATGAAGCCCACCACTCATGAGAACGATTAGTGTGAGATTCAGCAATAGGAACTTTTGAACGCGTTCATTAAACAGATAACGGGGGATAAGAATGAAATAGTTTAAATAGAATACGATACAAAAGCTAAGAGGTACTCCACTACGGCGTATGTATCCTATCCAGTCAATCGGTTCTCCTCCCCGGTTGATGAAAAAGAACGGGAAGCCAAAAATGATGCCCCAGCCAATGATATGAGTTAGTACCACGGCAAAGCGAACGCGGCTGTTTGTAGATTGTTTCATATTTGCAAAGGTAGTAAAATTAGTGATTGACGAGTAGTGATAAGTGATTAGTTCCATGCGGATCATAGTACTCATCACTTATCACTACTCATTCTTTACTATTGCTGTTTATTCGTATCGTATTGCTTCAATCGGATCCAGATCAGCTGCTTTCTTAGCCGGATACCAACCAAAGAATACTCCTGTGACAGTACATACGGCAAATGATAGGAATACGCTCCACGGTTGTATAAAAATAGGCCAATGGGCTACGCTCTTAACGATCCAGCTGGCGCCGCAACCTATGATTACGCCTATAATACCTCCGGTGATACTTATTAGAATGGCTTCTATCAGAAACTGGCTGAGGATATCTATCCCTCGTGCACCTACCGACATACGGAGTCCGATTTCACGGGTACGTTCTGTGACAGATACGTACATAATATTCATAATACCAATACCACCCACTACCAGTGAAATACCGGCGATACAAGCGAGTAGGGTAGTCATCAGGTCGGTCGTAGAATTCAGCATTGTACTAAGTTCCTGTTGGCTGCGTATGGTAAAATCATCATCGTCGCTGTTTTTCAGCTTATGTTCTCGACGCAGGATACTTGTGATTTCTTCAATGGCATAGTCCGTCATATCCTCGGAAAGGGCAGAGGCATAAATTCCTTGCAAATAAGTGACAGCCAGCAGACGCTTCATTACTGTGGTATAGGGTGCCAGTACAATGTCGTCCTGGTCCATACCCATAGAGTTGTATCCTTTGGCCTTGAGCACACCTACTACGCGGAAAGGTATTTTATTGAAACGAATAACTTTTCCAACAGGATCAGATCCGTCAGGGAAAAGGTTATCGACTATTGTTTTTCCGATGATGCAGACTTTGGCAGAGCTCTGTATATCTGCTTCGGTGAACATCTCTCCGTTTTCTACATCCAATTGGCGGATTTTGAGATAATCCAGTCCTACTCCACTAACGGAGGACGGATAGTTATTATTACCATTGACAAGCTGTCCGGAAGAAGATACATTAGGACTGATTCCTGAAAGATAGTTTGTTTCTTCACGCAGCTTTTCATAGTTTTCCAACTTTAACGTCTGCATCTCGGATGCATCGCGACGTACACCACCACGCATGTCACCTCCGGGATGTATCATGATCATGTTCGATCCCATTTCGGCTATTTGCGTCTGGATACTTCTTTTGGAGCCTTGACCAATAGCCAGCATGGTGATAACGGATGCTACGCCAATGATGATACCCAGCATCGTCAAGAAAGCCCGCAACTTGTTGTTGGCTAATGCCCGAAGGGCTATTTTGAATAAATTGGTTCCGTTCATTATTTTGATTTACAATTTATTTCCTACGGTCATGACCATTATCTAATCTTTTACACATAGGAATGTTGACAATTTACGATTTACGATTGAAGTCACTTTTGATTTACGATTAGACAATTTACGATTGAAGGCATTTTGATTTACGATTAGATAATTTACAATTGAGATTACTCTCATCTATAATTTAAAGAGTGGCTTCAATCGTAAATTGTAAATCGTCCAATCGTAAATCCTTTCAATCTTCATCATTTTTCGGCAATGCCGCCAATCCTTCAATTGCAGAGAGAACATGAGCATTGATAGTATCTTCTATCACGTGGCCGTCCCGTAACCGGATGTTGCGACTACTGTATTGTGCCAATTCCGGATTATGGGTGACGAAGATAATAGTACGTCCTTCGGCATGAAGTTTCTGGAACAGTACAAGTATCTCGAATGAGGTACGTGAGTCAAGATTACCCGTTGCTTCATCCGCCAGTATTACAGCCGGATTATTAACCAATGCGCGGGCAATAGCTACACGCTGCATCTGCCCTCCGGACATTTGATTGGATTTATGTTCCAGTCGATCGCCCAGTCCTACATCCTGTAATGCTTCAATGGCCCGTCTACGACGTTCGGAAGCACTGACGCTGGCATTATACATCAGAGGAAGTTCCACATTTTCTATGGCAGTTGTTTTAGGTAGCAGGTTATAACTTTGGAATACAAAACCGATTTTCCGGTTTCGTAGTACGGCCCGTTGAGATTTACTCATGGTTCTTACAGATATTCCGTCAAGCAGATATTCTCCGCTTGTTGGAGTATCCAGGCACCCCAACGTATTTAACAAGGTTGACTTGCCTGAACCCGACGTACCCATGATGGTTACAAACTCTCCTTCGTTGATGGTGAAAGAGACCCCACGCAGGGCGTGTACGATCTCTTCTCCCACTAAAAAGTCCCGTTTGATGTTATGTAGTTCAATTACTTTCTTGCTCATATTATTGAGGAGATTAATTTATTTTTTCTTATTTCCTCCCGGTCTGCCAGGCATGAAGGGGCTTTTCTCTGTATTGCCGCCAGCTTCCATTTCTGCTGTATTACTTGTAGTTGCACCGAGATTGGCTTCACTTATCACTTGGGTACCTTCGTTGATTCCACCTGTGATTTCAGTTTTGATTCCATTACTAATACCTATTTGTACAGGATGTGCAGTGAACGTATTACCTTCTTTTGTCCAAAGTTTATGTTCGCCCGCACAATCTTTTACAATGTCTTCTTTGCCGATGAGAGGAACTTCAGGAGTGAAGCGTAATGCTCTGGAAGGTACGCTGAGAACATCCTTTTTGTCCAGGATATAGATTGTGACGTTGGCTGTCAGGCGAGGCTTGAGCTTTAAGTCCGGGTTTTGTGCAGAGATGACTACCTCATATGTCACTACGCTTGTTGTACTACTACTCGTACTTGTACTGCTGCTTGTACTTCCTAAGCGTATCTGAGTGACTTCACCTTCGAACATATCGTTGGGATACGCATCTACAGTGAAACTTACGCGTTGACCTTCTTCTACACCGCCTATATCAGCTTCGTCCACATCGGCCACAACTTGCATCTGTGTAAGGTCTGCTGCAATAGTGAACAGGGTTGGTGTTTCAAATCCGGAAGCAACAGTCTGTCCTTCTTCTACATCACGGCTGATAACTACGCCATCAATGGGTGAAGTGATAGTAGCATATGAAAGGTTGCGCTCAGCCTTGGATAGGGCAGCTTTACTACTGTCGAACATACTTTTAGCCTTCTCATAATTATACACAGCTTGTTCGTAATCCGTATCGCTGATAAGGGCTTTTTCATGTAATCCTTTGTTGCGCTCGTAATTCTTCTTCTGATATTCGTATTCAGCTTTATTTCCGTCATAGGTGGCACGTGCCGACGCAAGTTCACTTTGGAGTGTCACTTTATCCATTTCTGCAATAAGTTCTCCTTTTGTAACTACGGAATTGTAATCGACGTAAATCTTATCTACGATGCCTGATACCTGTGTACCGACTTCTACTTCCGTTACAGGCGCAATCGTTCCTGTAGCCGTTACAGAGTTGGAGATGTCACTTTTGCTCACGGTAGCTGTGACATATGAGATTTTGTGCTTGGTTGCCCGACCACTAAAAGCCCATATCGCTACACCTGCCATCACTATTATGGCAACACCGATGAGGATGATTTTTTTCTTGTTCATGGTTATATTTACTATTTTATAATTTTCTGTTTACAATTTAGATTTACGTGTACCACCATGGAAGGAGGTTACGCGTAGTATCTGGTTATAGTTCGATATCCCCTCCCTGGTAGAACTTTAATAACTGAGCATTTAATATGGCCATGTATTTGGCCTGCAAGGTTTCTTGTTGGGCACTGAGGAGGTTATTCTTTTCCGTCAGTAGTTCTACGGTATTTTTCATACCTAAGTTGAACTGTGCACTTACCAGATCGAAGCTGGTCTGAGTACTACGAAGTTTTTCTTGTGCAGCTACATAACGTTGCTGGGCACTATTGGCATCAAGCCATAATCCTTCAATGGTTTTATACAATGTTTTTTGTTCGTCCAGCAGGTTTAACATACTGGTCTCACGTTGTAATTTAGCTTTTTGTACAGCACTTTTAGTCTGGCGATTATTAAAGATAGGTACACTAATGGATAATCCCAGAGAATTGTTCCAGCCATTCTTTACTTGTTGGGCAAAGGTAAAGTCGGAACCACTGGTATTGTTTGTACCAATCCCGGCACTAAGGCTGACACTGGGCATGTATCCGGCACGGGCGATATCGATATTTAATTCGGATGCCTGTATGTTCAGTTTTCCCGATTCAATTTCCGGACGTACGGCAAGAGCTGCATGATAAACATCCGTTTTGGTAGGTAGGGGAGAGAGCACTTTACTATTATCCAGCGCAGGCAGATAGAGGTTCATTTCTTCTTCACCGTCCAGCTCAAGTAATTGTTTCAGTTGCAACTTGTAGTTTTGCAAAGTGGTTTGTGCAGTTACAAGTTGATAACGATCAGTACTGACCTGTGCTTCCAATTGTGCCAGATCGGCTTTAGACAGGCTTCCGGCAGCAAGCAACTCTTTTCCACGGTCGCATTGTGCTTCACTGACAGCAAGGGTGCTTTCATTAACTTTCACCGATTCGGCAGCATAGAGAATCTGTACATAGGTCTGTGTGATGCTTTCCTCGATATTCTTTTCTGAGGTAGCTACATCCAGTTCTGCTACACGATTGTTCAGCTTCTCCTGTTCAATTGTTTTCAGACGTTTACTGCCATTGTATACGGTCCACTGTGCATTTAATCCATAGTTACCATTATAACTGGTTTTACTGTTACTACGCAGAATTTCGGTTCCGCTTACCGTACTGCTTGATTCCTGATATGGGCGGTTCACCATATTCTGGCTGGTAGAAAATGAGAGGCTGGGAAAAAGAGCTGCTTTAGCTGTTTTTACATCAACGGCTGTACTTTCTGCATTGATACGGCTTTTGCGCAGGGTGATGTTTTGCTCTAAAGCGTAGTCGATGCAGTCTTGTAAAGTCCATTCGGTAGGGAGTTGTTGAGAGTTGTTCTCCGCCGTTTGTTCTGTGGCTGGAGTGGCATAAGTGTTCATAGCAGGAGTGTTTTGTGCTCTGAGGACATTGCCACCTATGCTACTACTGGTTACGCAAAGTGTTATCACTGTCAATCTTCTTACATTTATCATATTTCTTACAGTTTATTATTCTTTTTGATGTATGCGAAGGTACGTACCTATAATAACTGTTGCAAAAATGATAGACGTAAGGGGAAGTTTCGCCGCTGAATGAGTTATTTGTGTCGATAATAGAATGATCCGTATTTAAAATTCTCATTCTACTTCATTGCTTTTTATATGTTATCTGTAGTCTTCTCTAAAAGATTCAACCAATTGAAAAATAATTCAATTGGTTGAATGAAAAACAAATAATGCTATTAAGTTGCTTTTATATGTAAATAAAAGGTCTTTTTTAATTCTCGATATATATTTTTTTTCTTATGATTTCATTGTTTGTAACTAATTCAATTACATAATATCCGGGTTGTAATCTTGCTGTTTGTATATCGAATGGCGATATTAAGTTTTTAGCAGAATAAACCAACTCATATGATAGTGTGTAGATAGAAACACTGTGGGGGATCTCAGTATTGAGGCTTTGGCCATTTTTACGCATTGAAGCAGTTATATGTATCCATTCCTCCCATGTACCACATCTGTTTGAAGCAGTAAAAATAACTTTTATAGGTTGTGTACCTGTAGGGACTATACTGGCTTTATCTCCTTTATCACTTGGTATAATGACACAATTACCTTCTGCTTTTGTCCATTTATACTCTGTTGCCCCACTAACAACAGCTTCTACTAAAACATCTTCTCCAACAAATGGGCTGCTTTCATAGTCAATATATTCAGTCTCGGGTATTCCTACATGAACGAATCTCGTGATTGTTTTAGATAAGCCTCCTTTATTAATTATTGCTGTGACAGGTTCTGGATATCCTCCTTCATTTATAACGTTAAATGTGGCTGTTGCTGTTCCTTGCCCGGAAACAAGGTTTCCAAATTCTGAACTCCAAGTGATTGTTGCGTCTTGGGGAATGTTTTTAATCGTATATGTTTGAGTTTCACAATTACAAATTATATCCGGTCCTAAGATGGTATATGGGTCTTCTGTTCCTACGCCAACAGCAAACCAAGCATTTATTACTTGTTGATATTCATTGGAACTATATCCAAACAAATCAGCAGCAGCCAATAGTGTGTATGTTTTGGCTTCCCTATAATTTGATGTGGAATTTAAATATACTGTTAAAGCTCTGTATGCAATTTGCGCAGCTTTATCCATACCTATAGCTGTTACGAAATAAATAGAGTTATTGGCATTTTTTCCATTACCTCCTTCGGATAATAAATAGAACCAATAATTAAGGACTCCACTATTAGTATGTACACCACCATAATCATTTTTGATATTATTGGGATCTATCCAATCCCCCTTTTGGTATGTCATAGGCGAGTTCATAGCTCTTATAATCCAACCAATATCCTCACCCATTATCCAAATCTTTATTCCTTTTTCCGGTATAGCATAATGCTCTACACATGCCGCCCAAATATCACTAAAAGCTTCATTCAATGCACCTGATTCCGCTTCGTATTTTAAAGAAGCTGTAGATTGACATATTCCATGGCCTATTTCGTGGGCTACAATATCTAAAGGCGTAGCAGAGTCCCAAATTGATCCCATTCCATATGTCATGGTTTTATCTTTAGCATTCCAAAAAGCATTATCACTATTGTCGTAACGTGAGTCTATTAAATTTAAATTAGCATTTACATATCCTCTTATTATACCTCCATTATTATCATAGCCATTTCTATTAAAAGTATTTTTGAAATAATCAAAAGTCATTTCAGAAGCCCAATGTACGTTTAAAGCTGCATCTTCTTTCGTAGCATTATGCCATTCAGCAGCAGTCCAATTATTGTCATTGTCCAGATAATCTGTATTACTGTAATGTCCTCCAAAATTCATATTATAAGTGACAATTCCATTACCTCGTGAATAATCATGTAATCTATATTTCCCTTGGTAATATTGCGTTTGTATACTTTTTTGTCCATAATATCTGGTTGCTGCAATACCATTATTGAAATGTAGCTGGGACTCACTGTTAGCTATTTCTCCGGTATGAGCATCGACGTAAACATCCGTTCTGCTAAATGGAATATTCGCGTATATATCAAATTTATATGCTAACGTTGGATTATCATTCCTATCAAAACAAATGACTAACTCTCCTTGAGGGTAATATGAAGTAGTTGCGTCTTCTCTATTTTCTTTTATCCCATTCTGAATATCAGGATTTTCCCACATGTATTCATCTGCGTTAATAAATGATAATGCTTTAGACAAAGCTTGGCTTTCGGATATTTTGGGAATAGTATTCAACGAATTTATAAATCTAAAATTACCATTAATACTTTCTACTTCGTCGTTAGAAAAATGGACTCCAAACCGTGTACCTTCCACCTTTAATCCATTATAGTATTGAATGAAGAAAATGTGATAATTATTTTGAGGATCAATAAATGAATCTATGACTTCACATGAGGTCTCTCTGTTTAACTTTAAATTATCTTTTAGTAAATTTCTCGCATATATAATTCTGTCTTTATTAGATCTGTTTTTTATTGATTTTGTTTTTGGGGAAGTATTTTTACATAAGATGGGATAATACTATCTTGAAAGAACAGAATATTATCTTGAGGATTTTGGGAGAATGTTGGCTTATGTATAAGTATAGCCAAGATTATTAATATATTTCTTTTCATATTCTTGTTTTTATTTAGCTCGTAAACTTTGGGTTGATATATTATCAGGTGATGCTTCTTTATTCATTGAGGTAAAAAGGACATCTTTTTCTATGCCATACATATATAAAATAGGAGTATTATCTTTTCCTATCAGTATGCAAACATCATCCTGTTTGATCCACTTTTTTATTTCTATTCTTGTATAATTATCTATTGCCTTATTTTCTTTAATAAGTGCATTTTCCTGATATTCTTCATAAATATCTTTGAGCTCTGTTATTCCGGCAACTCCTCCATATTGACGGAATGGAATCCAATGGCCTATGACACATTTTTTTATAGCACTGACAGGAATGTCCTTGAACAAAACATTAGACGGGTCATATTGGGGATTGGATTCTTCTTTACTGCATGCAAACAATGATAAGATGCAGAACAACACACAGATTTGTTTTTTGATAGTTTTCATAAGCATAAGTTTTTATAGTTCAAAGGTTTTGTTAATATTTTCAAATATAAATATCTTTTTTTTAGAAACCTAATATTTGCAAGATTATTTTGTGATTTTTGTAATAAATGTTTAAATAGTCTTTTCTTTTCATCTAAATGTACTGAATAAAAAGTCGGGGGTAGTGAACTATTATGTGGTTTATGAATTATATTTAATCTTTTTTATGTAGATTATCAAGCTAATGATCACCGTAATAAAAGTCAATCTATATCCGATGTAAGCAGATTTATTCGAATACTATGTTGCTTCTTACAGTTCGCTATTCTTTTTAATGTGGGCGAAAGTATGTATTACGATTCATCTACTAAATACATAGTTGTCAAAAAAGTAATTATAAGAATCCTTTAAGAAGACAGATGAGGGAGAACGATGAATGTTTATACTTATGTAATAGTCTGATTTATAACGAATCAGAAACTCTTGTTTATAGATTGTCAAGAGTGTACAGTTCTGTAAGTGTTAATTGTACATTTTTACTATACTATATTGTACATTTTTGATATGCTAAAGTGTACACTCTTATGAAATAAAACTCAGATGTTAAAAAATAGCGTTAATAATGTTAACGCTATTGTATCGAGTTATACATTTGACAAATGATTCATAATAATGGATTTCTTTTCATGCTTTTATTTTGTTCGTGAACTCAGGGTTACTATATTATCAGGTGAAGGTTCTTTTCCCATTGAAGTAGAAAGTATATCTTTTTCTATGCCATACATATACAAAATAGGAGTGTTATCTGTCCCTATTAGTATGCAAGCATCATCCTGTTTAATCCACTTTTTTATTTCTATTCTTGTATAATCATTTGTTGCTCTATTTTCTATAATAAGTGCATTTTCTTGATATTCTTCATAAATATCTTTGAGTTCTGTTATACCGGCAACTCCTCCATATTGACGGAATGGTATCCAATGGCCTATAACGCAACTTTTTATGGCGCTAATAGGGATGTCCTTGAACAAGACATTAGACGGATCATATTGGGGATTGGATTCTTCTTTACTGCATGCAAACAATGACAAAATGCAAAATAATAAACAGATTAGTTTTTTTATAGTTTTCATAAGCTTAGGTATTTGTTTTATAGTTCAAAGGTTTTATTGACTAACAAATATAAATGCTTTTTTTAAATAAACCTACTGTTTGTAAGGATTGTTTTGAAAACAGTTGTAATTAATATCTTTCTTTTTCGTACAAATGCTATAAAACAAGGACACTGAATCCGAAATCTTAATTGGTTTTAGGCATTGTGTTTTACCCTCTTTATATAGATCATCAGGCTAATTACTGCTGTGATAAAAGCCAGTCCGTCTGATACCGGCATACTCATCCAAATGCCATTCAACCCATACCAACCGGGAAATAACAGAAGGCAGGGCAGTAAGTAAACCAATTGGCGGGACAACGAGAGGAATATGCTGACTTTTGCTTTCCCGATACTTTGAAAGAAGTTAGAAATAACAATCTGTGCACCAACCAGAGGGAACATCAAGATACAGATACGCAGTCCTGTTGCTGCCATATCAATCAATTCCTCGCTATCAGTGAATATAGCAGAAACGGTGTGCGGAAAGAGTTCGCAGATAATGAAACCACTACTTGTGATCAGTACACCAACGATGATACCCAGACGGAGCGTATGTTTTACACGATCCTGTTTTTGTGCACCGTAGTTGTAACCGATGATGGGCTGCATTCCCATGGTCAGTCCCATTACAATCATAACGTAGAGCATTAACAACCGGTTCATAATACCGTATGCGCCGATAGCCATGTCTCCACCATACTTCTGTAAGCTGTTGTTGATAAGGATCACGATGACACAAGCGGTTACATTCATTGCAAAAGGGGACATACCGATAGAAAAGATACTGGCTACAATACGTCTTTTCATTTTCCAGAAACCAGGACGAAAATGTACAAAACTCTCCTTGTTGCGGAAATGTTGCACTACCCATACCATACCGATAAATTGCGATACTACAGTTGCCATAGCCGCTCCCCGGATTCCCCAATGGAAATGGAATATGAATATAGGAGCAATAATTACGTTGGCTAATACAGTTACCAGAGAAGTCAGCATCGCTTTCTTTGGATATCCGGTGGCACGCATTACGTTATTCAAACCTATCATGGTATATGTCACAGGAGTACCAAGTAGGATTACCTGCATGAAATCGCGTGCGTAGGGTAATGTAGCAGGGCTGGCACCGAAGAAATTTAGTATAGGATCCAGAAAAATAAAAGCAATGCCGCCAAATACTACCGAGTTAATAAGGCACAGCATTAATGTGTTACCCAGTACTTCTGTTGCACCTTCCATATCTTTCTGCCCCAGGCGAATAGAAGAAATTGTAGCCCCACCGGCCGAAATAAGTACACAGAAAGCTACCACAAGATTCATCAGTGGGAATGTAATGGCCAGGCCGGAAATGGCTATAGCTCCTACACCATGCCCGATAAAAATACTATCAATAATGTTGTAGAGTGAAGTAATAGTCATTCCGATAATAGCGGGAATAGAGTATTGTAATAGAAGTTTCCCGATTTTTTCGGTTCCCAGAATGCGTGGGTCGGTTTGTTGCGCCATATGTTGAGTCGTTACGGTTTTTTAAGTGGCGCAAAGGTACAAATAATTTGCCTTATCCATTGATTATTCTGAACTTTGCGCCGATGTAAATACAACGTTTAACGTTTAAAGGTAAAAGATGTTTATGGATGCTACAAAGACAATTGCTGCACTGTTCGATTTTGACGGTGTTATAATGGACACAGAATCACAGTATACTATTTTTTGGAATGAACAGGGACAAAAGTATCTGTATAAAGAGAACTTTGGTCCCGGAATAAAAGGACAGACCCTGGCGCAGATTTATGATAAATACTTTTCCGGAGATCTTATTCCGGTACGCGAACAGATTACTCGTGAACTTAATAAATTTGAGAAAAACATGGTCTATGAATATCTTCCGGGGGTACAAGGTTTCCTTTCCGACCTTCGTCATCATAGTGTGAAGATCGCTCTTGTCACCAGTTCCAACGAGGAGAAGATGGAGAATGTCTATCATGCTCATCCTGAATTTAAGGCACAGTTTGATCGTATTCTTACCGGTGAGATGTTTGAACATTCTAAACCGGCTCCGGATTGTTTCTTGCTTGGAATGAAGATCTTTGGGACTACTCCGGAGAACAGTTTTGTATTTGAAGATTCTTTTCACGGCTTGCAAGCCGGGCGTTCTTCCGGTGCTACTGTTATAGGATTGGCAACCACAAATTCCCGTGAAGCGATCACAGATAAAGCAGATGTTATCATGGATGATTTCACGGGAATGACCTATGAGAAGTTACTGTCTATGGCGAAATGATACTTATTATTCTACTAATTTATTTAACGTTTTCAGCAAGTACTCTCGTTGCATGGGGCCGGGAGCTTGCTTGTTTCTTGTTTGGTTTATTGGAGTATCATAAAAGTTATAATAAATCTGATAATAAAGTAATTAAACGGATTGGGAAATTCTCCAAAATATGAATTCTTCTTCTTTTCTTGTTTGTTATAAATTAAAAGTTATACCTTTGCGCCCAATTTATTAATTCATAAATATATAGAAACATGGCTGGATATATATCAGATGACACCAGAAAAGTGACTACACATCGCCTGATAGAGATGAAAGAAAGAGGCGAGAAGATATCTATGTTGACTGCTTACGATTACACAATGGCACAGATTGTTGATGGTGCCGGAATGGATGTGATTCTTGTCGGTGATTCTGCTTCCAATGTGATGGCGGGTAATGTGACAACTCTTCCTATTACGCTTGATCAGATGATTTACCATGGTAAGTCTGTTGTGCGTGCAGTGAAACGTGCTATGGTGGTAGTAGATATGCCGTTTGGTTCCTATCAGGGAAATTCAAAAGAGGGTCTTGCTTCTGCTATTCGTATTATGAAAGAGAGCCATGCCGATGCATTAAAACTGGAAGGCGGCGAAGAAATTATCGAAACTGTAAAGCGCATTCTTTGTGCAGGTATTCCTATCATGGGTCACTTGGGACTGATGCCACAGTCAATCAATAAATATGGTACTTATACGGTTCGTGCCAAAGATGAGGCAGAAGCTGAGAAGCTGATTCGCGATGCACACTTGCTCGAAGAAGCTGGTTGTTTTGCACTGGTTCTTGAGAAGATTCCTGCCGAACTGGCTAAACGTGTGGCAAGTGAACTGACAATCCCCGTTATTGGTATTGGTGCCGGTGGTGATGTAGATGGTCAGGTGCTTGTTATTCAGGATATGTTGGGTATGAACAATGGTTTCCGTCCCCGTTTCCTGCGTCGTTATGCTGACTTGTTCACAGTGATGACGGATGCTATCAGTCATTACGTTTCAGACGTAAAGAACTGTGACTTCCCGAACGAGAAGGAACAATATTAAATCTATGACAAATCATTTGTGGACAATTCATTTTATGCGGATATGTATTGCTAATTTGCTGTTGTTCATATCCCTGTATATGCTATTTCCGGTTGTTCCGGTAGAGATGGCAGACCACTTGGGTGTGCCGGTTTCTCAAACCGGAGCAATGTTTCTGTTGCTTACTTTGGGAATGTTTGCCATTGGCCCCTTTCATGCGTACCTGGTAGATGCATACAAGCGGAAGTATGTTTGTGCTTTCTCTTTTGCAACGATGGTGGCGGTTACGATGGGGTATGGCTTTGTTAGTGATATCACACAGTTGTTGTTGCTTTGTTTCGTACAGGGTGTTGCATTTGGTATGGCTACTACAGCAGGCATTACGTTGGCTATTGATATTACCAATACTAATCTGCGTAGTTCGGGGAATATTGCTTTCTCATGGACGGCCCGGTTGGGAATGCTTATCGGTATAGCATTGGGAGTAGGTTTGTATCAGTGGTATGATTTTAAGACCTTATTGTATGTATCGGTTATTGCCGGGTTGGCAGGTATCTTCTTTGTTTCCCGTGTGTATGTACCTTTTCGTGCGCCAATTGTAACCAACTTATGTTCATCTGATCGTTTCCTACTTTTACGAGGATGGTTGCCCGCTTTTAATCTTATGTTGATCGCTTTTATCCCGGGATTATTGTTACCTGTTTTTCATAACTCATTGAGTGATATGTTCATTGGTAGTGTCGAAATTCCGTTCTTTGCGATAGTAGGGGTGGGGTTCCTGTTTTCTGCATTATTGGCAAGATTTGTTTATCACGAGGAGAAAACGCTGAGAGTTATTATTTTAGGAATTAGCCTGATGATGGTTTCTTTTATTTTACTGAAAGAACTACCGGCTGTTGTAACTGCCATATTGTTGGGAGTGGGACTTGGATTGGTTACTCCTGAGTTCTTGCTGATGTTTGTAAAACTGTCTCAACATTGCCAGCGCGGCACTGCCAATACCACTCATCTTTTAGCATGGGAAGCAGGTATGTCTTTGGGGGTTGCTGCTGCTTGTTATCTAAGTACTGAATCTTCTATAGATTCCGTCTATCATTTAGGGCGTATTCTGGCTCCGGTAGCTTTATTGTTCTTCGTATTGCTGACCTATCCCTATTTTAAGAAAAAGCGGGTACGATAATTGAATAATTTTCAACTAACATATGGTATGAAGATAATCAATCCTGCGATTGCTGCTGCAATAGCACATATCAGTACAGCGCCGGCTGCAATGTCTTTTACTTCACCGGCTACCGGATGCCATTTAGGAGATACTAAATTCACGAGTCGCTCAATAGCTGTATTGAATGCTTCTGCTGCGATAACAACCCCTATACAGATAATAATTGCTATCCATTCAAGTTTCTCTATCTCGAAAATGAAGCCTGCAATAATAACTAACAAAGCAACCGTCAGATGAATCCATACGTTGTGTTCCCTACATACAAAGCCTCTGATTCCTTTCCATGCATAGGTAAAGCTTTTCAGACGTTTTTTTATACTGAATGGTTCCATAATTAATAATGTGTCAATATACTAATATGCCAATGTGCCAATTGGCTGCGCTATGATGCTGCATTGGTTAATTGGCACATTGGTTCATTATTTTTCAATTTCTACTCACTTGTTTTACTCCTTTTATTGTCCTTAATTTCTTTATCAGAGCTTCCAGGCGACTTGTATCACCTACCATGATAGTCATTGTACCCGAGAACAGACCATCATGCGAGTCAATACCAATGGAACGTAATGTGATATTATTCTCTTTAGAAATAATCGAGGTAATATTTGTTACGATACCAATGTCATCATGTCCTACTACACGGAGTGTAATCGGGTACTGTGTTCCTTGTGATTTTCCGGCCCAACGGGCTTTTACAATACGGTATCCAAAGCGTTCTCTCATTTGATCTGCATTCGGACAATCCATGCGATGAATCTTGATGCCTCCGGATACAGTAACAAATCCGAATACTTCATCTCCGTATATCGGATTACAGCATTTAGCC
>DXWV01000042.1:46476-53507 GCA_019416685.1 Bacteroides sp.
TTTAGGTTTTGATCAATGACAAGTACATCTTCTTTGCCATTCGTCTCTTCTATCTGGTTTTGCAGGTTATATCCTTCGGCACTGCGATATATAATTTCATCATGTGTATCGTTGTCTCGTTTTTGCTGCTCTATGTATTTGTCGAGCAAGTCGTTTACATCCAGTGTACCATCGGCTATAGCCTGATAAAACTCTGTTACTACCTTATATCCCAGTCGCTTGATGAGGCGCATCATTGTACCCTCATCGTATTCCATCTTCCGGTTCTTAAATTTACGTTCCAGTGTTTCTTTGGCAAAGTCATGCTGGCGTGCCACCATCTCTTTCAGTGCCTGTCGAATTTTGGTACGGGCCTTTGAGGTGGTTACAATATTCAGCCAGTCCTGCTTGGGTGTCTGAGTGTTCGATGTCATGATCTCTACCTGGTCACCGCTGTTCAGTTTTTGTTTCAACTGGACGTTTTTGCCATTTACCTTTGCACCGATACATTTACAACCTAATTTGCTATGGATATGGAAAGCAAAATCGAGTACAGTTGCTCCTTTGGCCAGTTTGAAAAGGTCTCCTTTAGGTGTAAATACAAATACTTCATCCTCGTACAGATCCATCTTGAACTGGTCCATCACTTTCATTGAATCGTTGTCCGGATTCTCAAGTGCTTCACGTACGGAAGTCAGCCATTCGTCCAGCCCTGTCTCTCCTTTGATACCTTTGTACCTCCAGTGAGCTGCAAGGCC
Source organism: Bacteroides sp. (assembly GCA_019416685.1). GTDB lineage: Bacteria > Bacteroidota > Bacteroidia > Bacteroidales > Bacteroidaceae > Bacteroides. Next base: position 47,214 of record DXWV01000042.1, read on the forward strand.
TCGTTCGGCTATCTCATCCATGCGACGGGTACGTATCTGTACTTCTACCCATTTACCTTCCGGTCCCATTACGGTGATGTGGAGCGATTCATACCCATTACTTTTAGGGATAGACAGCCAGTCACGCAAGCGCTTCGGGTTGGGCTGATACATATCTGTTACGATGGAATATACTTGCCAGCACTCCTGTTTTTCTTTGTCCGGATCAGAATCAAGAATAATACGGATGGCAAAAAGGTCATAGATACCTTCAAAAGGCGTTTTTTGTTTCTGTATCTTGTTCCAGATAGAATGGATGGACTTGGTACGCCCCTTAATGTCGAATTTCAGCCCGGCCTCTTTCACTTTCTTTTGTATCGGTTCTATGAAAGTAGCAATGTACTTGTCCCGTGATGCTTTTGTTTCATTCAGCTTGTCTTTAATGAAATAATAAGTATCCCGGTGAATATACTTCAGAGACAAGTCTTCCAACTCAGACTTCAGTTTGTAGAGTCCCAGCTTGTGAGCCAGCGGTGCATACAGATAAGCTGCCTCGTTGGCTACCTTGATACGGTCTTCTTCATTGTCCGAATCCTTGATTTGTCGCATTACGTTTACACGGTCGGCAATCATAATAAGGATTACACGCATATCTTCTGCAAAGGAGAGAAGCAGGTTACGGAAGTTTTCAGATTCGATGGCAGGACTTTTAGCATACAACTCATTGGTCTTTACCAATCCTGTGATAATACTCGAAACATCCTCTCCAAACTCACTACGGACAGTTGCGGGAGATAATACGTTATTTTTTACAATCTCGTGCAGCATGATACCTATCAGGCACGATCCTTTCATTCCTATCTCATCGGCCACGATAACAGCCGTTTGTAAATCCCTGATAACAGGATTCATCCCAAAATTGTTACGGCGCAGACTATTGCACTGTGCAGCATGAATAAGGTATTTCTTCAGCTTCCGGGTATCGTCCTTCGTGATACTTTCTCCTGCTGACCGTATCAGCCGTTTATATAAAGCGAATAACTCAGCTTTCTCTTTTTCTGTGAAAAATGAAATATCCTCCATGATAAATAATTATTTAATGTGCCAATATGTCAATGTGCCAATTGGCTGCGCTGTGATACCGAATGGTAATTGGCACATTGGCATATTGGCACATTACTACATTATTTCGATGTAAAAGTAGTTTTTTTTGTTTAGTAAAAGGGCATAACTAAATAACATTTTGTATTTTTGGGCATCAATTAATAAAAATAGATACGTATGATGACACCACAAGACAAAGAATTGCTTGCCAAAAAAGGTATTTCGGAAGCTCAGATAGCCGAACAACTGGCATGCTTTCAGAAAGGTTTTCCGTTTTTGAAATTGGATGCGGCTGCATCAGTTGAGAAAGGGATTCTTGCTCCTGATACAGATGAGCAGGGGGCATATCTTGCAGCCTGGGATGCATATAAGAATACAGAGAAGACGATTGTGAAGTTTGTCCCTGCTTCCGGAGCAGCCAGTCGTATGTTTAAGAATTTGTTTGAGTTTCTGGGAGCCGACTATGACCAGCCTACAACGAAGTTTGAACAGGCTTTCTTTGAGAGTATTGAGAAGTTTGCGTTTTATGATGATTTGAATGTAGCCTGTCAGCGTACAGCCGGAAAGGACATTTGCGGGTTAATAGCCGAAGGAAATTACAAAGCAGTAGTATCTGCTCTGCTCGAAGAGGCCGGGTTGAACTACGGTGCTTTGCCTAAAGGACTACTCAAGTTTCATAAATACGAAGAAGGTTCACGCACGCCGCTTGAAGAGCATTTGGCCGAAGGTGCTATGTATGCTGCCGGAAAGTGTGGCAAGGTGAATGTGCATTTTACCGTTTCTACCGAGCATCGTGAACTGTTTAAAGTTCTGGTGGCAGAGAAAGCCGGAGAGTTTGCCCAGCGTTATGGGGTAGATTATAATGTCACTTTCTCAGAGCAGAAGCCCAGTACAGATACGATTGCTGCCGATATGGATAACCAGCCTTTCCGTGATAATGGCAAGTTGCTGTTCCGTCCGGGCGGTCATGGAGCACTGATTGAGAATCTGAATGATCTTGATGCCGATATTATCTTTATCAAAAACATTGATAATGTAGTACCTGATAGATTAAAAGCAGACACGGTGCTTTACAAGAAACTGATTGCCGGAGTGCTGGTTGCTTTGCAAAAACAGGCTTTTGAATATCTGGAATTGTTGGATAGCGGTGATTATTCTCATGAACAGGTGATGGAAATTCTTCAGTTCGTACAAAAGAAACTATTCTGTAAGAATCCGGAGACTAAGAATCTGGAAGATTCAGAATTGGTGATGTACCTGAGAAAGAAACTGAATCGTCCGATGCGTGTTTGTGGTATGGTAAAGAATGTAGGCGAACCGGGTGGTGGTCCGTTCTTAGCTTATAATAATGATGGTACTATCTCATTGCAGATTCTGGAAAGTTCTCAGATTGATATGGATGATCCTACTGCCAAAGAGATGTTTGAGAAAGGTACCCACTTTAATCCGGTAGATCTGGTATGTGCCGTACGTGATTATAAAGGTCATAAATTTGATTTGACGAAGTATGTAGATAAAGCTACCGGGTTCATATCTTATAAGTCCAAGAATGGCAAAGATCTCAAGGCTTTAGAGCTTCCCGGATTGTGGAATGGTGCAATGAGTGACTGGAGTACTGTGTTTGTAGAAGTGCCACTCTCTACTTTCAATCCTGTAAAAACGGTGAATGATTTATTGCGTGAACAACATCAATAAACGCGTTGAAATAGAAAGAAAAAAGCCAGGCTCCATGCAAAGGAGGCTGGCTTTTTTAATACAATAGAAATATTTTTGTTAGGTAAATAATTGTTTAATCCAATGCACAAATACTTCTGCATGTTCTGAGTTTGGATTTAATATTTTTGCAGTAATAGCCGTCCCCATAGGCTTGCCCGGTTCATCTTGCCAAGCCAGGAACGTATGGATTTTTGCTTTTGAACGATGTACTGATTTGTACTGTTGTATCTGGCTTTCTTCCAATTCGTTTAGTATGGATTCTGCTTTTTGCATTAAAGGGTCAGCTTCAGGTGCCAAGCTAATTATGAAGTCCTCGAGCATTCCATTTATATTATTATCAGGCATAATCCAAATTCCAATTGTTGCGTCATAACTGTCGATAGGTTTGAGAATAAGTCCGGATGCAGGCCATTCACAATCGGCACAGTTATATTTCTGACTTTGTTTTAAAATCTTCAGAATTTGTGCTCTTCTTTTATTTAAATCAACATCTGCATCTATTACAATGCCTATTCTTTGATGTGCTGATGGGTTGGATAGCCTTGTTTTTAATTATCCCAATACATTTTCTATACTATTACAATCTATTACATCGAAATTTTCTACTAATTGATGATGTTGGCAAAACGACCATATAACGTGTTGATCGTCATTTCCTTCTACCAATAGTTTGTAAGTGTGTTTTTCTGTGATTTTCATTTTAGCGAATCTCTATGTTATTGTCGGTAGCAAACCGCAGTTCCTTTTCGTCATCATAATTCACTACCACTACGTTTCCGTTCCTATTCTCAAGACGTATCAATTTGCCTTTTTGTTTGTTGGCTTCTACGAAACTGTTAATGCAGTCTTGGCTATGTGATGTAACAAATACTTGAATGTTTAGCTTCTCAGAAAGCATAAAAATGATTTTCCATAGCCTTATTTGTATGGAATGGTGCAATCCTGTTTCAAATTCATCTAATAGCAAAATGCCACCTTTGCAATTTAAAAGTGCAAGAATAATGGTAAGGACACGATTTATCCCGTCTCCCATAGAGCTGAGTCTATGCCGTTTCTCTTTCCCTTTTAATGTGACGTAAGGTATTCTTCTCTTTTGCAGATCGTCATTTAGAAAATTGAGCTTTTCTATATCCGGATCTATGATGTGCAATGCTTCAACAATATATTTTTCTTCCGCAGAAAGAGATATTTTATCAAATAAAGAGGCATTTTGTGTGGTTTGGAAATCATATGTCCTAACATATTCAAATGGAATTCCTTTCATTTTAGTTATAGCATATCGATTTCGTTTGTAAAAAGGCACAATCGTTGTTTCTCCGGCAAATGAAATTTCCAGTCCTCTACCCACTAGATTGGGAGTTGTGATATCGTCTGCCAATATTTGTTCAGGAGTTAACTTTATAACTACCTGACGATTGACACGTCCTGTTTCACTTGTGACTGTAACATCTTCTATATAAACCATACGAATAGATAATACTTTTTTAGAAGAAGCGTTGTTCTCTTTTTCTTTGATAATAATGCTTTCCCCTTCACTGTAAATCGGTTTTCTTTCCGGAAAGAAAGATAAAAAATGTTCCATCATTATCTTTTCCAGTTCTATATTCGTATCGTCAAACGGAGACTTAAAATCTACAGATTCTCCTCTAAATTCAAGAAGTTCTTTCAGCCATTCCATATTTCCATTGGCGGCGTAAATAGAGATAGCTTCCAGTAAGGTTGATTTACCTACATTGTTTCGTCCTACTATCAGATTGACTGGTGCCAATGAGTCAATAGAGAGGTCTTTGATATTTTTATAGTTTTTAATGACTACCGACTTCATGAATTCTTAGGTTATATGGATGAATAACTACGCAAATGTACATAAAATCTTTTGTTTTTCTCTTTATGTATACAATGTTTCTCTAAATGTACTAATTTTGTAGCATTAAAATTAAACACTCAAAACCCATGAAAAAAATACTGTTACTCGGTTCCGGAGAATTAGGAAAAGAGTTTGTTATTTCTGCCCAGCGTAAAGGGCAATATATCATTGCATGTGATTCGTATGCCGGAGCTCCTGCTATGCAGGTGGCTGATGAATGTGAAGTTTTCAATATGCTTGACGGTGACGATTTGGAACGTGTAGTCAGGAAACACCAGCCGGATATTATCGTACCGGAAATAGAGGCCATCCGTACCGAACGTTTGTATGATTTTGAAAAAGAAGGTATTCAGGTAGTACCGAGTGCCCGTGCTGTAAACTTTACGATGAATCGTAAGGCTATTCGTGATCTTGCTGCCAAAGAGTTGGGGTTGAAAACAGCCAAATACTTTTATGCAAAATCCTTGGACGAACTGAAAGAAGCTGCTACTAAGATCGGTTTTCCTTGTGTGGTAAAACCGTTGATGTCATCTTCGGGCAAAGGCCAGTCATTGGTGAAGAGTGCCGATGAATTGGAACATGCCTGGGAATATGGTTGCAGTGGTAGCCGTGGAGATATTCGTGAACTTATCATTGAAGAATTTATTAAGTTTGATAGCGAAATCACATTGCTTACCGTTACTCAAAAGAATGGTCCCACTCTTTTCTGCCCGCCTATCGGACATGTACAAAAGGGAGGAGATTATCGTGAAAGCTTCCAGCCCGCACATATTGATCCTGCTCATTTGAAGGAAGCGGAAGAAATGGCTGAAAAAGTGACTCGTGCTTTAACCGGTGCTGGTTTGTGGGGAGTTGAGTTCTTCCTGAGCCATGAGAACGGAGTGTATTTCTCTGAACTTTCTCCTCGTCCGCATGATACGGGCATGGTGACTCTGGCAGGAACACAGAATCTGAATGAGTTTGAGCTTCACCTGCGTGCGGTGCTTGGTTTACCTATTCCGGGCATCAAGCAGGAGAGGATAGGAGCCAGTGCTGTTATTCTATCAACAATAGCCAGTCAGGAGCGTCCTCAATATCGAGGGATGGAAGAGGTGACACGCGAAGAAGATACATATCTGCGTATTTTTGGTAAACCTTTTACCCGTGTTAACCGTCGTATGGGGGTAGTGCTTTGTTATGCTCCTTTGGGTTCGGATTTGGATGCATTACGTGACAAGGCAAAACGAATTGCTGAAAAGGTAGAGGTTTTCTGATAATTATAGAAAATAGATAAAATAAGAGGGCTGCACATGCAGGATGTTTAATTCTGGTGTGTAGCCCTTTTTGTATTAACATTGTTAACGCCACATCAGGCATCCTATTCTTTATATTATAAAAGTACGTATTTTATAGGTGTAAATTATGCATATTAAATATGGGTTAATTAGGTAATTAACGGAGATTTAAATACGTTACTTTGTAATGAATAAATGGTATATAATAAAACGTTGTTTATCAATGAAATAGTGCGTTGAAATACTATAGAGATATATTCAACTCATTATTTATAATAAAGAGATAATTGATGATTTGTGAATTCTGATTGTTATTAAGAAAAGTGTTTCAATAAACGTTCGTTTAATGGCACA
>DXWV01000043.1 GCA_019416685.1 Bacteroides sp.
TACGATCATACCACCCTTAGTGCGGCACTTGATGTAACCCTTGATAATTTCTTCGTTTTCCAGAGCAGCATTAACGCGATCCCAAGAACGGGTAGCACGAGCTTTTCTGTGAGACAGAACCAACTGTCCTTTTTTGTCTTCCTGATTTTCGATGTATACTTCTACAGTATCACCAATTTTCAAGTCAGGATTGTAACGGAATTCATTCAAAGGAATGATACCGTCTGATTTGTAACCGATGTTCACAACGACTTCACGTTTGTTCATTGCGATTACAGTTCCGTCAACAACCTCACGGTCGTTTACTTTGTTAAGCGTACTGTCATAAGCTTTTTCGAGTTCCTCCTGGCTGGCGCCGACGAATGATTCGCCATTTTCATACGCATCCCAGTTGAAGTCTTCAACAGGAGCAATGTTCTTTAAGTTTTCCATTAATAATTAATTGTTTTGAGATACTTTAATTAAATAAGACATTATATTATCTATAAATCGGGCGCAAAGATAAAACATTTTTTGTGACTAACCAAAGTTTGGTATAAAAAAAGCCGTCTCACGACGGCTAATATTCAGATATTTAAGTAATTCAGACATTCGTCTTACAATTTGCGCGGATTGCGTTTACCGTTCGATTGGATATTAACCGGACTGCCTTTATAGCCAATATCGCCACTTCCGGATATATTGCATTTCAGCGTACCGGAAACATAACAGGAAATAGAACCGGAGCCATTTACACTCGCATCTACATCAACAGCTTTCAGGTCTTTCGCATTCAGATCGCCGGAATTGCGTAATGATAATACAGCCCGTTGTGCCGTACCCGCTACCTTCAAATCACCGGAGCCTTGCAATTCAGCCTTTACAGTCTCTCCCTGTATCCCCACAAAATCCAGATCACCGGAACCGGACAGGTTGACTGTTACATCCCCTGCTACATTGTTGCCTTTCACCTTCAGGTCTCCTGATCCACGGAGAATTGCTGTAGCAGACTTGGCTGTCAGGTTGTATATATCCAGATCACCGGATCCGGATAAATTCAAGGCTACATTCCCTGCATCGACACTGTTTTTAATAGAAATGTCACCGGAACCTTGCAGGGTTGCCGAAAAATCATTCGTACAAACTATTTCTCCGGCATTAATATCTCCGGAACCTTGCAGTGTAAGGGACAGACGATCTGATTTCACTTTATTATTTAAGATTACATCTCCTGATCCTTGCAATAACACATCTTTCAACATAGGACTGGAAGCCATTATTTTCAATCTTCCTTCTCTGCCAAATTCAATATTTGTACCTTTCTTGAAAGAAACAAACAGTGTACCATCGGATACTGTACACTCTACCAGGTTGAGAATATTATCCGAACCGTAAATCTCTAAAGTTGACTTATTATCAGCAGACTGCGTATAAATAACTGTCGGACTTCCCTGAAGGTTTATCTTGTCGAAACTTCCGATTTTGATATTTTTTGTTTTATACGTTCCGTTTGCTTTTACACGGTTTATCTGGGAACAAGCTGTTGTTGTAGTCAGCAAGAATGAAAACAAAGTAATCATTCCAATAAATCCTCTCATATTCATATTTTTTTCATTTAAGTAGTTTGTAATATCTATAAGACGCAAATTGTATACGAAAGGTTGCATGACAGGCAATGTTTTTATTAAAAAACTTTTCAGTCAAAGTGTATCAATAGGTTGAGAAAGTTTTCTCAATGCTTTGAGAAACTTGTTTCAATACGTTGAGAGTGTTTGTTTCAATAGGATGAGAAAATATTCTCAATATAAAGAAACAATTGCTTTTATATGAAAGTAAAACATCTTCCACCATTTAAACAGCTAATAAGTAGCAACATTTAAACAATGGAAGATGAGAGAGAAACTTATTTAAGAGAGAGTTATTCTATAAACAATTTTAATATCGACGGACGACTACCACCTTCTGTCAGCACATAAGCAATATACATTCCGGCAGATAAATGTCGCACATCAGCATCATAAGATTTCCTTCCGGGAACACTATTCAATACCGGTTTTCCATCAAGAGAATACATCGTTAAATTCTTGATTGTATTCTCACTTTCCAGATGAAGTACACCTTGCTGGTACGACATAGTTACCTCTGACAATGAAGCAGAAGGAGTACAGATACCTGTCCCTGTATATGAAACCGTTACTGATTCAGAGTCCGGCGTATCGCCAAAAGAGCCTTCAGCGCGAACCGTATATACATTTTCTCCGGCAAGCGGAGCTGTATCTGTAAAAGTAGAAGTTGTGGCAGTGCCAATCTTCTCTCCGTTTCTATAAATCGCATAGCCTGTAATTATAGAATGTTCAACCTGCGGATAAACAGCAACATCATCTACATGCCACCAGTAAGACAGCCCCATCTGATTGGTATCATATGCATGAAAAGCAATTTTCATGTCATCAGACATATAAGGAGATAAGTCGATATCAACCCGGGTATATTTATTCACAACAGAACAATCTGTTTTCAAATCCCATATTTTCTCCCAAGTTGTACCACCATCCGAACTAACTTCTACATAATAAAAATTAGCAGGATTATTTTTCTGAGGAGCTGTAGACTTAGAATAAAAAGTCAGCGTCTTACCCTTTGAGAATGAAGGAGATATCAGATACTCATCCTGATGAATATCCTCCCAGGCATCCAACAGGCGCATTGAATAGTTTCCGGTATAAGGTTCTGCATATTTCTCAGATTTTTTCCATATCCATCCCCGATCGCCTTCATTCTTTATTGTCCACTTAGCCAGACTCTGTGAATCTTCAAAATCCTCCACCAGAGCCGGAGTACCTTCATGTGGAGCTACCCATGACAAAACAATGGCATTTCCTTCCACTTTGGCAGTCAAAGCAGAGGGGGACTGTATGAGATTGGAACGCTGTGAAACATTTACTGAAGCGGTAATAGAAACATCCTCCACTCCTTGTAAATAAAAGGCAGCAGTGCGCAACTGTGCATTTTCATTCGCAGATTTAGCCTGCAAAATGAGAGTCGACTTACCCGCTTCACCCTGAAGAGGGGTAACAGTCAGCCAATCGGGTATATCAACAACCTTCCAGGCAACATCTGCCTCAACATTCACTTCAACAATACTCTCAGCAGCACCACCCAAAGTTACATCCGGTTTCGGGATATAAATCTGAGGCATCAGCTCCAGCAAATCAAAAGAGATCGTCTCGCCACAGGAAGATATATTCGCCAACGCGAATTTAGCCTCTTTCCCATCACTATAGAAAGGCTTAAAATCAGCAGTTCCACCCAAAGAAGTGCGTCCGCTTTCAGCACTGAAAGCTGCTTTGCTTATGTCTCCATCAAGTTTGGTTGTTCCCCCCGGACGGAAAAGGTATTGTTCGTCCAAACGAGTAGTTCCATTATAGTTCAGATTTCCACCTGTCACATTAGGGTTAATACGATAAACCAGCAAACCGGAGGAAGGTAAACCAATATCAAAAGTCCCGGCTTTTTTCCGATACTCTACAATAAAATATTCATCGGAACCGGTAGGCTTTATTTTATAGGCAATATTCTCTTTACTACTGCCTCCCACAGGATTCAACGTATATGTACCCGGAGTGGATATTTCGGGAATTTCGTCAATCCATTTGCAGTAACGGTATTTGGTATATGCACTCATCTGCTGGGGAGTCTTCAGGTTGTCGGACATCAGATCCCACACTCCTATCGGATTAAGATTGTCATTCACATGATAAAGGTCATAAGTACCTAATGTGTGAGACATTTCATGGCAAAGTACACCTGTATTCAAAGGTACAGGACTCAAAGAACTCCACCCGTTGGCATCATTAAATACCATCAGATAACCTACTATCTTTTTGCCTTTTACATAAATAGCCTTTTCGTCGGGCAATGCCAAATCCGAACGGTGTGGCCAAAGTAAATGCCTGGCACCCAATTCGGAATTCCCACTTACGATAATACAGATATTATCAAGCAATCCATCATTGTTGGCATCGATTACTATATCATCAGGTAGATTCTCAGAAAGATAAGCGGCCAGTTCTTTTATCAGAGCCTGCTCGCGAGCGACTTTTTCGGTTTCATTGCTATATCCTTGTTCATTGATACTGCCTTTTTCCCGATAATATCCACGCTCGCTTTTAGCTTTATAAGAAAGAATCTGTGTACCATTCGCTTTCGGGAAGAAAGTACTTTTCCAGAAAAGCTGGTCGTAGGAGGCTTCACGAAAATAGTTATATACCGAATTCACTCCTACAGCATCAGCATTAAACATCGCTTCATAGTAACTGATGGGCTTGTCAAATTGCTCATTGTTCTCTTCATCAGCAAAACTCAGAAAACAAACCAGATTACTCAACTCACCCTTATTCTTTTCGGCAGCCGACAACAGGATCGGAAAGAATAAAACAACGAACCAAAGAATAATATATCTCTTCATCGTTTTACATTATTATAGTAAATAAAAAGAGGGAAGCAGTCGCTATCTCATCAAAAGAATGAAAATAAGCAAACGCTTCCCCATAAAATTATCAGCGGATAACGATCTTCTTAGTACGTTCGGTAGTACCCATTTTTGCCTTCACTACATAGATACCTTTTTCCAAAGGAGACAGGTTCATCTCGTTTGTGGTAGCGGATGCAGCCAATGTGCCGGCAGTAGTGTAAATCTGTATATCGGCAACCTCACCTAAAGACAACACAGTACCATCAAATGCTATTTCAGCATTAGCAAATTGATTGTAGATACCGGTCGGTTTGGTAGAAGTAAGTACTTTCATACCATGAATGTAAAGAGGGGCTTTCGTTAATGATTCGAATCGTGCATACATAGGAACATCCGATTTTAACTTAAAATGAGGTTCATCCCCATTATCTAAAGTCTCAATCTGAGTCCACTCTTTTTGACCACTTCTGAACAAAGGGGCTATCACACTTGCAAACTTTGCTGAAACAATCGCATAATCTTTAAAAGCTTTGCTCTCATCTGGAGTTCCCAGCATACGTACACAGGTTGTTGCATCACTTGAAAGAAACAAGTTAAAGGAAACACACGATGGCATACGCACTACAAATCCACCACCATTAGTAGTCATAGATGCAGAGGCACTTGCAGTAATGATGGCACCTGTCTTAGCATTCTCTCCTCCTACCTCTTTGTCCGACCCAACTCCTACCAGCGTTGGGTCAGCAGTAGTATCCTCATAATCTCCAAAGTCTGCACAGATTAATTGGATAATCTTCCCATCCGGATCTATCTTTCCATCCTCATTATTTGCCTGACCGATGTACTTATCTATCTTCTCTTGTGTGTCAAACCAAATCCAACCATTTGCATCAACATCAGCAGGATCAAACAAATTATACTCTTGCGCATTTGCAAATAATATTGCTCCAAAAGCCATTAATAATGTCGTAATTTTCCTTCTCATACAATTTTCTTTTTAGTTAATAATGTTATTGATTTGTATTAAACTTCATACCACTCAGGATTCTGTTCAATACCATGATAACGTATTTCATCCCATGGTATCGGCAAGTAATACTGCATCTTACGGAACTCACGTACACGCTTAGGATATTTGTTCATATTTGAAATCTGATAAACAGGATCTTTCCCTTCTTCTTTTACTATCTTCATAGCCTTTAGCGGATTGGTAGCACCACTCATCTTTTCGACAGCAACTCCCCAACGAAGCAAATCCCAATAAGTCGTTTCTTCAAAAGCCATTTCTACACGACGTTCATTCACCAGTTGATCCCAAGTAAGACTCGGCAATTCATCCATATGAACGCGACGGCGAATCTGATTTACTTTATCTAATGCATCATCCACCCGATTCTGTAAAAAATCTATTTCGGCATAATCCAACAATACCTCTGCATACCGCCAGATAATATAGTTCTGCTTACTGGCATAAGATTCATCATTATCGATCTTCTGGGTTTCATCTACAAACTTTCCTAAATAATAACCGGTTTTTGTTACAGCAGCCGTTTCAGAAGTTCCATACGGTGTCAAATCTTCACCCGCCACTTCCTTGCCATTTACCTTTTTATAATGAATCTCCATCACGCGTCCCCGGAAACGACAACCATCATACAGCACATTTGCATAAAAACGATAATCCCTGTTATCATACGGATGTTTGGCATCATACGCTTTGCCATCACGCATACCATATTCATCTACATGGTTCTGGGTAGGCGAATAAGCAGCCACCGTTCCTCCATAATAAGGTGAAACCGATTCCCGGTCGAGCTTATGTCCGAATCCATTCGAGAAATCACCATCGTCAGAGTGCTGTACTTCCCAGATTGATTCCTGACTATTCTTCGTTAAAAAGATCTGTCGATACTGCTCCTTTATCTGATCTTGTGTTGATCCGGTGATCTGTATCAACGAATAAGGCAACTTCATCAGTTCATCATACGCCTTGGCTGCCGCTGTCAACATAGCATCCGAACGATCATCCGGAAATCCGAGGTATGACTTCTCCTGATTCTGATATATTTTGCTGGCTGCCCAAAAATAAGTTTTAGCCTTTAACATCAAAGCAGCTCCTCTGGTAGCACGTCCGATATCCCTGGGACTCAACTCTTCAGACAATAAAGAAGCTGCCAAATCAGCCTCTTCGGCAATAAAGTTTACCATCTCTTCATAAGAAGCACGAGGAAACTTTGTACCATCATGCAACGGATCATAATTGTTTTTCAACAACAAAACGCCTCCAAACTGCCGAAGTAACATGTAATAGTAATAAGCACGAAAGAAATGGGCTTCACCCAACACCCGTTTTTTATGATCGCCGTTGCGAATCTTATCCTGATTCTCAAATAAAAGATTAATAGACTGAATACGGGTATAATAATTAGTCCAGTTTATAAGTCCTCTACGTGTTACTTCGGCCGGAGTACTTTTCAGGATATCCCCATACGCTGTATTATACCAATCTGATTTACTAACCGTTATCTGATCACCATACCAAGGCAAATAATCACGGGATGCTCCTTTCAAAAGGGCAGTAGCCGGCATATAGACAGAAAAGCCATTACTCATATTACGATACCATGGTAACACATATTCATCAAGTAACAACTGGCTTCCCCAGATAGATTCCTGAGACAACTTATCATTAGGAACATCACGAAATATACCGTCACATCCGGAAAAACTGAACATCCCTCCCAAGAATAAAAAAGATATTATATATTTTCTCAACTGCATACTCTTTCTGTTTTTATTTTTGAAATATTCTATTTAAAAACCTAAACTCAATGTCATACCATAAGAACGCTGTATCGGATATCCACGTAAAGATTCCGGATCCATGTCTTTTAATGTTGACCACGTAAACAGGTTACTTCCCTGAAGAGAGATACTGGCTGAAGAAAGTTTCATTTTCTTCAATGTTTCTCCCGAAAAAGAATATCCTAACGACAGAGATTTCAAACGAATAAAATCACAGTCTTTCACCCAAAAAGTTGATTCCTGACGATTATTATCGTTCTTGTTAGCAATCTTGACTCGAGGATAAGTTGCATTCGGATTATCTTTAGACCAAGTATCAGTGAGGTGATATTGCTGAAAACGCTGTAAACTACCTGTTTCCAAAGTATACAATTCTGTGATTTTTTGCTGATACCCAGATACTCCCTGGAACATAGCGTTCACAAAAAAACCTTTATATTTAATACCTAAACGTAAACTCATTGTCATCTCTGGATTAGAAGAGTTCTTTACCGCAATCTTGTCCAGATCTGAAAGTAAACCATCATCATTCTGATCTTTATATTTAATATCACCGGGTGCAAGTGTCGCATTCCCCTGCCCATCCTGATCTAAATTATGATTATCAATTTCTTCTTGTGATTGAAAGAGTCCATCGGCTTCATACATCCACCAAACCATACTACTTTTACCTACACGGCGACGACTAGGGTCTATAGAAGACTCGTCTCCATAATCCAATACCCTGTCTCGCGTTTGCGCCAGCGTAAGAGTTAAATCATATTTCACCTTTTGAATAGAATTACGGTGAGACAATGTCAAATCCCATCCCCATGCCTTTACTTCACCGAAATTCATATTGGGTGGATTACTATCAACTCCTGTTGAGGGCGGATATAAATAAGAAGGAGCAATAGTGATCATATTGGTACTATAGCGCCAATAGTATTCAAAAGACAATCCGAAACGATTTCCCCAGAAACCAAGATCAGTAGCTAAGTTATAAGTACGTGACTGCCCCCATTTCAATTCAGGATTTGGAAAATTACTGGTATCCATAACGATACCCGGCTTCAAACTACCTCCAATATTATATCCCTGACGTGCTACATACATATATTTCATAAGATAAGAATAATCATCTATAGCACCATCATCTCCCAAAATACCGACTGATCCTCTAAATTTTACGTTTGAAAGTATGGGTTGATCCCAATTTTTAAAGAAACTTTCATTGGAAAGCACCCAAGAAGCAGAAGCGGTAGGGAAAAATCCCCATCGATTGTCCGGATGAAATTTAGTAGAGCCGTCCACACGGAAACTTCCTTCAATAAAATAACGGTTACTGTAACCATAAGTAGCACGCCCTATTAACGAAGCTCGCTGAGTATAAATTTCAGTCCCTGCCAGATCAGAAGAGAGGGAAGTCCCTATTATTTCCGGATAAATACCTGCCATTTCTTTATTTTTCCCTTTAAGATAGCGATTCTTATAATCTTGATAATTAACGACTAACATTCCGGACACATCATGTTTTCCAACAAAAGTACGGTTATAATTAACCCCAAACTCTAACAGTTTATTATCAACAAAGCGGTCTATCTCCTCTAATGTTATCTTGGCTTCGGGATAGGTAGTCTTATAATCTTCTTCTATATTACCGGTTTCTTTTTTGTAGGTGTAAAGAGTTACTGGAGTATTAAATGTTTTTTGAACAGAATTATTATTGTCAAAAGTAGCACGAATATAAGCAGAAAGTCCTTTTACCCAAGGCATATCATAATTTAAAGAAGCCGTTATGGTGTTCATATTCATCTTATTCCGAATATATCCGCCCAAACCTTCAACAGCAATTAAAGGATTACTACTTTCAACACTGGCAAGGTCTCCATTCGTAAATCGCAAAACCTGTACCGGAGAAAAATTATAAGCAGCATCAATGGTAGAATAGCTTGTATTCTTATTCTCTGAACGGGTTCCCGTCATATCCAATGATAAAACAAGCCCCTTTAACAAAGTTGCATCTAGTTTCATCGAATAGTTGAAACGGTCACGCCCTACCCCACTATACAATCCTTTTGTATTGGTATATCCACCGGACATGTAATACTTCACAAAACTATTTCCACCAGTAACAGATACACTATGAATAGTAGAATAACCAAATTTATCAAGATAATCTATCAGATTTTCATCACCATATATATTTGGATTAGAATGTGTACGAATCATTTCCAATTCTTCATCTGTATAAGGTAGCTTTTGAGCAGAAGGCGTATTCTCTACTGCGCGATTATACAATTTGGCATATTCATATGCATTCAAAAATTCTGGTAAACGAGTTGCTTGCTGCAAATTAAACTGTCCTCTGTAATTCACCGATATTTTCTGATTACCGGCAGCACGTTTTGTCTGAACCAGAATAACTCCATTGGCAGCACGGGCACCATAAACAGCAGCGGCAGCACCATCCTTCAGTACAGAAATACTCTCAATATCATCCGGATTCAAATCAGAAAGACGCATTTCACCTTCAGAGGAATTTGTTCCGAAACGAGGAACACCATCAATAACCAGCAGAGGTGCACCATTTATTCCACGGATGTGTATATTCGATTCTTTTGCAGTACTTGGGTCTCCACTGGTAGCCATTACCTGCAGGCCGGCTACCTGACCACTCAAAGCCTCATCAATATTAATAGTAGGCATCTGTAATAATTCATCACTACGTACTACTTCTACCGAACTGGTCAAAGAAGATTTTTTTTGTGTTCCATATCCTATGACTACAATTTCATCCAGTAGTTGTGCATCATCCTTCAACACCACTTTTAGATTGTTCTCTCCCGGCTTCAATCGAACTTCCTGAGATTGATAACCTATAAACGAAATAATCAGAATCGTTTCTTTACCGGGGACTAACAAAGTAAAATTACCATCCAGGTCAGTAATCGTTCCGCTATCGGCTCCTTTTATTTTAATATTTGCACCAACAATCGTTTCACCGGATGTATCAAAAACTTTTCCGTTCAATGAATAGCTTTTTGCATTTTGCCCCCAAACACTATAAGAAAGGCAACACAAAAAAATAAATAGATAGAAGATTCTATTCATATAATTTATTTATTAGTTATTTTTCAAAGTACGTTCAATCAGCAATAACTGATAATCATAAAAATCACGAGTGTCTCCGGTAGAGGTAGTTCTACGGCTTTTGTATAACTGGGCAATCTTATTCAATCGTCCGGTCATCACTGCTGCCAGTTGCTCTTTGGATAGTGTGGGCAGACCAAAGTTGATTCGTGTGAACGAACTGTCATGACCATGTACGTGACTACATGGTAAAGCTGGTTCGCAAGTTTGCCGTAACACTTCTTCATAGTCAGCTAAGGCAGTAGATGCTTTTTTTTCAGTGGCCTTAGCTAAACCAGTATAGTTAATCATCAAAGCAACAGCAGCCGACTGAATATTCATATCCGCCTGTGATAGTTTTATACCCTGATAAGTAGGCTTGAACATTTCAGAGAAAGCATCATCCAGATAAGCATTTAAAGTATAATTAATCTTAGGATTCATTTGCCCTCCCTCATTGATACGATATAACGCAGCTGAGTTTAGTAAAGCTCCTACAACGGAAGACTGCAGTTTGTCATTCACGTTCATGTTTACATCCAGTTTCACAATCAATTCTTTAGGAGTCAGCCAATCATTATAGGTACGTGCCTGATTTAACAGCCACAACATCGCTTTCTTCTGCATAGCCTTATCTATATAATTTTTGGCCGATGCATCTTCACCCTGACGAACTTCCTGAAAACGGATACCACCAATATAAGGCATCACATGACGTAAGTGCCGTGTATATTGCCGTACAACTTCAATATACATATTTTCGACATCGTCATAACGCGCTCCCTCATCAAAAGTCCATGTTTCCAAATTCTTCATTATAATCTTCAGATTATGGATAGCCATATCTCCGGCTTTCAAATGATCATTTCCCAAATCTTCAGACTGATCGGTCGGGTCGACCACTCCAAATACCTGCTGTGCCCCGAATTCATACATGGGATCGGCTTTCTTTTCTTCAATCCAGGCATCCAATGTCTTTTTCTCTTTCTCCGGTGTATCAGCCCCCTGAATCAACCGATATCCCCAATTGATGGCATGAATATCATATACTCCTAAAATTGGTGGAGTCAATTTTACTCCTTTCTCCAAATCTCCGGGCTGGGCTATGTAATTGTTTCTGGCATAATCCATTATACTCGGAGTCGTTCCGTACTTCTGTGTAAACTCCGGACTACGTAACGAATCTACAGGAAAAGAATAACTGGCTCCCATATTGTGCATCAATCCAAGCGTATGTCCTATCTCATGGGCAGCCGCATAACGTATGGCTTCCTGCATCACTTCATCATCAAACACAGCTTTACGTACACGGCTATCAACTGCAGCCGTTTGCACAAAACGCCAGTTGTGTAATAATGAAACAACATTATGATACCAGATTACATCTGCTGTAAGTATCTCTCCTGTACGCGGATCAATATAGCTGGGTCCCATCGCATTAGCAATAGAAGTGGCTGCATACTTCACACAACTGTAGCGCATATCATCCGGATCAAAATTCGGATCATTACTGGGATAATCCAATGCCTTCACTACATTCTTAAAACCAGCCGCTTGAAATGCCATATTCCAGTCTTCAATACCTTGTTTCACCACCGTACGCCATTTTTCCGGAAAAGCAGTATCTACATAAAATACAATAGGTTTCATTGGTTCTACCAGTTCTCCCTTAAAGTATTTCTCCAAATCCTCCTTTTGGGGTTCCAATCTCCAACGATGAATAAAAGTTTGCGGTACAATTTTATCTTTAGACGAGGTGTATAGACTCTTATCAGAACTAAAATACCCTACTCTATTATCTTGCAGACGCATAGGCATCAACGTGTCAGGCAAAACGAATAACGAACGATGCACTGTTACTGAATAAGGTTGATTCAAAGGGGTAGTAGTAAATGACAGCAAACTCTTTATCTCAATATTATTCGGGAAAGTTTTTACACTCAAAATATTAGAAGCATCTGATGCAAAAGTTCCCTTCAGGGAGTTTCCACCACCAAATAATTTTGCCAAAGGACTCTCCTGCTTTATCGGACTGATACATTTCTCATTCCCCCCAAAGAAGGAAGTAACATCTATGACAACATTATCCTTATTACGGGCAACAATCTTAAATCCTTTCAATACCGGATCAGCAAAATTCTTATCAAAAGCAGGCAAAATCGGATCATTCCGGTCTACGATATTACTACTTTGTACTAAATGCATATAAACCTTCTGATCATCTTTACTGAAACGAATCATCAATGGAGTAGTTGCCATTTGTCCGGCAACATAATCCTGTGTATTACTAGTCTCAGCAATACGGTTTGCCAATAGATAAGCATGTGAAAAGGCCGAATCAGGTATTTCAAAATATAAATTATTTTCCTTTTTACTCAAAAAAGTAGTAAATAGCCCCTTTCTGGATACAGCGTCCTTTGTTACTTTTTTATAATCCGCATTAACAGAATCCTTCTTTACTTCAATTGGATTAATGACTTTTTTCTTATTCTTTTTTGTTACTGTAGCACAAGAAACTCCACTAACAAAAAGAAGCAAAAACGATAGTCCTATTATCTTTTTCATACAATATATATATTATTTTCTCTAATTTTCAAAAATCATAGTAATTTCATACACTATTTTCTAATAAAAGCAATATATTTTTCGGTAATTTGGTTTCTTTTTCATAGTTTTGCAAAACTAATCAAATAATAATTATTATGAGAAGAAAATTACTATTTTTATTATTCTTTTGCATCGCAACAATTGCGAAAGCAGAAACCGAACCGGTAATCACACTCAATGTAGAGGTAAACGAAGCTAAGATCACTCTTGGTTTTGAAGTTAGTACTCCAAATACTAAACTTTCTATTGATTGGGGAGACGGAGTATTGGTAGAAACAGAGATAATACAAACTCCTGATCCATACCTTAATGCAACAGATGTAGTCGTAACTCCTAAGGGAGAAGGATTAATCAAAATCTATGGTGAGAACATTGTATATTTTAGTTGTGCACCAAATGCAAAGGAAGCAAAAGTGACCGCTTTGGATGTTACAAAAGCAGTACATCTAACAGAGTTGTATGCAAACACTAATAAATTAACAAGTCTTGATGTAAGTAAAAACACAAAGCTACAAATACTATATTGCGGTGGTAATCCGATAACATCACTTGATTTGACCAATAACATAGCATTGATTTATTTAAACGCCAATGATATGGAAATCAGCAAATTGGACGTTTCTAAATGTCCTGAATTAGACTATCTTTCTTTTAATAATAACAAATTAGAAGCATTGGATATATCTAAAAATACAAAACTAAAAAAATTATATTGTCTAAACAATCAAATAAAAAACATTGATTTCTCTAAAAACACTATTTTAGATTTTGTAAATGTGAACAACAATCAACTTACCAGTATAGATGTCACTGCATGCCCAGCATTAACCACTTTATTTTGTATGGGCAACCAAATCAAAGAAATCAAAGTTGGAAACATCGAAAAGACATTAAACTGTAGCAAAAACAAACTAACTCTCAGTACGTTGCCCAAAAGAAGTGATTCTGGTTATACCTATGCTCCTCAAGAAGCATTAACTATTGCAGAAAGTATCTCCACAAACCAAGAATTGGACTTGTCTGCACAGGATAATATCAAAGGGGTTACTGAAACAGCTCAAAAAACTACTTACACTTGGAAAACATCCGATGGAGCAACAACTTTGGTAGCAGGTACGGATTATACTGAAAATAATGGAAAATTCACATTCCTCACTTCACAAAACCAACCTGTATATTGCGAGATGACAAGTGATGCATTCCCCAAATTTACAGGAGCCAATGTATTCAAGACTACGCCTATCAGTATCCAAAAGCCCACAGGTGTCCAGGATAACATTTCGGACAATATTATCATTATGCCAAACAAGGGCGGAATGACTATTGAAGGTCTGAAAATAGCTGATAGTATCCTTATTTATACGATCAATGGTGAAAAAATAATTGATACAAAAGCAAGCAACGGTACAATGACGTTCAACCTTGCTGAAAATAATTACATTGTACGCATCAACAATAAAGTTTATAAAACAATCGTTTTATAAGCATTGTCATTTTATGACATATAAATCTCCTCTTAGCAACTTTTCCAAGAGGAGATTTTTATATTATCTATTAAACAACTCAAACGTAAACTTACATCCAACTTCGGTATATTTCCAGTTTTCACTACTAACAAATACCCCTACATCAAAAATGTGTGTACCAATACCATAACCTATTTCCAGATAAGGATTGAGATGTGGAACAAATAATGTATTCACATACAAGCGTTCATTCTGAACGTAACGGGTATATTTCATCAAATGACGCAAAAACAAAAAAGGAGCTTCATAAGTAAAATGAGCACGAACATACTTCCGGGAAGAGTTATACCAACGGCCATCCAATAATTGAAAAACCCCACCAATATCATCATTCCATCCTATAGGCAGATTACTTCGCGCTAAATTGGCAAAATCTACAAAATAAAGTTGTTCTTGATTGGTGAATGCTCCAAATCCAAAACGATAATAAATATTGCGCATCAATCCTAACCGAACATGATGCTGAAGATCAAACTCAATTCGTTCATACTGGCCTGTACTTTTAAATACACCTTTTATACCACGCTCATAATCCACAGAAAATGTAGGATAAGCTGAATGCAGATTCATCTTCCGCTTTCCATTCATATAGTAATAAAGACAAGGAGTCCACTCTACCCGGACACGAGGTGCAAAACTGATATAAGTATCCTTAAACTTATTCAAAAAATCAGATGCAAGAGGCAATGATGAATTTAGCACTACGAACCTCGTTTTTTCAACGGCTGTTCTTCTATGAGCAGAAAAGCCAACACTCAGTTCCAGGCCATTAATGACTTCAATACTATGACGAAAATTGAAATATAAGTCTTTAAAATAATCCAGATGTATCTGATCGAAATCAAAAGTACTGTCGGGCATCGCTTTCAACTCATCAAGCACGTCACTGCTATAGATGCGGTTACCATTACCAAAATTCACATGAATAGCCCCACGTTTCTGTGGCCAATAATCAAAATCGGCATTGGCTGACCAATAAAACTCTTTACGAGTGAAGTTATAACCAATCCGAGGAACGATACGTAACAATTTATCACCGGAAAACAACCTGTTATATTTAAAATCCTGCCTCCATGAAAAACCATTACTTCCACTGTAACTCAGCAACAACGGATTAATAATCGGAGAACACTTGACACTGCCGATACGGGATAAATCTACATTAAGATCAGACAATAAAAAGTCACCTATTTCTCCCCAAAACACACGACGTTTGGAAGGAGGTTTCATCGCGGTAGTATCTTTTCTGAATGCATAATCTTCGTATAATTTCTTCTCGTCATCCATTAACTCTATCGGACGTAAGGATGCGAAATAAGCACTATCCAAATGTAAGGAATTAGTATCACACCTCAATGTATACGATTCTGTAAGATTGAACTTCTTCTTTTCTTTACGGTATTTACTCTTCTCTTTTAGTTCGATAGAGCTATAGTCTAACGAAGCCAGGTAACTACCATCTACCACATTACCCACAAAATTGAATCTCACATTAAATTCATAACGAATAGGTAAAAATTCATTATCTTCGCCTACCTCTCCCATCTTAATAAGATTCTCAAAAGTCAATAGCTCGGACCGACCGGAAAAACGAATTTCGCGTACACTCCATACATCCGAACTGACAATCATATATCCGCCAACAAGCTGATCACTTTTAGTTCTGGGAATAAAACGTATTTTATAGTGCAGGTTATCCTGCCCTCCCATAATAGTATCTATCTGATAGCGATAATATTTCTTCCCATTCTTGGCAAGTGGTGAAAGTAAACGATCATAAAGCAATGTAGCAGAGTAAACATTCACATGGAAATATTCGAGCATCGTTGCCTGAAAGCCACCGCTAAAAACCGTGCCATATCCCGCTTTAACTTTCTGGTCATAAATATCAGGAGCCGTGAAATGCAAGTCGCTATATGACTCCATCAAGTATTCACGTACGCCCTTTTGCATACGGAACATCTTTGGAAGATAACGAAACATAAAGTTCTTCTTCCGTATATTCAGTTTACCTTTAATATATAAGTCGGCCCGATAATCGTTGACAATCTTCTCATAAAAAGGGGCAAAAGTCATCACATTATACAAAATAGAATCAACAGAGATAGATTCCTGTGTATATGGATTCAAAACAGAACTAGCTCTTCCTTTGGGTGCTAAAAGGAATAAAATAAAAAATAAAAGCCATATTAACTTATAATGTCTCAAATAGAATCCTTTCCATTAGTATGGAACAAATATAAAAAAAAACAATGAAAAGGAGAGATTTGAGAACAGATTAACATAGATTAAAAAAAGAGTGTTATTAATATATTAGTTAATCTGTTCCTTATCGTCTTTAAACAAAACCCCTTTCAACTTTTGATAAAGGAAGGACAGTACCAACAAAATAATACCAAGCATGATGAATACCACAATCTTTCCCACTGTAGGCATTGCCCATAAATCGACAAGCACTAATTTTACCAATACAATACCTAATGTGAAAAGACTAACGATACGCAATACCTTTTGATGCAGACGCATACCCAATGACATCTGAACAAATCCTGCAATACCCAAAGCAATAGACAAACCAGCATTAAATTCATCCGGTAACCCCAAGTGAGAGAGGAAAAGCCGAACAATAGCCAGCCAGAATAAAGTTGATAACACACTAAAATAAACCGTAAAGCGAACTGTAATACTATGATGAATATTATATAACCAACACACATAACAAAGATTGACAATCACTACAACCGTAGTTATCCAGGAAAGTAAAACAGGCAACACACCTATTGAATTACCATGATCTTCCCACGCATGAATCATATACAGGATTACACTTACCCCTATTCCTATCACATAAAGCAAACCATACTCTTTAATCGGAAAGCGCTTTCTAAAACCATAGCACAAAGCCAATATACAGAAAGAAGTGAATAAATGCATCACCCTATAAGATAGTATCGGAGCCAAGTGCTGATAAAACTCTATCATAAAAGTATAGTACAGTATGACAACAGAAACAACCAGCATTATTGCATTCCAGGGAGTATAATTCAAATAACGGGCTTTCTCAAAAGAATCGCGATAACGCCCTATCAAGAAAGCATATACCCCTACTGCCAATCCGGTAAACAAACTGGTAGCAAACATACTATTTATAAAAATGATACTTGTCACAAAGGAATAGTCTGTAATCTGATGCTCAACATCCATAATATAAGAAATCGAGGTCAATCCGATTAACACCAGAGAAGCTGATTCGTATACCCGGATTCCGGATTTGATATAGAGCCATAACAAAAGGACCATTTCGGAAGCCCAAAACAAAGTTATGTAATTTCCATCCAACTGGACAGGAATCGTAATAGAAACAAAAGTCAGCACCAACCCCAGCATTGTATAAATAAGAAGTTTATAATCCCGCTTACTTTTTCTTAACCAGATAACTAAAACCAAGTTTACGAAAGCAATAAATAAGGTGAAAAGCCCTGTAGCTTTAAAAGGCAGATTCATGGAATTCAGGAACAGCACTCCAAAGAAAAGATAAATAAAATTATTTGTTACAATAATTGGAAGTAAACATTTATTAGGTTTCTTTCCTTCAGCCTTAAGTATGGTCAACACCGGTAACAAAAAAATAAAATAAAACAAAGTGGCAAAAACAAACAGATGTTGTGCAATTACAACTGAATCAATCTTCGGTACGTTATAGAATACACAACTGTTCAGTACGTAAATCAGAAAAATAAGATAGGTAGCTACAAATGAAATAACAGGAAGCTCCGCCCACTTTTTATACAATGATAATCCGAACATCCCCAAATTGAGAATAGACAGATAAGTAAACAGAACAATATAACTTCCCTCTCCGCTACTCACCAGAAAAGGAGCAATAAAACCACCGACAAGCGAAATAACAGCCAACTCACGGCGATCATATAGAATGGCCAATATGGACATCATCAGTGTGACAAACACAAGAATAATAAACGCTACCGTTTGTGAAAACAAATTATAGTAATGAAAGGCAATGGCAACCGTCAGATAAAACACAGCAAAAGCGCCACCCGCCAACAAAGAACTGAATGTACGATACTTTTCGCACAAACGTTCCGCAACAAACAACAAAACAGCACCCGCTACAAATCCCAGTATAGTGCGCATCGTCTCATTTATCCAATCTTTATCAATAGCGTATTTTACAAACAGACCAACCCCTACCACTAAAACAAGAATACCAATCTTCCCAAAAAGATTCTCGCCGATAAACTTTTCATAATTAATCTTCGCCTTCTCTTTTTTAATGAATACAGGAGCCGGTTTCTCTGTTTCTGTTTCTTTTTCCGTTTTCTCAGTTTCAACAACCTGTGAATCAATAGCAGAAACCTCTTCAGAAATCCAAGAAACAGGTTCAGGTTCAGGATGGCTTTCAGTTCCGTTTTCAGGTAACTGCACTTCAGAAACTGATTGTATTTTATCTTTTACCGGAGTCGGTAATGATGGTTCTTCTTCTGTATTTTCCATAAACACAGGAGGAACTTTAGTTTCACTAACAGAAGAGGTCTCTTTTTTCTTCTCTAACAAAAGGTCCAACCTCCTTTTCACAGCATTAATCTCGGAGTTTAATTTTGCAAACCTATCGCTTTGCATGTACAATATCACAACGAGTAAAACAATTATAGCAAATAAGCTCAATTCCATAATCGGTTTTATTTTGATTGACATCAGGTTATAGAAGCAAAGATAAAGATAAATATGAGAAAAACAACCATTTACGAATGAATAACGTTTACTAAAAGAAAAGGAGAAGATTTTTATCATTCATCACTTTTGTAACATCTTATAAACTTCCAATTCATTTCTCGTAGAGTCTTGAGCCGATCCTCGTAGAGAAACAAGGCATTCCTCGTATACTCTATTAAAACCAAATGTTTCCGCAGAATATTGCTTTAATAAA